>JBEQTH010000061.1:0-9022 GCA_040348785.1 Myxococcales bacterium | reverse complement strand
GTGCGCCACGAGCACCTCGTCTCCGAGGTGCTGTCCAGCAAGCTTCGGCTCTTGCTCTCAGCTTACGAGGATCGGCCGGGCGGTCCAGTGGTGCTACTCGCGACGCTGTCCGAGGAACAACACGGTCTCGGCTTGGACATGGTCGCGCTTTACTTGGCGCTCGAAGGCGCGACGCCTCGGCTGCTCGGCGTGAACACGCCCCCCGATCAAATCGCCGAAGCCGCCATCGCTTTTTCGGCAGACGTCGTGGGCGTGTCGATCTCCGAAGCCTCGGACATGATGGTGACCGAGGCTCAGTTGCGCAAGGTGTTGAGTGCGCTCCCGCTCGATATCGAAGTCTGGCTGGGCGGCAGCAACGCGCGCAAAATCTCGCTCCGGGATCCGCGCTTGCAGCAAGTCGTCACTTGGCACGATTTGGACGGGGCAGTGGCGCGCTTGCGCAGCGCGGCCAGCTGAGCCCGCCGCTCACTTCAACACGTCAGAGATTCGGCGCTGTCGTCAGCGCCCGGGGTGCACCCCGACCGTGCCCGGAATCGCAGCCACGAATTGCGTGCCCTTGGGCAGCACGCTCACCTCTAGGTTCGGACTTTGCAGCAAATTCTGGGTCTCCAGCAGCTCGAACAGCGCGTCCGCAATCAGCGGGTCTTTGGCGATTTCACCCAGCGCCGCGCCCACGATTTGCGGGCGTGTGGCGGCGGCTTGCGCGAACGCGACAGCCGCTTGCCGCTCCGCCGTGGAGCGAATCACGTTCACGCGGTTACTGCCGTCCTGCTGGATGGCGGCGGTCACTTGGCGCAGCCGATTCACGACCTTCTGCTCGATCTGTTGAATCATCCCGAGATCACGGAAGTGCACCTTGCGCACGTAGGTGCTCCCGAGCATGTAGCCCCACTCGCGGGACTTCAGCGACACTTCTTCGCGCACCATCTGGCTCATCGCGTGGCGTGTCTCCAGCATGTCGGAGAGCTTCATGTTGCTCAAACAACGCACGGTCGCATTCGATACGTTCGCGCGCAGCGAGCCGACCGGATCCCAATTTTTGTACAAGTACGCGAGCGGATCGCTCACGAACATCTCGCACCACACACCGATGCCCATCGGCGCGCCTTCTTCGGAGTTGACCGGTTGGCTGCGCAAGTAAGTCTGGTCGAGCCGCAAATCGACGACGCGCTTCTTGCCGAAGAAGGAGACCAATGGAGCAAAGGGCCCCATCTTGAGCCACGGAAAATGAATGCCGGGTTGGTTTTCGATCAGCCGCACTTTGCCGAACAGCTCGAAGACCACGCACTGCCGCTCTTGAACCACCACGTAAACGCCGAGCACTCGCACCACGAACAAGAAGATGGGTACGGCGACGAAGCAGCTCAAAAACGTGATGCCCACGGTCGCTAAAAAGAGCATCAGCGGGCCTCCTGGTCGGCGGTGAGCACCAATTGCCGCGCGCGCCGGCGTAAGCCAAGCTTGGCGTTGCGCACGTAGGCAGCGATCGAACCGGCGCCGCTCGCCCGCAGTTGCCGGAGCTGTTCGGCGAGCGTGAGCAGGGGTTCGACCTCCGCTTGCGCGTTCAACGTCTCGATCTCGACCGCGCGCCGAGACTGCACGATCTTTTGATCGGCGGCGGCCTGGGCCAAGCTGATCTCGCTCGAGACGTGGTTATGCGCGGTATTGATCGCGGCCAGGGCCGAATCCACGTCCATGGGTGGATCGATGCCCGTGATCAGCGCGGCGTCCAGATTGATGCCGTAGCGCGCGCCCGCGGACGCGCAGTCTTCCGCCATGTGGTCGTTGAGGTCGCGCAAATTCTTTCGCAAGTCGTTGATCGAGATGCCCTGCACACTCGCGCCGACCTCTCCGCCGGCTTCTGTGGCGGCGAGCGCCCCCTGTGCTTCGGGCGCTTCGAAGTTCGCAATCCGATTGCGCAGCACGGACACGAAGTAGCCCATGATGTGTGCGATCGGTCGTTTGACGCCGAAGACGTAGGCGTACAAATTACGCTCGGAAACGGTGAATCGAAGTTGCCCGTTCAGTCCTGTATTTAGCTGATCTTTGGTGACGGCTTCCAAGATCTGGCCGCTGGAGTTCGCGCTCGGATCTTCTGGGTCGTAAGCGATCGACACCGTGTTGGTTGCCACCGACACCTTGTGGGCGGTCTGCCACGGTAGCTTCCAATAGAAGCCGGGCCCGATCACGCGCACCTGCGGGTACGCGTAGCGCTCTCGCTCATCAGGGCGCAAGGTCTCGACCATCGGGTCCTCGAGGGTGCTGCGGCCAGTGCGTTGTGCGCGCCCGAAGGTGCTGATCACCGCGCGCTCGTTGGGCCCCACCGTGTAGAAGCCGAGCACGCCATAGCGCACGAAGAACCAGAGCAAGAACCCGATGGGAGCTCCGAACAGGATTTCAGCCATCCGCGGATAGTCGCATGATCCGCAGCTCGAGTAAGCCCCCGCTTGGGCCAGCGAAGCGCGCGAAATTCCGCAACTCTGGCCGTCGCTCGGCCGAAGGGGCGGGGGTGCATGCTAATCTCGCCCTCATGGACACTTCAGCCGTTGAAGTCATCCGCCCGCTGCGCCGTGTGGAATACGACCAGCTCATCAAGCTGGGCGCGTTCGAAGACGAGCGCATCGAGCTCCTCGATGGGCAGCTGGTCGCCATGAGCCCGATCGGTCCGCCCCACACCGCTACTGTCGATAGGCTGACTGAGTTGCTCGTTCTGGCGCTACACGGACGCGCCATCGTGCGTTGCCAAGGTTCCTTCGCGGCGAGCGAACTATCCGAGCCCGAGCCCGACTTTACCGTCCTTGCAAAGGGTGACTACGATCTCGAGCACCCGAGCGAAGCGCACCTCGTGATCGAGGTCGCCGAGAGCTCGCTCGCCAAGGACCGCGGCAGGAAGCTTCGGATGTACGCGAGCTGCGGCATCCCGGAGTACTGGGTCGTGAACCTTCCCGAGCGCTGCGTCGAGGTGTACACGGGCCCGACGCCCGGCGCGTACGCCAATGTCGAACGTTACGAGCGCGGCCAGTCGATTCGGCTCGTCGCGTTCCCGGATGTGTCGCTCGCCGTCGCAGACGTGTTGAAATAGCGCGCGCTCGCGCGCTCAGTGCGGCATCACGGGCGGCACGGAGTTGCGCTCTTCTAGGCCGCGCAGGCGGCGCGAGAGCACGCGTAGGGTCTCGACCAGAGCGATGAACACGTACACGCTGAGCAACCAGACCAGCACGAACTGGGGCTTGAAGCGTTGCCAGACGAACACGCTCGAGCCGAGCGTGAAGAGCACGAACAGTAGCGTCGCGGAGTTCATCTTCAGCTCTTTGAAGGAGCGGAAGCGAACGTTGGAGACCATGAGCAAGCCCAGCGCGACGGTGACGCAGAACAAGAGCACGGTGTACCGCTCGGAGCCGAGCGCGCCCCCCACGCCGTGGTTGGCGAGCATGAGCGAGATCAAGACGCCGGCCGCTGGCGGGCTCGGTAAGCCGAGGATGTATTTACCGGGCTTCGTGGGCGCGCCCGTGGAGCTCGAGCTCAGCACGTTGAAGCGCGCCAGACGGATGGCCGCGCAGGACACGAACATGAACGCCGTCAGGATCCCGGGGATGGGCTCCCGGTGGAGCACCCACTTGTAGACGAGCAGGGCAGGGGCGAGCCCGAAGGAGATGATGTCCGCCAGTGAGTCCAACTGCAGGCCGAAGGCGCTCTGCGTTTTGGTCATGCGCGCCACCCGACCGTCCATCAGGTCGAACAGCATCGCGAAGATCAGAAGTACAGCAGCGCGGTACACGTCATCTTCGGTGGGCGCCTCTTTGGCGACAATTCGAATTGCGTTGAAACCGCAAAACACACTGCCCAGGGTGATGAGGTTGGGCAAAACGAACAAAGTCTTGCGCAGGTCGAGCTTCGGCCTGGGTCGGTTCGGATTGCGGCGGGTGCGGCGAAACCCCACCGGGCCACCTTAGAAGGCGATCGGACTTGCGTCCAGCAACTGGGCGTAAATAACGATTTTCGCACAGGAAATTAGCGCGGAGGGCTCGGCGCGCTTCGCCGTGGCGGCGGGGTTTTTGGCCCGGCTTGGGTGAACACCCTACGATCCGTCGCGATGCGCTCCCCCTCATTCCATTTGGGCTGGTTTTCACTGGTGGCGGCCTTCGGGCTCAGCGCCTGTGGCGGCGGCCACGACGAGCTGACCAAGCGGCTGGCCGCGATGCAAGGCGACCTGACCCGCCTGCAGAGCCACAGCGACCGCCTGGAACAGCGGCTCGAGGCGCTCGAGATGCGCAAAGAGGCGCCGCCCGCACCCCGAGTGGCGACGAGTGATTCGAGCGCGAGCGGCGAACGCCCGCGCCTGCTGGTCGTGAAGCTGGAGCCGGGAGACACCGAGCGCGAAGCGACGCCGAGCGCGGACGCACCGACCGCGACGCTTCGCCCCGAGGACTCTGCGGCCGACACCTCGCCGCGTCCGATGATTCGTGTCTATGGCTCTCGCACGGACGTCGACCCCGGCTCAGATAGCCCGAAGCGCAAGCGGTGAGGATTTTGGTCATGCAGCGAGGCTTTCTTTTTGCCGTATTGAGCGCTGTCTCACTGACGGCTCAATTCGCGCGTGCCCAGGGCTTCGGTCCTGATACGGCCACTCCGACGATCCCCGCCGACAGCGGGGACTCGGTGGTCATCGCACCACAGAACAACGGCAGCGTGTTGGTCACGCCTGCCAACGCGAACCAAGGGGCCAGCACGGGCGTCGCGCCGCGGACCTCGACCGTCATTACCAACTCGCAGGGCAGCGCATTGGGCTCGGCGAGCAGCGGCGCTTCGCAAGGCACGAATGCGATTCTGCCAGGCGACGAGCAAGTCAGCTTCGAGCAAGTGCCCGACATTCATCTGGTGCGGCGCGGCGACACGCTCTGGGATTTGTGTAACCACTACTACCAGAACCCGTGGGCTTGGCCGAAGGTCTGGAGCTACAACCCGCAGATCGCCAACCCTCATTGGATCTACCCGGGCGATCAAGTGCGCTTGACCAGCGCCACGGGTGGCGGCTCGACACAAGCGCTCGCGCTCGGGAATCGCAAAACCGCGACGCTCGGTAGCGGTGGCGGTCCCGTCGCACGGCGTTCGACGGTGAACAAAGACACCGTCTTCCTGCGCGATCAGGGCTACATCGGCGATCCGAAGCGCGACGTGTGGGGCGAGCTCGTGGGCTCCGACGAAGAGCAGATGATGCTCGCCGACGGCAACCACGTCGTTTTGACGCTACGTCCGGACGTGAACGTGGCCAAGGGCCAGGAGCTCACCGTGTTCAACTCCGTGCGTCAGCCCGAGAAGGTCGAGGGCGCGCGGCGTCCGCCGGGTGAGATTGTCGCCATCCGCGGCACGGTGAAAATCATCGACTTCAATCCAGAGACGCACATGGCGCGCGCGGTGCTCACCGAATCGGTGGACGTCGTCGAGCGCGGCGCCAAGGTCGGGCCGGTCGGTCGCCGCTTCGACGTGGTCCCACCCGTCAAGACCAGCGCTCGGGTGTTTGCCCGCGTGCTCACCAGCATCTATCCGAACGTTTACATCGCTCGCGATCAGATCGTTTTCATCGACAAGGGCAGCGAAGATGGCTTGCTCCAGGGCAGCCGCTTGTTCGTGTTACGCAAGGGCGACAGCTGGCACGCGAGCCTCACCACGTCTGCGCCGATGCAACGCCGGCGCATGCTGATCAACTCGCCGGAAGAAGCCGACGACGAGGACACGCCGCTCTCCGACAAGGAAGACAAGTTCCCGGAAGACACGATCGCCGAGCTGCGCGTGCTGCGGACCGAAAAGTACAGCGCGATCGCGCTGGTCGTGGAGTCCAAGCGGGAGGTCGTCTCGGGCGACCTCGCCGTGACGCGCGCGGGCGAGTGAGCGGCGTGCGTCGACGGTCGGCGCGTCGTCCTAAAACAGGAACGACGCGCCGAGAGAGAACGTCGGGTAGCCGAGGCGCATGGTCAGGGCAATACGGTCGTTGAAATGGTAACGCCCGCCCAAATAGAGCACGATGGGCTCGAAATCGAAGCTGCCGTGGTCGTGAAACACGAACGTGAAGCCGGGCTCGACGAACGCGGACCAATGCGGATCGAACCAGAAGTTCCACTGCAGAACGACCGGTAAGAAGACGTAATTGCGGTCGAAGCCGCCGCCGTTCACCTCCGTGCAGACGCGCGTGGCCTGGAGCGTCTCGTAGTGGGTGCAGTAGCCGCGAGCGTTGTTGTCGCGCGAGTAATGTGCCCAATCGAGCCCGAAGCCAATGCCGACGGAGTTGTTGATCTTGGGGATGAAGCCGTTGTGTAGGATTTGAACCGTGCCGCGAAAGCCAACGCCGAGACCGGTGCCCCGGCCGTCGTACGGCGGGTCGAGCGGCGCGAGGATCAAATGCGGCTCGGCCTCGAGCACGTAGTCCGGATGGTCACCGGGGTGCTTGATCGTCGATTCCGCGTGGGCGGCCGATGCGCCGAGCCACGACGCCAGGGTGAGGACGGCGCACAGCGCACGGCGCAGCCAGAGGTGGGACATCATTTGCAAGCTCCACAGGCCATACCGCCGGCACAGGGCACGGGTGCGCTGCCGTCCGCGCAGGTCACGTCGCAATCACCGGGGTTCACGCCTTGGCAGGTGACGGTGCAGGCTCCGGAGCACCACACGCGGCAATGGCTGAGGCTGTTGCAATCGACGTGACTGCCGGCACCGACCCGGGCTTCACAATCGGTCAGGTTGTTGCAGCTGACCTGGCAGTCCTCTCCGCAGATCGCGGAGCATTGCTGCATCTGCGTGCAGTTCAAGCTGCAGTGGCTGTCACAGGACGTGGAGCAGGTGTCCATGTTCGTGCAGTCGAGCGAACAATCGTCGCCGCACACGTTGCCGCAGTTCTTCAGGTTCGTGCACTGTGTGTGGCAGTCGTCACCGCAGTCGAAGTAACAGTTGTCGCCGCCGGAGCAGTAGCAACTGTCGCCAGGGCGACAGTTGTTGTCGTGACAACCCCAAAGGATGAAGAACGAGAGCAAGCCGAGGCCGAGCAGCCCGCCTTTTCGCGCGAGGTTCATGCGACGCCGACCGTAGCTGCTCCGTTCCATCTCGTCGAGTGGGGCGCGATGTCACGGGCGCCCGGCTTGCTTCGATGAGCGCCGATTTTTGATCCATTTCCGGAACTAGTTCCGGCTTTGCGCGCCCCGGCGCGGCTCGCCTTCGGCAAGGCCGCGGCCGAACCAACCCCGGCCGCGCTGGACCCCATGAAATGCCGTGTTTGTCCCTGGTTCTGCCGCCCTTGCCGGGCTTTTGGGGCTCCCGCTGGCAAGCGGTGGTAAAGAATGCCTCGTCAATGAGCAAGAACCGCGTCTTCTTTCCTCAAGAGGCGCTCGACCGCTGGCTTGGAAACGGTGAGGTCGAGCTCGCGCAGGGCTTGCTCACCATCAAGACCGAACGGCGTCGCTACCGGCTGGTCGAAGCCGCGCGGGTGATGGCCGAAGTGAGCGGTTTGCCCGACCCGCACGAGGTCATGGGCAAGGTGAAGACCGTCGGCTTCTTGAGTGAGCTCGGGGCGTCGTTGCTCGGCCAGTCCATGGTCATCGCCGACAATGCGTACGAGATCGTTCCCGGGTGGCTCGGCTCGCCCGTTGGCACCTTCGCGGAGCATCGCGCCGAGCAATCGGGGGCTCCGGCTCAGCGCGCCAGTGCGCCCGCGGGCAGTGACGAAGAGTTGTTGGCCTCGTTCCTCGTGCGTAACCTGTGAGGAAGTGAGGAGAGCCCATGGATCAGCTCGCTACCATCGCCTTCTGCCTCGGCGTCATCGCCTATTCGGTGGCGGCAACGCTGTTCTTCTTGGATTTTGCGCGGCGCGATCCGGAGAACCGACGCACGTCGTGGGCGCCGCGTTTGCTCGCCATCGGCGGCGCGCTACACGCGATCCACGTGGTCACGGCCAGCCTGCTTTCCCACGTTTGCCCGATTGATTCACTGCATTTCGCGCTCAGCTTCACCGCGCTGATCGCCGTCGGCGCGTACTTGATTTTGCGCGAGCGGCTGCGGCTGTACGCGCTCGGTGCGTTCGTCGCGCCCATCGCGCTCACGTTCTTGGTCGGCGCGCAGTTCGTGAATCAGACCAGCGACGCGGTGCGCGGCGTGTCGCGCACGCTGCTCATGTTCCACATCGCAGCCAACGTCGGCGGCGTTGGGTTCTTCTTGATCGCGGGCGCCGCGGGCTCGGTTTATCTGGTGCAGGAGCGGCGCTTACGCACCAAGAAGCGGGCTTTGAGCCTGGGCTCGCGCTTGCCGCCGCTCGACGCTTTGGATTTGACCTCGCATCGCCTGCTCTTGGCCGGCTTTCCGCTGCTCACGTTCGGGGTGGTCACGGGCGCCGTGTTCAGCCATCAGTTGAGCCAAGTGGGCAGCGCGGAGTTCTTACGGTCACTGCTCGGCTATGCCACCTGGCTGCTCCTCGGCGCAGTGTTGGTGTTGCGCAAAACGGCCGGTTTCCGTGGGCGTAAAGCGGCCTACGGCACGATCGCCGGTGTGGTGTGCATGCTGCTCGTGATGCTCTTGTACGCGGTGCGTTTGAGCGGCGGGGGCAGCACGTGATCGTCGTCGTTGGGCTATCGCACCGCACCGCGCCGATCGCGGTTCGTGAGCAGCTGGTGCTCGACTCGGCGGGCTTGCCGGATTTCCTGCGTGGGCTCGTGCAGCGTCCGGAGGTCGGTGAGGCGTTGCTCGTCTCGACCTGCAACCGTGTCGAGCTAGTAGCTGCGGGGCGCGCTGGCTTCGATTCGGATCTGGCGCAGGTGGCCAAGGCGTGTGTCGATGCGCTGGCCGTGCACGCGCCGGGCATCGCGGCACATCTGTACTCGCACGTCGGTGGTGCTGCGGTGCGGCACTTGTTCCGCGTCGCCGCTTCGCTCGACTCCATGGTGCTCGGCGAGCCGCAGATTTTGGGCCAAGTGAAGGACGCCTACGAGGTCGCGCGCAAAGCCGGCACCGTGGGCTCGGTCTTGCACCGCACCCTGCCGCG
>JBEQTH010000042.1:0-20800 GCA_040348785.1 Myxococcales bacterium | reverse complement strand
CCCATCCGGCCGCGCCTCGCATAGGCCCTCCGACCGTGCGCCGATCCGGGGTAGATTTGTGAGATGAGCCGAGCGCGCAGCTGACTCGGGCGATCCATGAGCGATTCCCAGCGACCGAAACATCCCGCCGCGCCGAGCTTCGAAGTCCCGGACCTCGAGCTGGGGCCCGCGCCGCGATCCTTTCGACAGCCGGCAAACGCCCCTTCAGCGGTGGTGCCACCGGTCACGCCGAACCAGGGCCGCGGCTACACCGCACCCAACCTGTTCGAAGAAGAGAGCTTTCAGACCGGCAGTCTGAGCTTGGACCTGGACGCGGACCCGCGCGGTCACGCGCCGGTCTTCGGCTCATCAGTGAGCTTCGAAGATCCGGATGCGTTCGAGCTGGAGCGGACCGCAGCACCCGCGCTGTCGCTCCACGAGCAGAGCCAGAACGCGGCGAAGGTCACGGAGCGGATCGACCGTCAGGGCGGGCATGCGGCATGGCCGACCGGGCGCGCGCCCGACATGACGCAGCTCAGGCTCGATCCCGTCGAGATCGCGATCTTGGCTGACTATGGCGACGTACCAACGGCCGTGCAGCTCACACCGGCCTATGCGTACCGTGTGTTCACTCGTCAGCGAGAGCTGAAGCGACAGTTGGTTTCGATCGCGGCCGAGCACGAACGGGCCGAGCACGAGCGTGAGGCCACACTCGCCGAGTTAGCGAGCACGGTGCGACCCGCGGCCGAGAAGGTCGAGCAATTCCGACGTCTGTTTGCGCCGCTGGTCGAGCTCGAACAAGCCGCGGGCAAGCAGGGTCAAGCGCTCTCCTCGATCAATCAGCAATCGAGCGCACACAGCGGCCAATTCGACGCCGAGCTCTCGCAAATCGCCGAGCAGCTCAGGGCCGAGCAACAGCTCGAACAAGACGCGATCCGCGTGTACGACGAGCGCGAGGCCGCCGCCAAACGCGCCGAAGCCAAGCTAAAACGAGCACACATCGAGATCCGCGCCGTGACGCAGGTGGCCGAACAAAAGCTCGGGCCTGCCGGTGGGGAGATCCCCGAGCCAGAGGCGTCGCAATTGAGCGCGCTGCGCCAGCGCGTCGAGGATGCAAAGCCCGAGCTCGCGCACACCCAAGCCGAATTCGCGCAGGCCAAGACTGCGCTCGAACGAGCGCGGGCTCGCTTGGACGCGCTCCGTCAAAACGAACGGCTCACCACGCGCAAGAAGCAGGCCGTGGCTGAGCAGTATCGAAAAGAGCTGCAGGTGCGCAGTCAGGGCCTGAACGAGAGCGAAAGCCTGCAGCGCACGGCGCTCGCTGATTTGGGCCGCGCCGTGCTCACTGCCGCGGGTACGGTCGATGTCACGGAGTCGTGGCTCGAGCGGGTGCACGACGTCAGTGACCGCGCGGACAAGCTCCTGGTGCGCCGTGAGCTGCAGGTGCGCGCGATCGGCAGCTACGACCAAGCGCGTGTGCGGCAAGGGGTGCAGCTCGTGGGCACGGTGCTCGGGCTATTCGTGTTGATCGTCTTGTTCAAACTGATTTTCTGAGAGAGGACTGGCCGTGACCGAAACCGACAAAGCGCAGCGTTTGGCCGAGCTGAACGCGAAGGCGGCCTTGGGCGGCGGCCAAGCGCGCATCGACAAACAGCATCAACTCGGGAAGTTGACCGCGCGTGAGCGGCTCGAGCTCTTGCTCGACGCAGGCAGCTTCGTCGAAATCGGGCGCTTCGTGACGCATCGCTCGAGCGAATTCGGGATGCAGGATCAGCACGTGCCCGGCGACGGCGTCGTCACGGGCCAGGGCACCATCGATGGTCGCAACGTGTTCGTCTTCGCGCAAGACTTCACCGTTTTCGGCGGCTCGCTCGGTGCCGCACACGCCGAGAAGATCGTGAAGATCATGGATCATGCCCTACGCGTCGGCGCGCCGATCATCGGGCTCAATGATTCCGGCGGCGCGCGCATTCAAGAGGGCGTCGAGTCGCTCGGTGGCTACGCCGACATCTTCCTACGCAACACGCTGGCCAGCGGCGTGGTGCCGCAGATCAGCGCGATCATGGGGCCATGCGCGGGCGGGGCGGTGTACTCGCCCGCGCTCACCGACTTCGTGTTCATGGTCGAAACCACGAGCTACATGTTCATCACCGGCCCCGACGTGATCCGCGCCGTCACTCACGAAGAGGTGAGCAAAGAGGAGCTCGGCGGCGCGCACACCCACGCGGCGGTCAGCGGCGTGTGCCACTTCACGAGCGGAAATGACGCCGCCTGCATCGCGCGCGTCCGCGAGTTGATGAGCTTTTTGCCCTCGAACAACACCGAAGATCCGCCGCGCCGGCAAAGCGTCGACCCAGTCGAGCGAGAGACGGCGGAGCTTTCAGGGATCGTGCCCGAGGAGAGCAACAAGCCGTACGACATGCTGGACGTGCTCCGCGCCGTGGTCGACGATCGCTACCTGCTCGAAGCGCACTCCGAGTTCGCGCGCAACATGCTGACCTGTTTCGCTCGCATCGATGGTCGTCCGATCGGCATCGTCGCCAATCAGCCGGCCGTGCTCGCGGGCTGCCTCGACATCGACGCGAGCACGAAAGCCGCACGTTTCGTGCGCTTTTGCGATTGCTTCAACATCCCGATCGTCACCTTCGTGGATGTGCCAGGGTTCCTACCCGGCGTCGATCAAGAGCACCGCGGCATCATCGCTCACGGCGCGAAGCTGTTGTACGCATTCTGCGAAGCCACGGTGCCCAAGCTCACCGTGATCACGCGCAAGGCGTACGGCGGCGCATACGACGTGATGAACAGCAAGCACATCCGCGCCGACGTGAACCTCGCCTTCCCCGGCGCCGAGATCGCGGTGATGGGCGCCGAAGGTGCCGTGAACATCCTCCACTCGAAGACCATCGAAGCCGCTGCCGACAAGGCCGCCACGCGGGCCGCATTCGTCGACGAATACCGCACGCGCTTCACGAACCCGTATCACGCCGCCGGCCTCGGCTTCATCGACGAAGTGATCGAGCCGCGCGAGCTCCGCAAGCGCCTGGCGTTCTATCTCGACCTATTTTCGACCAAACGAGACAAGAACCCGCCGCGAAAGCACGGCAACATCCCGCTTTGAGAAATGGCGCCCAATAGCGCCCTTGGCGCTTCGGATGCTAGCGGTGACGTTCGTGCCGCGAGCTCGGCCGCAAACGGCGCACCACGCCTCGCCGAGATTCACCAAGTGGCGAAAAATTCGTTGCGGCAATCTGATCTCTGCGACCGCACCGCGACGAGCGGTGTGGATTTCTCCACTTGCCGCAACGCGACGCCACGCGTGAGCCCGACCTATTCGGGCGGATCGAAATAGTCGACCTCGACGCCGCGGTGCGTGCGAAAGCGCGTGACCCCTGCGCCGCGGGACACGATGTAGTTCGGGCTGACCGGCACTTTGCCGAGGCCTCCCGGAGTATCGACGATGAACTTGGGCAACGCGATGCCGCTCAGCCGCCCTTGCAACTCACTCATGATGCGCAGGCCCGTGTCGAGCGGCGTGCGCAAGTGACCCGTGCCGCGCACGGGATCGGTTTGGAGCAGATAATAAGGCTTGGCGCGTTCGCGGACGAGGCCGCGGAACAGCTCCGTGAGCACGGCGCTGTCGTCGTTCACGCCGCGGAGCAGCACGGTGTGATTCATGACCGGGAAGCCCGCGTCTACCAAGCGCCGCAGGCCCTCACGTGCTTGCGCGGTGAGCTCCTTCGGGTGGTTGAAGTGAGTCATGATCCAGATCGGATGAAACGGACGGAGCGCTTGCACCAGCTCATTGGTGATGCGCTGCGGGAGCGCGACGGGCATGCGCGTGGCGATGCGAATCGTTTCCACGCTCGGGATGTAACGTAGCGCTTGCAGGATGCGCACGACGCGGCTCGTGCTCATCGCCAACGGATCGCCGCCGCTGACGATCACGTCGCGGATCTCGGGGTGCGCGCGCAAGTACTCGAAGGCCGGCATCAGGCGTAGCTCGGAGCGCGGCCCGCCGCCGCTGCCGACGATGCGGCTGCGCGTGCAAAATCGGCAATAAATCGCGCAGCGGTCGGTCGCCAAGAGCAGCGCGCGATCCGGATAGCGCTGCACCAGCTCGGGCGCTACTTCGTGTGCCTCTTCGCCCAGCGGGTCGCGTAGGTCGCCTTCCACCTCGCGGCCTTCGAGCGCGTGCGGCACGACCTGGCGGCGGATCGGGCAATCCAGATCGTGCGGGTCGCATAGCGAGAGGTAGTAAGGCGTGATCGAGATGGGCAGACCGGCGCGTTCGGCGGCCAAGGCGCCTGCGAGCTCGTCTGCCGACAGACGGAGCTTGGCGTCCAAGCCTTGCACGGTGCGCACCGCGTTCCGCATTTGAGAGCCCCAGTCTTGGGCGTCCGCATCCGGCAGCATGCTGAGCCCGGTGGGATCGGGCAGCGGCGCGTCCTCGGAATCGGGCGGCGCGATGCTGGTCATCGCGCGCTCGGCGGCGGGGACGGCGCGCCGCCGCTTTCCGGCTCGGGCACTTTGACCTCGGCCAGCGCTTTTTCGTCGATGCTCACCGGGAAGCGCTGTTTCAGCTCGGACTCGAGCTGCGCCTCGCGCTCACGGATCCGCTGCTGCACGAGTGCCACGCGGATCGTGCGCTCGGAGTCTTGAAACGAGCGATCACGCGCTTCGGTGCGGCCGGTCATGCGCACGACGTGGAAATGGCCGTTGTCGGTGCGAACCAGGTGGCCGAGCACCCCGCCCACCTGTGCGATCTCGAACACGGCCGCGCGCAGCGGCTCGGGCACCTTGGGATTTGCACCACGCGGGTGCCCGGGCGGCCCCACGATGCCCAGGTCCCCGGCCAGCTCCGTGGGGGTCGGCCCCAAGGATTGAGCGGGCTTGTCGAGCGAAACGTCGTTCACGAGCTTGCCCCAGTCCGCCGCGCTCGCGCCCTCGGCCTTTTGCAAAGCAGCTTTGGCCTGAGCTTCGCTCGACAGCTCGAGGTGCGCGACGCGCCGCCGTTCCGGCTCCTTGAACTCGTCGTGATGGGCGTCGAAGTAGGCGTGGACCTCGGCCTCGGGGATGTCGGTCGGCGCGGGCGCATCACGCCGAACGCTGCTCAGTAGCTCTTCTTTCAGCATCTGACGCAGCCGCTCTTGCGTCTCGGGCTGCTTGTCGAGGCCGCGGCGTTTGGCTTCTTCCGCCAGGAGCTCGACCTGAATGATTTCGTTCAAGAGCAGCTTGCGGCGGTCGGGCGACTGGTAACGCAGGCGCTCGAACGGATCCATGCGTTCCAAAGTCTCGGCGTATTCACCGAGCGTGATCTCGCGGTCGCCCACTTTGGCGAGCACTTGGCGCGAAAGCTCCGGCGTCAGCTGGCTGCTGCTAGCAGACGGGCTGGCGGAAGCAGCCGGCTCGGTCGTCGGCTTGGGCTTACCGTGACATGCGCTCACGAGCGAAAGCGCCCCCAACGCACACGCTGATTGGCGCAGGAGCGAGCGGCTCGCCGTCGAGCGGGGGAAGCAGAAAGCCAGCATGCGTGAAGCCTGCAGATACTACGAGCCACACAAAAGTGCCAGAATCGGCCATTGCGCGCGTCGGCCCGCAGCGGTACGCATCGCGACGTGGAAGAAGAGTCTATTCCTTCGGGCAAGCTTCGTTACCGCCGCGTCATCATCAAGCTCAGCGGTGAAGCGCTGAGCGGCAAGGAGGGCGGCTCAGGCATCGATACGACCACGCTCAAGGCGACCGCAAGCGAGCTCGCCGAGGTGCACTCGACCGGCGTTCAGCTGGGTCTCGTCGTTGGCGGCGGCAACATCTTTCGCGGTCTGCGCGGCGCCAGCGAGGGCATGGATCGCGCGCAGAGCGACTACATGGGCATGCTGGCGACGGTGATCAACGCGCTCGCGTTGCAAGACGCCCTCGAGCGCAGCGGCGTGCCGACACGCGTGATGACCGCGATCGAGATCAAGCAGCTGGCCGAGCCCTACATCCGCCGCCGCGCGATGCGTCACTTGGATCGTGGCCATGCCGTGATTTTTGCCGCCGGAACAGGCAACCCATACTTCTCCACCGATACCGCAGCTTCGCTGCGGGCCATGGAAATTCACGCCGATTGCCTGCTCAAGGCCACCAAAGTGGACGGCGTGTACGACCGTGACCCGCGCCGGCACCCGGATGCCAAACTGCTCAGCAGCGTGACTTACGACCGCTTCCTCAACGATCACCTGGGCGTGATGGACTCCACCGCGGTGGCTTTGTGCCGTGAAAACGGCTTGCCCATCCGCGTGTTCAAGATGGTGCCCGGCAACATCCGCCGCGTCTGCCACGGCGATCCCGTGGGCACGAGCGTCACCGATAAGTCAGAATAACGCGGGAATAAAACGGGCTGACCCGCGCCGCGCCACTCGACCGCGGCGCGGCCCGACACGCGACCCGGCAAAACGGCCTCCACCGCTGTGCCCGGGCAGTGCCTTCGCGCTAAGCTCGGCCACCCTCAATGTGGCAATCACTCCCTGAGCTGGGCACGGGAATCGTGTATGCGATTCTCGTCGCCGCCGCGTACACCTTCGCCGTCGCGCTAGCCGCTGGTCGCGGTCGACCACGCCTCTTGCAAGCAGCGCGCTTGGGCGCTTACTCGACCTCGGCGCTGGTGCTGTTCGCGGTGCTGCTGCTGTCGTACGCCTTCGTGTCCCACGACTTCCGCATTCGCTACGTCGCTCACTACAGCGACCGGCGCATGTCGACCGCCTACCTTTTGACCTCGCTCTGGGGCGGGCAAGACGGCTCCCTGCTCTGGTGGTCGCTCCTCTTGTCTGGATACGTGACCGCGTGCGTGGCCTGGCTCAAGGGTCGCTACCGCGAGCTGCAGCCGTACGTGATCGCGACCTTGATGGTGATCGTCGCGTTCTTCGCGATGATCATGCTGTTCGCCGCGAACCCGTTCGAGACGAGCATCGCCGGTGCGCGCCCCGACGGCGAAGGCTTGAATCCACTCCTGCAGAACTACTGGATGATCATTCATCCGCCCTGTTTGTACATGGGTTTCGTGGGCTGTTCCGTGCCCTTTGCGTTCTGCGTGTCGGCCCTCGTGACGCGCCGCTTGGACAACGAGTGGGTGGTCGCGGTTCGCAAATGGATGCTCTTCGCGTTCCTGTTCCTGTCCATCGGCAACGTGCTGGGCATGATGTGGGCCTACGAAGAGCTGGGCTGGGGCGGCTACTGGGCGTGGGACCCGGTGGAAAACGCCGCGTGCTTGCCGTGGTTTACCGCGGCTGCCTACGTGCACTCCACGATGATCCAAGAGCGCCGGCCCATGCTTCGGGTGTGGAACGTGTTCTTGATTTGCCTCACGTTCTTCCTAACCATCTTCGGCACGTTCCTGACCCGCGCGGGCATCATCACCAGTGTGCACAGCTTCGCGCAGAGCAGCATCGGCACCTACTTCGTCTACTTCATGGGCGTCATCCTGGGCGCGAGCTTGGGGCTCATGGTCTGGCGGCTGCCGGAGCTGAAGAGCAAGGGTCAGATCGAAGCCGTGGCCAGCCGCGAAGCCATGTTCGTGGCCAATAACTGGGCATTGCTCGGCGGCATGACCTTCATCCTGGTCTCCACGATGTACCCGAAGATCAGCGAGCTCTGGGGTGAGAGCGCGACCGTCGGACCGCCGCACTTCAACCGTTGGATGGGTCCGATCGGGCTCGTCATCTTCGCGCTGATGGGCATGGCGCCGCTGTTCGGCTGGCGGAAGACCAGCGGAGCATCGATCAAGAAAGCGTTCCGCGCTCCGTTGATCGCGGCCGGCGCAACGATCGTGTTGCACCTCGCGGTCGGCAACTACCTCGGCTACCCGTTCTTGGTCGCGCGCGATGCCTTCTACCCAGGGGCGGTCGGGGTGATCTTGCAGAAGGTGGGCTCCACGTTGCCCGGCATCACGATCGCGCTGTGCGGCTTCAACGTCGCCGTGATCGTGCAAGAGTTCGTGCGCGGGGTGAACGCGCGCCGCGCTGCGGCAGACAAACGCGGCGAGCCCGAGTCCGGGTTGCTCTCGCTGTTTCGCTTGGTCGAGAAGAACCGCCGCCGATACGGCGGTTACATCGTGCATTTGGGGATCGTCTCGATGTTCGTGGGCTTCACGGGCACGGCCTGGAACATCGATCGCGAGACCGCGATGGTGCCCGGCAATCACTACCAAATCGGGGAGTACGATCTCACTTACGAAGGCTCACGTCGTTGCCCCGGCAACCCGAAGTGCAGCCCAGCCGAACAAGCCGACATCGAGAAGATGATGATCTTTGCCGATCTGAAGGTCGTGCGGGCGGGCAAAGACATGGGCTACGTGCACCCCGCCAAGTTCATCTATCAATCGCAGCCCGACGGCCCGACCACCGAGGTTGCCATGCTGCGCTCGCTGCACGAAGACTTGTACACGGTCGTCGGCCAGATCGACCCGCAATCCAAGCGCGCCACCTTTCAGCTACACGTGAACCCCTTGGTGTCTTGGATTTGGCTCGGCCTCTTGATCTTGATTGCAGGCACCGTTACCTCACTCTTCCCCGAGCTCAGCCTGGGCGAGGTCGGGGCGTGGTCGTACGTGCGCAGCGCGGCGGGGGTCGCGGCGGGCACGGCCTTCGCGGTTTGGATCGCGATGGCGCCAGGCATGGCCTACAGCCACGAACGGCCGGCAAAACCGAGCCACACCGACCAAATGGCGTCGGCGCGCTCGCTCCGTCAGTTACCCACCTCGGGCCTCGGCACGGCAGGCGTGGTGGGCTTGGGTCTGGGCTCGGTAGTAGCGTTCGGACGCCGCCGTAAAGATGATGCTAAAAGCTCGCGCGTCGATCGCGTCTGACGGATGAACAAGCGCTTCTTTCGCATGAGCGAGGTCCGCTGGGCCGCGCCGCTCCTCACTTTGGTCGCAGCGATCGTTGCTGGCACGCTGTATGGCGTGCAGCTCGTGGTGCTGACGTTGGCCGCTGCCGCGCTGTTATTGGTTATTTTCTTACTCTGGAGCAGCGTGCAAGCGCTCGCTGGCGAGTCGGAGCTGACCTTCGAAGAGGCGTTTAGCTTCGGCGCGCGCTCGGCGGAAGAAGAGCAAAAGCGCGCCGTGCTGCGCGCGCTCAAGGATCTCGAGTACGAACGCAGCGTCGGGAAAATCAGCGAAGAGGACTATCACGAGTACGCAGCTCGCTACCGAGCCGAAGCCAAGCGCCTGATTCAGAACTTGAACGAGCACCTCGCCGCGCAACGCCAGCAAGTCGAACGCGAGCTCGAGCGTCGTTTGGCCAAAACCGACGCCAAGAGTAGCGCCGTCGAAAGCGCGGACGCGAGCGCTGAGCCCGCCGAAACCGAGCCTGAAATGGCCGAAAAATCGAGCAACAAGGGGCTCCCGTGTCCCTCGTGTCAGGTTCAGAACGAGCTCGACGCGCGCTTCTGCAAGGCCTGCGGTAAGAGCTTGGTAGAAGCCGGGGAGAGCGTGTCGTGAGCACACTGAAGCGCGCTCTCGCCAGCGCCAGTCTCGCGCTATTCGTAACTGGTCATGCGCTCGCCGCAACGCCCACCGCGAGTGCCAGCAACGCCCCGGCACCGCCAGCAACTGCACCAACGGCAGCCGCGCCAGCACCCTCGCCGCAGCCCGCCGTGAACAACGGCCATGCCGCGCCGGCCCCTAGCGGCGCGGAGAGCGGCGGAGGAGCCCCGCCTGGGCACCCGGCGATGGGTGATAGCAACGACCCGCAAGCCGACGTCAACGAATCGGTCGCTGGTCTCGAGCCCGGCTCGATTAGCGCAACCATCGTGAACGATCGGGGCATTCCGCTTGCCGGTCAGCAAGTGCGGCTGGGCATTTTATTTCAAAAGATCGCCGAGGGCGAAGCACGCTCCGAGAAGTTCGCCACGGCGGACGCCGAGGGCAACGTGCGCTTCACCGGGCTCACGCGCGGTAGCGATCACGCCTATCGCGTCACGGTCCAAGCTGGGCCGGCGAGTTATCAGACCGCGCCTTTCAACCTGCGCCAAGACATGGGCCAGCGCGTGATCCTGCACGTGTTCCCGGCGACGTCCGAGATCGAGCAAACGCAGCTCGGCATGCGCGGCTACCTGTACGTCGAGACGCGTGACGACGTGTTCCAGTTCGAAGCGCTGTTCCGCGTGTTCAACGTCGGCCAAGTCACCTGGGTGCCGAAAGACGTCGTCGTCCAACTGCCTAAGGGCTTCAAAGCCTTCAAGGCGCAAGACGGCATGACCGACGTGCACTTCGAGCAAGTCGATGGCGTCGGCGCTCGGCTCAAAGGCACCTTCTCGCCGGGCCAAAATGAAGCCTCTTTTCGCTTTCAACTGCCGAAGGGCCCGGAGGACTCACTCACCTTTCGGATGAGTCTGCCGCCGCACGTGGCCGAGATGCGCGTGATCGCAGAAGCCTCATCCACCATGAATTTGGAGGTCAACGGTTTTCAGGAGCCGGTGCCCGCTGCGAACAACAACGGGCAACGCGTGCTCGTGTCCGTCAAACAACTGCTGCGTCGCGATGAAGAGCTGAAGGAGTTCGTGGCCACGCTGTCCGGCATCCCCACACCGGGGCCGGGCCGTTGGTTCGCGCTCGCGATCGCGTTGTGCCTGGGCGTCGGCGGCGTGTTCGCCGCCAACGGCGCATTCGACGATGCAAGTGGCGGGAAGGACTTGGCGGCAGACAAGAAGCGCGCTCGCGAGCTGCTGCTTCGTGAGCTCGTCGCTTTGGAGGCTGCGAGGCGCGCAGAGCGCATCGGACCGCGCTCCTACGAGCAGAGCCGGAGCGCCCTGATCGACGCCATTGCGCGCCTCGGGCTGCCCGCCGAAGGCCCTCGCAAACGGTCCAAGGAGGGCAAGGTCAACCTGGCCCGCAAGCGCGCCAAATCGGCCACCGAGCGGGGCTGATTCCGAACGGCCGACGCGCGGCCCGTGGCAGCCCAATTGGTGCCTGGGGCCACCGGGACAGGCTGGGGAAAACCCTGCGGACTCCCCGGGTACGAACGCGGGGCAAACACGCCTCGCCCGGGTTATCCAGTGTTGCTCCCGATCGCCGCTCGGGGAAAGCCCACAGCGGAAATGGTCGAAAACTTGGCTTGTTTCCGACGCTTGCGGAGATACCCACAGTCCGCACAGGCTCTACTAATACGGCTCTTTATTTATAAATAATAAGAGAGAAGAGAAGAAGAGATCGCGTTCGGGAGCCTCGGCGCACAGGCCAACAGGCCGGTAAACCGAGCTGTCGCGAGCCACCGCGCGACCTCTAGCGCCAGAGCGCGTCCCCGGGTACACGAGTCGGCCCATGCACGTCGTCGTCGCCAAGAAAGACCTGCTCCGAGTCCTCGCGCGCTGCCAGGGCGTGGCGGACAAAAAGAGCACCATGCCCGTGCTCGGCAACGTTCTGCTCGAGGTGTCGGGCACCGATCAATTGCGCTTGGCCGCCACCGATTTGTATCTCGCGGTGAGCGGCAAGATCCCGGCAAAGGTCGAGAGCGGTGGCTCGATTGCGATCGGCGCACGCGACCTGTTCGAGCGCGTGAAGATGATGCCCGAAGGCCAGGTTTCAATCGTGACGTCGGGTGGCGCCGCGACGACGATCCGCGCCGTAGGTGCTTCGCGTCGCTTCACGTTGCACGGCATCCCCGGCGAAGAATTCCCGAGCTTGCCGCAGCCCGACGAGAACGCCGCGCCGCTCACCATCCCGACCTCGACGGTGTCGTCGCTGATCGCTGGCACCTACTTTTCGATTTCGACGGACGAGACTCGGCTGCACTTGAACAGCGCGCTGTTCGAGTGGGACGGCGATCGCGTGCGCATGGTGACCACCGACGGTCATCGCTTGTCGAAGATGGAAGCCATTCTGCCGGGCAAGCACGCCTCGGCCACGATGCTGATCCCGCTCAAGGGCGTGCTCGAGCTGAAGCGGCTGTGCGACGAAGCCAGCGAAGACGGCAGCGCTCCCGGTGAGATTCGGATCTCGCAGAGCGGTCCGAACGCCTTCTTTCAATTGGCGGGCTTCCAGTTCAGCGTGAAGCTCGTCGACGCGCAGTTCCCGCCCTACCAGCAGGTCATTCCGGAGCACAGCGAGCAGAAGGTGCGTGCACCCCGCGCTGCCCTGGCCGACGCGCTACGCGCCGTCTCGGTGGCCGCCAGTGACCGCACGGGCGGCATCAAGCTCACGCTCACGAACAGCAAGATGCGCTTCGAGAGCGAGAACCCGGACAGCGGTGAAGGCTTCGACGAAGTGAACGTCGACTACGGAGGTCCGGAGCTCACCGTCGGCTTCAACGCGCGTTACTTCTTGGACGTGCTGAGCGCGGTCGACGCGGAAGAGATCGAGCTCGCGGTCAGCGGCGAGCTCGACCCGGCCGTGGTGCGGCCAGCCACCGAGAGCGGTACGAGCTACTTGTCCGTGATCATGCCGATGCGCATTTGAAGCGCCGAGCGCCAAGCCAGGGCTCGCCGTGACTGCGCTCATTCGGTTTCAGAAGGTCACGGCGCGCGCATTTCGGAATCTGTCGCACGTCGGCTTCGAGCCGGGGCCAGGGCTCAACGTGATCTCGGGCGACAACGGTCAAGGCAAGACGAGCCTGCTCGAAGCGCTGTACTTCGTGGCCGTCACTCGCAGCTTTCGCGCCGAGAAGCTGGAGAGCCTGATTCAGCAAGGTCAGGAGTACGCCAGTGTGCGCGCGCTGATCCAAGACGGCGATCACAAACGCGAGCAACGCGCGACGCTCGGTCACAAGGAGCGGAGCGTGCTGCTCGATGGCAAGAAACCGGAGCGGTTGGCGGCCTACGCGACGCGCACGCCTGCGGTCGTGTTTCACCCGGGTGATGTCGAGCTGGTAAATGCCAACGCCGCCGCCCGCCGCAAGCTCCTCGACCGCGTGGCGCTGTACGTCGACCCGAGCAGCAGCGACGCTCGCCTGCGCTACACACGCGCGCTACGTGAGCGAAAGACGGCCCTCGATTTGCGCGGCCCGAGCGCCCGCGAGCTGGACGCTTTCGAGCAGGTCATGGCCGAGCACGGGGCGCGCTTCGCGCAAGCTCGCGCGGAAGCGGCCGAGCGCCTGATTCGTGCCCTGGAGCCGGCATTTCTGCGCATGGCGCAGCCTGGGCTTTCATTGCTCGCCAAATACAAGCCCGGAGGTACGAGTGCGGCGTCGGAATTCGCCGCCGAGCTCGCGGCGCGCCGCGTTCGCGATGCCCGTCAGCGTGCCGCCTCGTTCGGCCCACAGCGCGACGAGATCCAGCTGGTGGTCGACGGTCGTTCCGCGCGCCATCACGCCTCACAAGGTCAACAGCGCATCCTGACGCTGGCGCTCAAGGTCGCCGAGCTCGAATGCGTGCGTGATGCCAGACACGCGCACCCGGTGCTGCTCTTGGACGATGTTTCGAGCGAGCTGGATCCCGCGCGCACGGGCGCGGTTTACGACTTCTTGCGTGAAACGCAGAGCCAAGTTTTCGTGACCACGACGCGCCCGGAATTGTTTCCAACCCCGGGCACGAGCGCCCGAGAACGCGCCGACTGGGTGCTCACTTCCGGCGCCCTAAAAGCGCTCTGACCCGAGCCGAAACTCGCGCTCAAAGATCGCATCGAATCGACGTCAGTCGTTTGGGGTCGGGGCCCCAAACGACGACGAGACAAACGCCCCCAAACGACCACGAGACAACGAGCGCGAACGAGCCTCGATCCAGCACGAATTATGCGGGATTGAGCTTGCGTGACGGGCTCGCAATGACTATAAAAACAGCTACCCATTTGCGAGCTCATTCCGGCGTTTTGCCGAGCCCTTCTCGCATCCGACCAGGACCTCCAAGTTGACGACCGAGGCATCAGAAGACCAACCGCGGACCGCGGAGACTTACGACGCTCGAAACATCACCGTGCTGGAAGGCCTCGAGGCCGTGCGCAAGCGCCCGGGCATGTACATCGGCGACGTGCACGACGGCTCGGCTCTGCATCATTTGGTCTGGGAAGCCGTCGACAACGCGGTGGACGAGCACCTGGCGGGCTTCTGTAACGGCTTCACCGTCACCGTTCACTTCGACGGTTCGATCACGGTCGAGGACAACGGCCGCGGCATCCCGGTCGGTATCATGGAAGACCGCGGAGTCAGCGCCGCTGAGGTCGTGATGACCGTGCTACACGCAGGCGGTAAGTTCGATCACTCGAGCTACAAAGTCTCCGCCGGTCTGCATGGCGTCGGCGTCAGCGCCGTCAACGCCGTGTCCGAGGTGCTGCGGCTCGAGATCAAGCGCGAGGGCAAGGTCTGGTTTCAGGAGTACCGCCGCGGCGTGCCGCAGTCGGCGCTAGCGGCGATTGGTGAGTCCGATGCCACGGGGACGAAGGTCACCTTCAAGCCCGACCACGAGATCTTCTCCAATCTCGAATACAACTACGACATCCTCGCCAATCGCCTGCGCGAGATCTCGTTCTTGAATTCCGGTTTGATGGTCCGCTTGGTGGACGAGCGCGCCCAGGGCCGCAATGACACCTACGAGTACAAAGGCGGCATCCGCGAATTCGTGGCGTTGCTCGCGCAAGCCAAAGAACCCGTGCACGAGGACGTGATCGCCTTCAAAGGCGAGTACCCCACCGGTGATGGCAAAGGGACCATGGAGCTTGACATGGCCCTGCAGTGGACCAACTCGTACGCCGAGCAAATCCTGCCGTACACGAACAACATCCACAACAAGGATGGCGGCACGCACCTCACTGGCTTACGCGGCGCGCTCACGCGTTCGCTGAACAACTACGGCCAAGCCAACAATCTGTTCAAAGAAGCCAAAACCGGCCTCACCGGTGACGACACGCGCGAAGGCGTGATCTGCGTCATCCACGTGAAGCACCCGGACGCCAGCTTCGATTCGCAGACCAAATCCAAGTTGGTCTCGAGTGACGTGAAGGGCATCGTCGAGAACGCCGTCTCCGAGCACTTGGGCCGTTACTTCGAAGAGCACCCGCAAGTCGCGCGCAAGATTTTGGAAAAGGCCGTGATGGCCGCCAAGGCGCGTGACGCAGCCCGCAAGGCGCGTGAGGTCGTGCGCAAAGGCGTGCTCGACGGCTCGTCGCTGTCCGGCAAGCTAGCGGACTGCCAAAGCAAGGACCCCACGATCTCGGAAATCTACATCGTCGAGGGCGAGAGCGCCGGGGGCAGCGCCAAGCAGGGCCGTGATCGGCATTTCCAGGCGATTCTGCCGCTCAAGGGCAAGATCTTGAACGTCGAGCGCGCGCGCCTGGATCGCATGCTCGCTTCTCAAGAGGTCGCCACTCTGATTTCGGCGCTCGGTTGCGGCATCGGTGACAACGGCGGTTTCGATATTTCGAAGCTCCGCTATCACAAGATCATCCTGATGACCGATGCCGATGTCGACGGCAGTCACATCCGCACGCTGCTGCTCACGTTCTTCTATCGTCAGATGCGAGACGTGATCGAAAAAGGTTACTTGTTCATCGCGCAGCCGCCGCTGTTCGGCGTGCGCAAGGGCAAGAAGTACCAGTACCTCAAGGATCAACCCGCGCTCGATCGCTTCTTGATGGAGAACGGGATCGAGGATCTGAGTGTGGCCGCGAGCACCGGTCACACCCAGTCGGCGCCGCTTTCCGGGTTGCCGCTGTTCAACCTGGCCTCGCGCCTGCGCGCCATGCGCAACATCTTGGCCAAGATCGATCGCCGCTGTGATGCCCGCGTGGTCGCCGCGTTGCTGCGCGCCAAGGCCATGACCTTGGCCGACTTCCGCAATCACGAGACGGTGGAAGCCGCCGCACAAAGCCTGCAAAAGTATCTGGAAGAGCGCTACCCGGACCTCATGCCGTTGTCCGTCTCGGTGGAGTGGGAGAAGCAGCACGACGCAGGTCGCCTGAGCGTCAAGTTTCGGCCAGGTGCATCCGCGCGCCCCGCGGTGGCAGATTGGGAACTGGCGGAATCCGCCGAGTACCAAGAGCTGCTCTCGATCGAAGAGGACATCCGCTCGATCGGTGCCATGCCGTATACCGTCAGGGTTGGTGACGGCGAGCCGCGCGTCTTGCCGGATCCAGAAGCGCTGGAAGCGTTCATCTCCGAACGCGGCCGCAAAGGCATGCAGATCACGCGCTACAAAGGCCTCGGCGAGATGAACGCCGATCAATTGTGGGACACCACGATGAGCCCAGACGCGCGCACGCTGCTGCAAGTGAAGGTCAACGATCCAGTACGCGTGGATGAGTTGTTCAGCGTGCTGATGGGCGATCAAGTCGAGCCGCGCCGAAAGTTCATCGAAGAGAACGCTTTGAACGTCCGAAATTTGGACATCTGATCTACGGGCTTGTAAGACCGATTTGCAACACTCGCTGAGCGCGGAAAGTACCGCTCTCACCCTCGCGAGTGTTGCAGTGGCTCAGTAACAGCCATGTAGCGAGTCCAACCCGAGGGTGGGGAGAAGGACGGCGAAGTCATGTCTACGAGTCGCGGCGCGAGCCGCTCTATGTCCATTCGTCCGGGTCGCGCGGAGCGCAACCAGTTGGTCGACGAGACCGTCAAGATGCTCTCGGCGCGCGGTCTGATTCATCTCGACGCAGAAGGTGATTCCTGCAACGGGCGCGAGGTCCGCCTGCGAGGGCGCGACCTCGTGAACTTCGGGAGCTGCTCGTACCTCGGGCTCGAGGTCGACGAGCGACTCAAGGAAGGCGCGTGCGACGCCATCCGGCGCTACGGCGTGCAGTTCTCTTCCTCGCGTGCCTACGTCTCTACGCCGCTGTACGCCGAGTACGAAGCATTGCTGTCACGGATCTTCGACGGCGCACCCGTCGTGGTCACGCAGACGACCTCGCTCGGGCACTTGGCCACGCTGCCCGTGATCGTCGGCGAGCACGACGCCGTGCTGTACGACGTATTGGTTCACGCCAGTGTGCAGGCGGTCTTGCCGACGCTACGCGCCGCCGGAATCGAGTGCACCCAGCTGCCGCACAACAGCGTGGAGCGCTTGGACGAAATGCTCACTCAGTTGAGCCATCGCTACGAAAAGATCTGGTACCTGTGCGACGGCATCTACAGCATGCACGGGGACCGCGCGCCGCTACCCGAGCTCTACGCACTGCAGGAGCGGCATCCTGCACTGCACCTGTACGTCGACGACGCCCACGGCATGAGCTGGACCGGCAAGAACGGCGCTGGGACCGTGCTCGGATTCGGGCCGATTCGTGAGCGAACGGTGGTTGCCTTAGGTCTGTCCAAGGCCTTTGCTGCCGCCGGTGCTGTATTCGTATTCTCCGACGACGAGACTCGCCGCTTGGTGCGAGCCTGCGGTAGCACACTCATTTTCTCGGGGCCGCTCCAGCCGGGGCAAATTGGGGCAGGAATTGCCTCTGCGCGGCTGCACCTGAGTGGCGAGTTGCAGCAACGACAATCGCTACTTAGCGATCGCATCCACCTCTTCAATGAGCTTTCTCTCGATTCGGGACTTCGCCTCCGCGACGCCTCCGAGAGCCCCGTGCGCTTCATCGAAATCGGGGCTGAGGAGCAAGCCTTGGACCGCGCGAGCGACCTGCTCGCGGCCGGGTTCTTCACGAATCTGTCAGTCTTTCCGGCGGTTCCACGACGGCGCGCAGGCATTCGCGTCATGCTCACGACTCACCACTCCGAAGATGACGTTCGCGAGCTCGTTCGTGCGCTCACCACCGGCGCACATCGAATCAGTGAGTTTCGGTAACGGTAATCGTTGCGAACTCTGGCGAGCCCGGTTTAGTCTACGCCTTACGAGGGTTTGCTTGGATCCCCTGGGTTCGTCCCGTGGGCTTTGGGTAGAGCGTTACGAGTCACTGCGGTCAGAAAGGAGGGGCTGCCCAGCGCAAGCCAATGGTGCCCCTCGCACCGGGTGCCTCCGCCGGGTAGCGCGGGATCCGATGGCGGAGAAAGGCACTACAAAAAAGGTCGGTCGGCTCATTCGCTCAGCGCGCATGCATCGCGGGTTGACGCAGAAGGACCTGGCCAAAAAGCTTGGCGTTCGTTCGGGGAGCTACGTGGGAATGCTCGAGTCGGGTCTGTGCAAAGGCATTGGCATCGGTCGGCTCGAAGAAATCGCCTCGTTTCTTCACGTAAACGGCGTCGAGCGCTATCGCTGGCTTGCAGCGGCGGGGCACCTGCACCCCCAGCTGTTCGGGGCGCTCATGAAGAGCCCGGAACAGTGGGACGACATCGTGCAGTTGCTCGGCGGCCGCAGTCGCAAGAAAGCGCGGTCCTGATCAACAGCTAAGCGCGGCCGGAAAATGCGCAACAAGCGCCTGCGACTCAGGGGACCGAGGTTCGCAGGTGCACGTTGCGGGTCGATGTAGGACTGTTTCAACGGCGACAGCGCGCGGCGCTGCGCCAGCGCACTCGGAAGGGCTCGCGTTCGGGGGGTACGCGTGAAATACTCGAACGCAATGTTTTGGCGAGCCGTGCGGATGGTTGGTGTGGCCTCGGTGGTGTCCTTCGCCTTCGCGTCTGCGTGCGGCGGCAGCTCGTCGAATCCGGGTAACGAGACGCCTAGCGGTGGGCGCGGTGGAAGCGGCGGCGCCACCGGTCGCGCCGGAAGCGCTGGAAGCGCTGGCAAAACCGCCATGGCCGGCGCGCCTGGCGCGCTGAAGTGCGGCTCTGCAATGTGCAAAGCGGTGACGCTGCCGATTGGTGACTTCACGATTCCCCCGTGTTGCGCCGACGAGGCGGCGAGCCAGTGTGGTCTCGATTCCTCGGTGCTAGCCACGTTCGGTCCGACCTTCCCCGTCGCTTGCCAACCGTTGAATCAGCCGGGGACGGAGGACTCCAGCTGTCCGAACAGCGCCAAGACGCCCGTGACAGGAAGCACGCTCGAGATCCAGTTTGCCGGCTGCTGTCGCGACAACGGGACCTGCGGCTACATGCTGGACAAGCTCGGCGGCATCTTTCAACTCGGTCTGGGCTGCGTCGATTCCTCACCCTTCGTCGACGGCGGAACGCCGAGCCTGTGTGGCGGCGGCGGTGAGGGTGGCGCCGGCGGCGGCGGTGAGAGCGTCGGCGGGGCGAGCCAAGCTGGGGCGAGCCACGGCGGTTCCTCCGGCGCAATCGAACCGGGCGCAGCCGGCGAGGGCGGTAGCGCGGGCACCTGAGCTCCGCGGCTTTTCTGCTCATTCTGGGTCCGTGCGGTGAGGGCCTGAGCCCCCCCTTGATCCATCGTTCGTGAGCCTTACGTTGCTTCAGCGCCCGCTTGGGCGCCCGAAGCACGGAGTCGTTGCATGCGAATGGATCGTTTGACGAGCAAGAGTCAGGAAGCCCTGCAAAGCGCTGCCGCCGAGGCGTCTCGGCGTGGCAACCCGGAGCTCATTCCGGAGCACTTGTTGGTCGCGATCCTGAAGCAGGATGGCGGTGTGGGAGCCGCGCTCGCGCAACGCGCTGGAGCCGATCCCGCTGCGCTCGCGAAAGACTTCAACACCCGGGTGGACGGCTTGCCGCAAGTGAGCGGCGGTGCAGAGCCGAGCTTCAGCCGGCGCACCGTGCCCCTCTTGAACCACGCCGAGGACGAAGCCAAGAAGCTGAAGGATGAGTTCGTGTCGGTGGAGCACTTCCTGCTCGCCGCAGTGAAGCACGACAAAGACGTGCAGTCGGTCGCCGACCGGCACGGCCTTTCGTACGACAAGCTCGTGCGCGCCTTGGCCGAAATTCGGGGCAACCAGCGCGTCACAGACCAAAATCCAGAAGGCAAATTCCAAGCGCTGGAGAAGTACACGCGCGATCTGACCGCGCTGGCCCAGCGGGGCAAGATCGATCCCGTCATCGGGCGTGACGAAGAGATTCGGCGCGTGATGCAGGTGCTGTCGCGCCGCACCAAGAACAACCCCGTGCTCATCGGCGAGCCCGGTGTCGGCAAGACCGCCATCGTCGAGGGCCTGGCCACCGACATCGTCGGCGGCGAGGTGCCCGAGACGCTCCAGGGCAAGCAGCTCTACACCCTCGACCTCGGCGCGCTGGTGGCGGGCTCCCGCTACCGCGGCGACTTCGAGGAGCGCCTGAAGAAGGTGCTGAAGGAGATCCGCACCCGCGGCGACATCATCCTGTTCATCGACGAGCTCCACACCCTCGTGGGCGCCGGTGCGGCCGAGGGCGCCATCGACGCGGCCTCCATCCTCAAGCCGATGCTGGCCCGCGGCGAGCTGCAGACCATCGGTGCGACGACGCTCGACGAGTACCGCAAGCACCTCGAGAAGGACGCCGCCCTCGAGCGCCGCTTCCAGCCGATCAAGGTCGAGGAGCCCTCGGTGGCCCACACGATCGAGATCCTCAAGGGCCTGCGCGACCGTTACGAGCAGCACCACCGGTTCACCATCACCGACCAGGCGCTGGTCGCGGCGGCGAACCTCGCCGACCGCTACATCTCCGACCGTCACCTCCCCGACAAGGCGATCGACCTCATCGACGAGGCGGGCTCGCGCCTGCGCATCCGTCGCATGCAGGCACCGCCCGACTACCGCGAGCTGGAGGACCAGATCGCGAACACGCGTCGAGAGAAGGAAGCGGCCATCGAGGCGCAGCAGTTCGAGCGCGCCGCGAAGCTCCGCGACGACGAGAAGGCGCTCCTCGAGCAGCGGGAGGCCAAGGAGACCGAGTGGCGCGCCGAGGGCGTCGACCTCTTCAACGAGGTCACCGAGGAGTCGATCGCCGAGGTGCTGGCGCTGTGGACGGGCATCCCGGTCTACAAGCTCACCGAGGAGGAGACCGCCAAGCTGCTCCGCATGGAGGACGAGCTGCACAAGCGGATCGTCGGCCAGGAGCCCGCGATCAAGGCGGTGTCGCAGTCGATCCGGCGCACCCGGGCCGGCCTCAAGGACCCCAAG
>JBEQTH010000099.1:0-7243 GCA_040348785.1 Myxococcales bacterium | reverse complement strand
ACGACCATCCGGAACGCGGGTTCGAAGCGGACTGCACTTTGCTGACGCCGCCGGCGCGCCCTCTCTCGCGTGAAAGAGTACACCACTGCCTGCGCCGACTTCGCCATCTAAAATTGTGTTCGGGTCCGCTCATGGTTGGTCACTACGCAGCTGTCACTTTGCCGCAGTCCAACCGAGCGTGAGGGTTTCAAGTTCTTCGAAACCGCGAGCGAGCTCTCGGCACGTATCGGAGCAGGCGGTTGTGCTGTCATCGTATGACAAAGCGGACGGGATCGAGGAATGAGCCCGGCCGCCTCACCGCGACCGCGGCGACCGCACCGCATGGGGTGCTCACGCAAAAATCGTAGCGTGAATTCACGCTACGATTTTCGTCTTGAAGTGGTCTCGCGATTCGACGCCTGTCAGTCGTACCGAAGCCCTCGCGATGCGCTCTCTCGAAACATGACACGCAGATGACGAGTTTGTCATTCCAAGCCGGTGGCATTGCTGGATCTTCACGCGGCTCATACGGTCGAACTCGTCATGCTCTCCAAACTCGCGGTTGCCTCCATCCGCTATCGCAAGCTGGTTTTGGTCCTGTTGCTGGCGCTGTTCGGGGCAGGGGCGTTCGCGCTCGCGAAGCTGCCCATCGACGCACTGCCCGATGTATCGAGCGTGCAAGTCGATATCATCACGCAAGCCGCGGGCCTCTCGCCGACCGAGGTCGAGCGCGCTGTCACCACGCCCATCGAGAACGCCGTGAACGGCGTGCCCAAGAGCCAGGAGATCCGCAGCATCTCGCGCGCCGGCCTATCGCTCGTGACCGTGGTGTTCAAAGACGGCACGGACGTCTGGTTCGCGCGGCAGATGATTTTGGAGCGCATGCGCCTCGTGCAAGCGGATCTGCCGCCCATGGTGAGCATCCCCGAGCTTGCGCCGGTGACCACCGGTTTGGGCACGATTTACCGCTTCGTTTTGCGGAGCAAGCTGCACTCCCCAATGCAGCTGCGGACCATGCTGGATTGGGAGATCATCCCCAAGCTGCGCACGGTCGAGGGCGTGATCGAGGTGAACTCGTTCGGCGGCGAGCTGAAGCAGTTCCAGGTGCACCTCGACCACGATCAGCTGAAAGCGCGCGGGCTGTGGGTGGGGGATGTGGTCGAGGCCCTGCGCGCCGCTCACGTCAGCGCTGGCGGCGGTTACGTCGAGCGCGGTGAAGAAGCGCTGCTCATTCGCGGCAGTGGGCTGCTCGTCGATGAAAATGAAATCGGCAATGTCGTTTTGACCACGGCTTCCGACGGCACGGCGGTGCTCGTGCGCCATGTCGCTCAGGTGAAGGTCGGCCAAGCACTGCGTCACGGCGTGGTCACCATGGACGGCGAGGGTGAGGTCGTGACCGGCATCGTGATGATGCTCGTGGGCTCCAATAGCCGCGACACGGTGCACGGTGTCAAAGCGAAGATGGCCCAAATTCAGCGAGAAATGCCGAGCGGCGTCACGGTGGACGTTCTCTACGACCGGGCTGATTTCGTGTCGCGCACGCTGTCGACCGTGGCCTCCAATCTCGTGGAAGGCATTTTGGTCGTCACCTTCGTGCTGGCGTTGTTCCTGGGCACGATCCGCGGCGCCCTCGTGGCTGCGCTCGGCATCCCGGCATCCATGGCCGTGGCACTGATCGGCATGAACCTGTTCGGCGTCACGGGTGACTTGATGTCGCTCGGCGCGATCGACTTCGGGTTCTTGGTCGATGGCCCAATCGTGGTGTTGGAGGCCGCGCTCGCGCTGACCGCCGGCAAGAAGCTGACCCTGGAGCTGCGGGCAAAAGAATACGAGAACGTCGCCATCAGCGTGGTGAAACCGGTCGCACTGTCGGTCGCGATCATCATGCTCGTGTACTTGCCGCTGCTCACCCTGGAAGGCGTCGAGGGCAAGATGTTTCGGCCCATGGCCTTGACCATGGCCTGCGCGCTGTTCGGCGCGCTGGTGTACACGGTCGTGTTCTTCCCCGCGTTGCTGGTCACGTTCGTGCCGCCAGCCAAGGATCACGGCCCGAAATGGCTGGAATCGCTAACGCAGGGCTATCGCCCGGTGCTCGAGTTCATGATCGCGCGCCGCGTGTACGTGCTCTCCGCGTCCGTGCTCGCGACCGTCGCTGCCGTGTATGCCTTCGGTGGCGCGGGCGCCGAGTTCGTACCGCGCATCTTCGAGGGCGACCTGGTCGTGGCGATGCGCCGCGCACCGAGCATCGGTCTGACTCAGGCGCGCACGCTCGATCTCGAGACCGAAAAGGTGCTGCGCGGATTCCCCGAAGTGAAGCGCGCCTTGGCCATGACCGGACGCGCGGAGCTCGCCCTCGACGCCGTGGGCTACGACAGCACGGACGTCTTGGTGCCGCTCGAGCCCATGAACAAATGGACCACTGCGGACGACTTCGATGACTTATCGGTGAAATTGAAAGACGCCATCGAGACCAAAGTGCCCGGTACTTTCGTGGCCGTGTCGCAGCCGATCGAAGATCTGACGAATCAGTTGATCAGCGGCTCGCGCGCCGACGTTTCGATCAAGCTGTTCGGTCAAGACTTGAACGAGCTGGTGCGTCTGTCCAACGAGATCGGCGGAAAAGTCGGCAAAATACGCGGTACCGGTGATTTGCGGATCGAGCGCATCTTGGGCCAGCCCGCCATCAACATCTCGGTCGATCGCGCGCGCATGGCAAGCTACGGCGTGCGCGCGCAAGACACGCTGCACGTGATCGAAGCCGCGCGCGAAGGGCTGCGCGTGGGCGATGTGTACGATCAGCACCGTCGCTTCGAGCTGCGCGTGTTCAACGCCCCGCAAGCTCCCACGCCAGAGGGGATCTCGCGGCTGTTCGTCAAGGGTGGCCTCGGTCGCTCGGTGCCGCTCTCCGAAGTGACGAAAATCAACGAAGAAGACGGGCCTTCAGTCGTCAAACGTCAAAACCGCGAGCGGTTGATCCGCATCGACGTGAACTTGCGCGGCCGCGATTTGGTGTCGTGGGTCGAAGAAGCGAAAGCGACCGTTGGACGCGAGATCCAGCTCGCCACCGGCTACCGCATCGAGTGGGGCGGTCAGTTCGAGAACTTCGAGCGCGCGTCCAAGCGTTTGGCAGTGGTGGTGCCGGCGGTGATCGCGATCATCATCGGCATGCTATTCGGCATTTTTCAGAGCGCGAGCCGCGCTATCGCGGTGTTCCTCTTGGCGCCGCTGGCCAGCATGGGCGGCATCATCGGCCTGTTGATGCGCGATTTGCCGTTCAGCTTGCCGGCCGCGGTCGGCTTCATCGCCCTGGGCGGTATTTCCGTGCTGAACGGCGTCGTGATCACGGGTGAGGTGGATCGCGCGCTCGCCGCGGGGAAAGCCTTGCCGATCGCGATCCGCGAGGGCGCGGTGCACGCGCTGCGCGCGGTGCTCACCACCGGCGCGGTGGCGGCGCTCGGCTTCTTGCCCATGGCCATGTCACACGGGGCGGGCTCGGAGGTGCAGCGGCCGTTGGCGACCGTGGTCGTCGTCGGCGTCGCGGTCAGCACCATCCTCACGTCCCTCGTGTTTCCAGCGATTTTGACCTTCGCGCTGCGCGAGAAGGTCTCCAAGGAGGCGCTCGGCCCGCTGCCCATGCCGGCGGAATGAGGCGGAGCGTGGTGGGCACTGGGCCCCTCCTGGAACGAGCGCGTCCCGGGAGGGGCCTTCAGGGCAAAGCAAAGCGCACGACGAAGCGTGCCCCCACGCGCTCAGTGCTACGCGGATCCACGATCACCTCGCCGCCATGAGCCCGCGCAATCGCGCGCACGATGGAGAGCCCGAGCCCGCTGCCCTCTTCGCTCGCGCGCTCGCCCCGGAAAAAAGGCTCGAAGATGCGCTCCGCGTCCTCCGGGGCAACGCCCGGGCCTTCGTCTTCCACCGCCAGCTCGATCGCGGCCGGCATGCTCTCGGTCATACGCACGCGCACGGTACCGCCGTTCGGCGAATGCTTGGCCGCGTTGTCGAGCAGGTTGAGGAGCAAGCGCTGCAGATCACGTTCGTTCGTGGTCGGCAGCCGCGCGTCTCCCTCCACTTCGACGCGCAGGCGGCGTGCCTCGAGCGCGTGCGCCATTTGCGAGATCGCGACTTGGGCCGTAGTCGAGAGTGACACGGGCTTGCGCATGCCAGAGCCGGAAGGATCGGTGGTGCGGGCTAGCACCAGCAGATCTTCGGCCAACACCTTCATGTGTTGGGTGGCCTCGAGCGCGCAGGCGATTGCCTCGCGATAGTCCTCCGCTGGGCGCTCTTTGCGAAGCGCATTGGACAGCTCACCGTAGGCGGCCGTGAGCGGCGAGCGCAGCTCGTGCGCCGCATAGGACACGAAATTGCGCTGCGCTTTGACCAGCGCCGACAATTGCTCGATCATCGAATCGACATCGCGCCCCAGGCGCGCGATGTCCTCGTGCGGCGCGCTGCGCCCGACGCGTGCCGTCAAATCACCCGCGGCAACACGGCGCGCGACCGCCGCAATCGCGGCGTGCTCGCGCGTCATGCGGTTCGTGATCCACCAGGTCATGGCCACGATCCAAATCACGACGCCCGAGAAAGTGAGCGTCATCACGCGCGCCAAGAGCGCCGCATCCGCGTCCAGCGGATCGCGCGAAACGCCGTACAAGAGCTGCTCGCCGGGCCGCCCGGGCACCGGCAAGAGCACGGCCCGCACGTGGCTACCGTCGATCCGCAGATCGAAGGGCTGGGCCGCGCGCCCACTGAGGCTCTCGAGGGCCGGCGCATGCTCACCGATCAGCGCCGAGCGCGCGCGCACCGTGCCGCCCGGGTGATACAGCACCGCAAATTTATGCAAATGCCCGATGTCCTCGGCCTCCAAGTCCGGATCATCCGGCAATTGCGCGCCGACCTGCGCGCGCGCGATCTCGTCCGCCTCTTCGCGGCTCTTCACGCCTAGTACGCGGTCCACCTCGCGCTCGTGCTCGGAGTTCACCTGCGCGTACACCGACGTGAAGCCGACGCCCAACCCGACCAGGCTCGTCAGCGACGCCGCGAGCACGAGCCGCTCGCGAAACTTCATGGCGTAGCGCTGCGCAGGCGATAGCCAACGCCGCGCACGGTCTCGACCATCCACGCCCGCGCGCCGAGCTTCTCGCGCAACCGCCGCATCTGCACGTCCACCACGTTCGATCCCGGGTCGAACGGCATCTGCCACACGCGCGACAACAGCTCACCGCGCGTTACGACCTCATCCACACGGTTTGCCAAGTGCAAAAGCACGTCCAACTCGCGGCCGGTGAGGAACACTTGGCTGCCGTCGATCAGCAGCCCGCGCTTCTCGAGATCGATTTCCACCCCGCCCACCGCGATGCGTCGCGAGCCGCGCGTGCGGCGCAGCAGCGCGTGAATGCGTGCCACCAGCTCCTCGACCTCGAACGGCTTCACCAAATAGTCATCCGCCCCGGAGCGCAAACCCAACACGCGCTCACTCAGCTCACCGCGCGCGGTCAGCATCAAGATGGGCACGTTCGAGCCACTGCGTCTCAGTTCGCGACACACCGCGAGGCCATCCCGACCCGGCAACATCCAATCGAGCAGCACCAAATCGTACGAACCCTGCTTCAGCTGCTCGACCGCATCTTCACCGTCCGTACACGAGTCGGCCACTAGGCCCTCATCCGACAACACCCGACGCAGAAAACGCGCGACCTTGAGGTTGTCCTCCACGACCAGGACCTTCAACGCGCGCGAACGAACGTCAGCAGCAGCGAGCATCGAAATCTCAGCTTCCACGGATCACTGTTTCGCTGCGAAAAGCCCCACGTTTCCCTCGCGAGCCAAACGCAGGTCGAGCGCGTAAAAAACGCTCGCTCGCCGAATTTTCAGCGTGGCTAAACGGGCAGGGTGGGGGACTGGACACCGCCGAACCAGCGCGCCACCCCCGCGAGTTATTCCCCCCCAGCGCCGCCTCGGCCCCGCTTCGGCCCGCGACCCAAAGTGCGCCCCGCACCGCATCAGCGACCCGCTCCCCGACGCCTCGCCCCACACACCCTGCGCCACCTCACCCTGCGCGGCCCCCTCGGTCACGCCCTCGACTCTCACTTCGTCCAGCCGAAGTAGCGCGCGCCTCGGCCTGACGCTGAGCGACGAAGCCCGTCCCAAAATCCCGCTCGGCGAGCAACCGATTGTGCGCCGCACACAACAACTTCAAATTATCGACGTCCGACGCACCGCCACGCGCCCACGGCTGCTCGTGATGAAACTGTAAAAACGCCCGCGCCGAACAACGCTGCCCGTCCGGGGCGCAAAACGAACACCGCAAATCGTCGCGCTCCGCGACGATTCGTCGCGTCGCATTCGCCAGGTGCTCCCGCTGCCGCCCGCGCTTGGTCTTCACGCGCAACGTGGCCGCCCGCACCGCACGCGGCCGTGTCGTCTTAGCGAAGCGCTGCTTCTCGACGCGCTCGATCGCGAAATCTAACGCGCGCTCCACGACCTCGGCGAGATCACCACTGGGAATCGAATGACTCAGCAAACCCCGCAAATGCTCGAGCTTCTTCCAAAGCGACGCACTCGCATTCAACTGAATGCGATAGCGATCCTCAGCGAGCGGTTCAACGCTCGCCAGCCTTCGAACGCCCGACTTCACATCAGCTGCAGGAAAACGCCGCGCAATCAACTCCTGCACCTGCCACTTCGTCCGCTGCTCGGCCTCGGCCAAAAGCTCGCGATGATTGTCGGCCGTCAAATGATCACGCAACAAACAGATCGCCGTAAGATGCACACGCCGCTGCTCGAGCAGCTCGAATACGAGCGGAAACCGGCGCGCCAGCCGCGCCGCCGTGATGCGATGAAACGCCTCGCTATTGCTCAAACCGAGCCGCTTCAAACAATACTCAAACAGCGACGGAAACCCATCGCACAAATACAACCGCCGCTCATCGAACGCCGCCAAGTGCGCCACGATGCGCGCCTCCGTCCGACAACCACTCGCGACCAACCCCGCCAGATCAACGCGCAACCCGTCATCCGAAACCCCATCCAACACCCAAAATGGCCGTGTTTCCATACCCAGAAACCTAACACACGGATTTTCGAGCTCGTCACGGCCCGCGGGCGAAGCGATCGCTGCGCTGAATGATTCGCAAATCACCAACGGTATCGAACGCTCGCCCACTCGCCCCGTAGTGCGCGCACACGCCATCCAAAAACCGAGCTGCGCTCGTCACGCATAACCCCGCGCGCAACCCGTCAACAAGATTCGCAAAGCGTTTCT
>JBEQTH010000074.1:0-31383 GCA_040348785.1 Myxococcales bacterium | reverse complement strand
TGGGGCCGTCCCAGGGGACGTTGGAGATGTGCAGCGCCGCGCTCGCCGCGGAGAGCGCGAGCACGTCCGTCGGGTTCTCCTTGTCGGCCGACATCACGGTCGCGATGACCTGCGTGTCCTTCTTGTAGCCGTCGGGGAAGAGGGGACGCAGCGGGCGGTCCATGATGCGGCAGGCGAGGATCTCGTAGTCGCGCTGGCGCGCCTCACGCTTGAAGAAGCCACCGGGGATCTTGCCGGCGGCGTACGTCTTCTCGACGTACTCACAGGTGAGCGGGAAGAAGTCGAGGCCCGGGCGCTCTTCGCTCGAGACGGCGGTGACGAGCACGACGCTCTCACCGAACGTGACGAGCACCGCGCCGTGGGCGAGCTTCGCCAGGCGACCGGTCTCGAACGTGAGCAGACGACCGCCAATATTAACGGATTCACGAACAAACATGGATTTTAGCGCCCCCTGGCGCATGGGTGCCGCTGCGTGCGGTAAACGCCGAAAACGAGCGCCCGATCTTCAGCCTCGATTCCTGGCTCGGACGCAGCTCACTCCGCGGAGCGAACTGGTGCGAGACACGAAGCGAAGTCGAAGGAGAGGCTCCTCGTACTCGGAAACAAAAGACGAAGCCCCCTCGCCTAACAACTAGGCGAGAGGGCTTACAATCACTTACGAAGGTTCAGCGAGCTCACGACTGTCCGATAGCGCTCGACACTCGTGCGCTTCAGATAGTCGAGAAGGCGGCGCCGTTGCCCCACGAGCTTGAGCAGCCCGCGGCGCGAATGGTGATCCTTCTTGTGCGTCTTGAAATGCTCAGTCAGGTATTCGATACGCTGGCTGAGGAGGGCAACCTGCACTTCCGACGAACCGGTGTCAGACTCGTGCAAACGATACTTCGAAATTACGTCTTTTTTGACGTCCGCGTCCTGTGGCATTTTCTATAGTACTTCCTGAGAAGGTCGTTTTCCGGCGGGAGTATACGCGGCGACCTTTCGCGGTCAATGGCCTAACCGTGGCGACCGACCCCGGTTGTCGATCTCTGGCCAGCCAGCCGTTCACTGGCGATTATGGCTCAAAGCCGCTGCAAATCCAGCGCTTGGTAGCCCAGCGCCGAACCACGGGCCGAGAGCCGGCTCGCTAGCTGACTAGCCCGGCCGAGCGCTGATGCGCCCATCGCGGAGCCGGGCCGGGTCGAGACACGGGAGTCGAGACTGCGCGCAGCTGGGCATCCGCTTCACGGCGTCTAACAGAAGATCGAGCGGGTCCCGGTCGAGTGCACGACGGTCCGGGAGCTGTGCGAGCAAGTCGAAGCCGCTTCCGCCATCGGCCAAATACTCACTCGTGACCAGGGTGTAGCTGGCGCTCGGAACCAGATCGGCCAGCGTGCCATCATCCGCGACGCGGCGCGCCAACGCGCTCGAGCCTGAGCCTGAACATTTGAACTCGAGCCGGAAGCCAGAAATCTGAAGCGGTGACTCACATTCCCGCTCGCTGGCGACCCGCGCCTGCTGAGTGAGTAACAGCCGGAGCTGCGCGCCGCTCAGCGTGAGCTCGACCAGCGAGTCCGAGAACGGCAACGTCGCCACGAACGCGCTGCGAGTCAGCTCGCCGGGAGGCAGGTCAGCGCGGATCCCCGTGGTGTTCAAGATCGCGAAATCGGAGCGGCTGTCAGCGCGTACCACGTCGGTGATCAGATCGCCGAGCGCGGAGTCACCGCCGTTCGGTCCGTAGCGCGGCACGGGGCCGAGCGCGTACGCGAGCTTGGCGTCGAAGCCCGCGTCATGGAGCGCGGCCCGATACGGCTCCAAGAGGGACCCGAGCGTTGGATCTTCGGGAGTATCGGCCGAGACGGGGACGAGGGAGTGCGTCGCGGATTCGACGAGGTAACGGCGACCATCGAGCGGCGTCGTGTCCGCCGGGACGAGCGCCAGATCGACCTCACCGACGTAACGACCGAGCGCGCCCGAGTGGACCAGAACGACCGAGCGTGGCTCACAGCCGCGCTCGGCGTGCAGCGCGGCGCCGCAATCTTGCCGTTCGAGCGCGGCCTCCAGCGTCAGGTGCTGGTGACCGCCGAGCACGACGTCGAGGCCCGTGGTGGCTTTGATCAAGGCTTCGTCGCCGTCCAGGCCTAGGTGGCTGAGCGCCACGATCACGTCGGCCGAGGCGCGTAAGCGATCGATCTCCGCTTGGACGGCTTCCGCAGTGTCGAGGAGTAAAACGCCGTACGGGTTGTCCGCGCGCCCGAGGCCGCTCGGGCTGCTCGGGTTCGCGACGCCGATCACGCCTACCCTGAGCCCCTGCGCGTCGAGCAATACGCTTGCGCCGAGCACGCTCGAAAGCTCGGAGTCGTTCTGCGCGAAGTCACTGGCGAGTACCGGAAATTCGGCGAATTGTTCATGTTTCGAGGCAAACTCTTCGGCGCCTGGATCGAGATCGTGATTGCCGAGCGCGGCCGCGCCGAGCCCGAGCGCGCTGAACGCACGCAGCTCGGCCTCGCCACCGAACTCCGTGAACGTCGCCGTGCCCTCGATCAGGTCGCCGCTGTCGAGGTACAGCGAGTGCTCGGCGCCCGCGCGCATGGCATTCACGATCCCGGCGATGCGCGCAAAGCCGCCCACCTCCGACACTTTGCCCGACGCGCCGAGGCCGCGCGCCGCGTCGGCCGGGCCGACCAAGAGCGGCTCGGGAAATAGGTGTGAGTGAAGGTCTGCCGTATGAATGAGCACGAGCGACGCCGGGCCCGTCACACGCGGGCGAGTGTCACGCCGCGCAGCGCACGCGCAGACCTGTGAGGCGACCACAAAAAAAAGGCATAACCGCAGCGCCGCATTCCGCATGGAACGCTCATCGGTCAGCGCGCAATCGAGTTGCGCGAACCGTTACTCGCCGACGTCCAGGCGCTCGGCGAACCGCTCGTGCAGGACGCGCTCGATATCGCGCGCGGTTTCAGCCGCGAAGGCCACGCGAGCCGCGTCTTCGGCCTCGGCCACGGTGATGTTTCCGATGGCCTCCCGGATCTCGGGGATGGCGGCGGCCTCCATGCTGAGCTCGCGCAGGCCCATGCCAACGAGCAGGATGGCGGCCAAGGGATCACTCGCCATCGCGCCGCACACGAGCACGGGCCGCTTACGGTGCTTGCCAGCTTGGATCACCATGCGCACGAGGCGCAGGATGGCCGGATCGAAGAAAGAGGCCAGGTACGCGAGCTCGGGGCTCGAGCGATCCACGGCCAGAGTGTACTGCACGAGGTCGTTCGTGCCGATACTCATGAACTCGGTCTCGACCGCGAATTCATCTGCCATCACGGCGGCGGACGGCACTTCGACCATCATGCCCAGCGGGATTTGCGCGCTGCGCGAGTGGCCCGCCGCGTCCACCTCTTGGATCGCTTGAGCGAACAGTTGTTTGACTTGGCGCCACTCGCCCATCGAGGCGATCATCGGCACCATCACGCGCAATTGGCCGTGCGCGGAGGCGCGCACCATGGCGCGCAATTGGCACAAGAAGATGTCTTGCCGAGCGAGGCCGAGGCGCACGGCGCGCAACCCGAGCGCCGGGTTCATCTCCGAAGGGACTTGGAACACGGAGGCGAATTTATCGCCGCCGATGTCGAACGTGCGCAGAGTGACCGGCAAGGGCGCGAGCGCCTCGGCAACGCGGCGGTACACCTCGTATTGCTCGTCTTCGGTCGGCGGCTCGTTGCGATCGAGATACAAGAACTCGGTGCGGTACAGGCCGATGCCGCGTGCGCCCTGTTCGAGCGCGCCCTCGGCCTCGGAGGGCAGCTCGATATTGGCTCGGAGCTCGACGGTTTGACCGCAACGCGTGCGGATTGGTCGATCGCGCGCTTCGCGGCGGTGGCGAGCGACATCGCTGAACCGACCCGCGCGCGCATTGATGTCGGCGATCAGCGTTTCACTCGGGGTGATCGCGACTTGACCGTGCACGCCGTCGACCACGATCAGATCTCCAGTGCCGACCCGAGCGAGCAGGTTCGGCACGCCGACCACGGCCGGGATCTCGAGCGCGCGCGCCAAGATGGCGGTGTGGCTCGTACGCGTGCCGACCTCGGTTACGATCGCGAGCACGCGCTCTTTCGTCAGACCCGCGGTCTCCGCGGGTGACAGATCATGCGCCACGAGGATGCCGGGCGCGCCTTCTTTGGGCAACACGACCGCGCCTTGCTTGCCGGCCATGGTGCGCAGCAAGCGGTCCTCGACGAACTCGAAATCATGACTGCGTTCGGCGAGGTACGGATCGCCGCTTTGCCGCAGCGTCGCGGCCATCTGGGCCACGGCTAGGTCGAGCGCCCACTCCGCGCAAATCCCTTCGCTCTGGATCTTGCGCTCTACGGCGTCGCGCAGGGTCTCGTCCTCGACCATGAGCACGTAGGCCTCCAGAATCGACGTCTCGGCCTTGCTGGCAGTGCCTTGCTTGGCGGCCAGGACGACGCGCAGCTCGCCGGCCGAAACGGACACGGCGTCGTCGAAGCGCCCGAGCTCCTCCGCTGCTTCGGCAGGCGCGATGTGCCGACGCACGATGCCCGAGCGACGCGTGTCGACGATCACGACCCGGCCGATGGCATAGCCAGCAGAGCCAGCGATGCCGTCGAGCACCAGGGCGGCGCCGCTCTGGAGCATGCTCGTGCCGTCGGGTCTCATCGGGCTATTCGTCTTCTCCGAATCGGTTGTCGATCAGCTCGCCGAGCTTCGAGACGGCCTCGGCCGCGTCGTCACCCGTAGCTTCGATCTCGAGCTTGGTGCCTTTGGAGCCGCACAAAAGCAGCACGCCCATCACGCTTTTGGCGTTGGCGGCTTGGCCCGCACGGCTGACCAAAATATCGCACGGGTACTTCGAAGCGAGCTGCACGAGTTTGGTCGCCGCGCGAGCGTGCAGCCCGAGCTTATTTCGCACCTCGAACGTTCCACGCGAACTATTCATGGGTTTCTAACTCCAACTGAGCTGACAGAAATATTTTGGTGATCGGGGTCCGCGCCGGGGCCGGACATCCGCACGCGGTCGATATCGCGATGCACCACGTCGATCGACAAGCCGAGGCGCTTGCTGAGCTGTGCCCCGAGCTCGTCGGTCATCACCACCGAACGATGCCTGCCGCCCGTGCACCCGATCGCTACGGTCAGGTAACTTTTCCCTTCGCGCTCGAAACGCGGCAGACAAAATTCTAGCAGGGAAGCGACGCGCTCCAGAAACTCTTGGCTGTCGGGCTGCGCGAGCACGAACTGCTTGATGGCCTGGGTGGTGCCCGGCAAATCGCGCAATTCCGGCACGAAATGGGGGTTATCCAGGAAACGCACGTCGAACAACAGGTCAGCGTCGACCGGTGTTCCGAACTTGAAGCCAAAAGAGACGAAACGAGTGCGCATGCGTGGCGCTCGGTCGGCACCCGGGCCGAAATGTGACGTCACCTCTCGGCGCAGCTCGTGCACGCTGAGGCGCGTCGTGTCGAGCACGAACGTCGCGCGGGCGCGAAGCGGCATGAGCAGCTCGCGCTCGATGCGAATGCCATCCAGCACCGCGGTTGCGGCTCGCTCGCTGCCCGGCTCGAGCGAGGTGCTGAGCGGGTGCGGGCGGCGCGTGCTCGAGAAGCGGCGCAGCAAAGTCTCGTCCGACGCGTCCAGGAACAGCACCGAAAGCTCGCGCTCACCCGGCACCGCCAGCGATTCGATGGCCGCCGCAGCGGCGTCCAAAAAGCCGCGCACCCGGACGTCAATCCCGATCGCGATGCGCCGCACGCCGACCGCGGCGAACGCTTCGAGCGTGCTTTTCATCACCGGCGTGGGCAGGTTGTCGACGCAGAAAAAACCAAGGTCCTCCAGCGCGTGCACGGCCGTGGATTTTCCGGCGCCGCTGACACCGGTAACGACCACGACCCAAGTTTGCGCCGGATCGGTCATCGACGCTCCGGGGTGATCACGGGGGGCGGAGCCGAGCTCTCGTTGGGGTGCGTCAAGAAGCGGAACGAGCCGCTCGGCGAGCGGTGCATGCGCTCTTCCGGCTCTTCGGGCCGCAGCAGACCCTTCTCGACCCGTTCTACGAATTCCTTCGCCGGATGGTGACCGGCTTGGCGAAGCAGCTCGTTGCGCGCGGCAATCTCGATGATGGAGCTCATGTTGCGGCCCGGGCGGACGGGGAGCACGACCTCGCGGATCGGCACGCCGAGCAATTCGCGATGACGATCTTCTAGACCGATGCGATCGTACGGCGCGTCGGCCTGCCACAGCTGCAGCTCGACGATCAGATCCAGGCGCTTGCGCTCGCGAATGGCGGTGACGCCGAATAGATCTTTGATGTTCAGGATGCCGAGCCCGCGCACTTCGATGTGGTGTCGAAGCAGGGCCGCCGGCTGCCCGAAGACCATGCTCGGAGGCCGGTAATCGCACTCGATCACGTCATCGGCCACCAAGCGATGGCCGCGCATCACGAGCTCGAGCGCGCACTCGCTCTTGCCGATGCCGCTCTTGCCGAGCAAGAGCACGCCCACCTCGAACACGTCGACCAAGACGCCGTGGATGCGCGAGCGCGGCGCTAGCTGCTCGTCCAAGAGCGTGTGCACCGCCGTGATCACCTGTGACGAGCGCTCGGCGCACACCACGAGCGGCGTGGCCGTGCGCTCGGCCGCATCACAAAACGCGCGCGGCGGATCGACACCGCGCGTGACCATCACGCAGCACACACCGAGCGAGAAAAAGACCTCGGCCGCGCGCAGCTGCTGCTCGGGTGTCAGAGACTCGGCGTAACTGAGCTCGGTCTCGCCCAGCACTTGAATGCGGCTCGGCACGACGCCATGCGTGTGGCCGACCAGCGCCAAGCCCGATTTCTGAATCCGCGGGTGCCGGATCTCACGACCGAGGCCCGCGGCCCCTCCGACCAGCCGCACGTTGAGCCCAAGCGCCGGATCGTCGAGCAGAGCTCGGACGCTCACCCCGTTTGGCAGCAATGACGGGGGCTCCGAGTACACGCTTATTTCTCGCTCGCGTCGTGAGCTGCGATGAGGCCGTACACTTCTTCGCGACTCGCGGCGCCGACCATGCGGGCTCGCGTGGTGTCGTCGCGAAGAAGCCGAGAAATGCGCGCCAGGGTGCGCAAATGCTCCCCGGTCGCGCGCTTCGGGCCGACCACGCCGAACACGATGTGCACCTTCTTGCCGTCGATGGCGTCGAACTCGACGCCACGTGGACACAGGATGAGCGCGGACGCCTGTTGCTCGGCGTGATCGAGCGCCGTGTGCGGGATGGCCACGCCATCCCCGATCCCGGTGCTTTGCAAGCGTTCACGCTCGAGCAGCAGGTCCTCCACCTCTGCTTGCGGAACGGAGACTGCCGGAGACAAGAGCTCCGCCAGCTTTTTCAGGGCCGCATCCTTGTTGGGGATTTGCGAGCCGTCCGCATCGACGATGATGCGATCGATTGTAAGGATGTCGCAGAGTCGCATGGTGCGTCCGTGCTGAGCTCAGCGCTTGGCTTTCGCCGGACGCTTCTTGGCAGCCTTCTTGACGACCTTCGCGGCGCTCTTCACGCGAGGCGCGTCCACTTCCAAGTCGGGAACGCGCGCAGCCTTCGCCTTGCGCACGCTCTCGCCGCCTCGAACCTTGGCCTTGGCCGCGCCGTGCTGGCTACGGATCTGCCGCTCGAGCTTGCCGAGCACGACGTCGATCGACGCGTACATATCGTTCGTCGACTCTTTGGCCTCGAGGTGCTCGCCACCGCTGGAGATGCGAACCTCCGCCATCTGTTTGAGGCGGTCCACCGAGAGCGTCACTTTCGCAGTCATCGGCTGTCGTAGAAACTTTTGCAGCTTCGTGATCTTCTCCTCAGAGTAGCGTTTGAGGGCGTCGCTCGAATCTACGTGGCGAAAAGTGATGCTGATCATGTCTCTCCCTAGCTGGCTTGGCCTTGGGTGGGCCTCGCTCGGAGTTTAGCCGAACTGCCCGCGGTTTTGTTGCCCCGCGTGAAATACGCCGGAATACGTCGGCCGTCCTCGCGCTTCGCGCTGCGGGCGGCCGGCTACCCAAGCGCTGGCGTTCGCCAGCGCGGGTTCGCCAACGGCGGGACACGACACAGCCGCCTTCCGGGAGCGGAGCCGTGCGACGCTGCCCACAAACTTGGGTGCGAGCAACGCGCAGCACGCTTTGCGCGCCAGCGCGCGCCAAGCAGTCCAGCCGCCCGCTCCCTCTCCCTCTCGTCGCGCCCCAGCGCGCGCCAAGCAGTCCAGCCGCATTCCCGGAACTAAAACGACCTAGAAGACTTTGGAAGACCAGATCACGATCCGCCAACAAGGCGCAGACCTACAAAGGCTGACCGAACAGGCGCGTGCTTTCCGTGGGTCTGCGCGATCGGCCCAGCGCTGCCTTCCGAGCGTGCGCAAACATAAGTCTCCAACCGCGCGCCGAAGGCGCCGCGCGTCCTTATTTGAACGCCACGAATCAGAACAACCTTTTCCGCTTCGAAGACGCCAAGATCCCGAGCATCTCCCGATACTTCGCGACCGTCCTGCGCGCGATCTTGATCCCCTCGTTCTTCTCCAGCATCTCCACGATGGCCTGGTCGCTCACCGGGTTCGCTTTGTCTTCCTGATCGATCAAAGTCTTGATCGCCTGCTTCACGCTCTCGCTCGCGATGTCCTCGTTGGCGACGCGGCGAATGCTCGAGTTGAAGAAGTATTTGAGCTCGAACAAGCCCTGCGGGGTGTGCATGTACTTGTTGGTCGTGACCCGCGAGATCGTGGACTCGTGCATGCCCACGGCTTCTGCAACATCACGCAAGATCATCGGCTTCAAGTGGGCCACGCCCTTCTCGAAGAAATCGCGCTGCTTTTCGACGATGCATTCGGCGACGCGAATGATGGTCTTTCGGCGCTGTTCGATGGCGCGGATCAGCCACTGCGCGTTGCGCAGTTTTTCACCGATGAATTCCTTGGCGCTGGGATCTTTCATCAAGCGCTTGGTCAAGGCTTCGTTGATGAACAAGCGCTGCACGCCCCGGTCATTGTCGAGCACGACGAACTCGTCCTCGTCCTTGATCACGTATACGTCCGGCGTGATGCCGATCGTGCGATCGTCCGTGTCGGTGAAGTTACGCGCGGGGCGGCTCTCGAACTCTTGAATCGTCTTCGCCGCTTCGTACACGTCCTCGAGCGAGATTTTCATCTCGCGCACGATGGCTTGGTAGTTGTGCTTCTCGAGATGGTGCAGGTGGTTCTTGATGATCTCGAGCTCGGGCTCGCCGTCTTCGTAGCCGGCGACGCGGGCTTGGATCAGCAGACACTCGCGCAGATCCCGCGCGGCCACACCGATGGGATCGAAGGCTTGGATCATCTCCAAGACCAACGGCGCATCTTCCGGATTCAGCTCGGCTTCCGCCGCCAAGTCGTCGATGCTGAGGTCAGGGGTACGAGTTCCGTCCGGCCGCTCGACACCGGCCAAATCCAAGTAGCCCTTTTCGTCTAGGTTTCCGATGACCAGCTCGGCAAAGCGCCGCTCGGACTCGGCAAAGTCACTCATCTGCAGCTGCCACAGCAGATGATCCTGCAGGCTCCCGGGCTTGGTGAGGTTCTGCTCGATCGGCGGCAGATCTTCGAAACCACTGCGCCCGGTCGCCGAAGGCGCTTGCTGCTGCGTGCGGTTCTCGAGGAACTTCTCCCAGTCGACCTCACGGGTGGCTTTCTCGGTCGCTTTCGATTCGGTGTGCTGGTACTCGCGATCGTCGACGCCCCCGCCGTGCTCGGTGAGGTTTCGCACCTCACCGGGGGTATTTTTCATGCGCTCGGCGGGCTCTTCGTCGGAGAGGACGGGGTTATTGTCCAGCTCCTTGCGAACCTCGTCGACGAGCTCCAGACGCGAGAGCTGGAGCAGGCGAATGGCCTGCTGCAGCTGTGGGGTCATCACTAGCTGCTGCGACAGGCGGAGTTGCTGCTTGATTTCCATGGCGTCCTACCGGGAGATTCGTCTCCAGATTCCCCAGTCAGACGCGAGTCTACACTGAAAGCAAAAAGCGGGCCCCTGAAAAAGGGCAGCTCGCTCAGCCTGGTTATCGACTGATCCTGAACGCCACAGTCAGCTGTTGGAAGGCTGCAGGACGGCGGCGCCCGTCGAGCGGGCGTTTTGGGACCGGGGTCCCACCATCGCGGCTGGGGTTGGGCCCCCGCTGCCAGGCGGGGCGGGAGCTCCCGACGACTAGCGTTCGGGGGCTTGGACGGGGATCGAACCCTTCACGTCTTCTAACGTGACTTTGCGGGTGTTGATGTCGATGGCGGCGCTATCGGCGGTGACCCAGCCCCGGCCGCGGCTGAGCTTCACGCCTCCGGCCAGCTTGATGGAGCGATGCGCGACGTCCACCTCGAACTGCGCGGCGGTTGCTTCGATGCCCTTGAGCTTGGCGATCACTCCACCGCTGCCTTTGGCCCAACGGACCTTCGGGGCTTCGTCGTACTTTAGCTCGATGCGCGCGCAATCCACATGCATGTCACCGAGGGTCGCTTGCACGTGACCATCCAGCGTGGCCGTGCCCTTCTCGATATCGACATTCAGGTGATCGGCACCCACGTCCAGGGTTTGACCTTCGATCACGCCAAGCGGGCCTGCGCTGGCCTGCTCGGGGCGTTCCAGCAAGACAGTCGCCATCAACGCGAGCCCAAGCACCGCGACGGCGGAGCGGTTTCGCTTGCTTGACCTGATGCCTGCCATACCTGCCTTCACTATAGCACCAGGGTGCTAAATTGCTTCCCTCGAAAAGAGCAGAACTGCATCGCCTGCACTACCGTGGCAGCGTTTTTGGCAGTCAATCGCGACCCCCCGCCTGCCCGCGCGCTCCGCGTCATCGGGATACAGAAGGCGAGCGCGCCGGATTCATCTTCCGGAATCCTCGTAGAAACGCGGGAGCTCGCGGGCACCCCGTCCAAACGGCAACGCCGCGTGAACGCCTCGTGTAAGTCCGGCGGCGCACGCGCCGCGCCTGGCCCTGCTTGACGGCGTTGGCCGAAATACTAGGCTTTGAAGTAACGTGCAACGTCGTGCGGGCAGCCGGGGAGAGACCACCGCCTCGCGGATCAAGAGCCTTTATGGGTACGTGCAGCACGAGCACGGGCCGGCCGAGGCAGACGCCTTCATGGCGCGCACCAAGCTCGACCGGGACTACCTGAGCGACGAAACCCGTTTGGTGCCGATCGAGCTGTGGCACACCGCGCTGGTTGGCTTCGCTTCACGGTGGGGCCGTGACGCGATCGTCAAGACCGCTCCCTACGCGGTCGGGCCGGAAAACCTCGGGGTGTGGACGCACGTGTTGCGCGGTGCCGACGGGCCGGCTCAGGCCTTCAGTCGGCTCGACCATTTCGGGGGCGACCAGGTGTGGACCGAGCGCTGGCGCACGCTCCACACCGCACCCGGTGTGTGGCGCGGCAGCTTCCGAGTGCGTGACGATGCGAGCCTCGAGCAAGACGGGCTGTGCGCGCTGGCACGTGAGGCTGACCTCGCGGCACTCCCCTTGCTGTTCGGGCTGCCGCTCGGGCGCGTGTCGCGCATCGCCGCGAGCGATACCCGTGACCAACGGGTGTTCGAGGTGCGCTTCGCCGAGCCGAGCATGCTCCCCGCAACCTTCGCGGGCGTCGCCGGCGCAGCGATCTCCGGGCTCGGCGGCTGGCTGACGAGCGGTTTGCCGAACTTGCCCTTGCACCTCATCGTCGGCGGGGCCATGGGCGCGATTGGCGGCACTCTGTTCGTGCACGAGCGTCGTCGGCGCGCGCAGTCCCATGCGCAAATGGTGCGGATTCAAGCGCTGGAGCGCACGGCCACGCTGCGCGAGCGGCGCGAACGGGGCTCGGTCGCCTTTCAAGAGGGGCTCGTGCTCGCGGGTCAGTACCGGCTCACCGAGAAGCTGGGCATCGGCGCCAATGGCACGATTTGGGAAGCCGAGCGCTTAGCCAATGGCGAGCTCGTCGCGATCAAGATGCTGCGCGCCGCCGTCGCCCACGACACCATCGCCGCGGACCGTTTGCGCCGTGAAGCCGCCGCGCTTGGCCTCGCCTGGCACCCGAACGTGGTCGAGGTTTACGAGGACGGGCACTTGCCCGACGGAACGAGCTACCTGGTGATGCAGCGCTTGCATGGGGAATCGCTGGCCGCTCGGTTGCATCGCTTGGGCGCGCTCACGCCGGAAGAGGTGCTGCCAATCGCGCTGCAGTTGTGTGATGCGCTGGGCGCCGTGCACGCCGCGGGCATCGTTCATCGCGACCTGAAGCCCAGCAATATCTTCCTGGCAGAGCAGTCGGGTGGCGGGCTACCGCACGTGAAGCTGCTCGACTTCGGCATCGCTCGCGTGGAGTGGGCCGAGACGCGGCTCACCAATTCCGACGCGCCGCTTGGCACGCCTGGCTACATGTCGCCCGAGCAAGAGCAGGGTCAAGAGATTGACCATCGCAGCGATCTGTACGCGATGGGCGGCGTGCTTTACGAATGCCTGATCGGCTTTGCGCCGCCATTTCGATCCAGCGATCTGTGGCAGCGAAACGACCCGGAATCGGAGACCGAAAGCGGTGTCCAGCGCGCCTTGCGCGCGATCCCGGCGGATTTTCGACGTCTGATCGAAAAAGCCATGGCCCCCCTTGCGCGGGATCGCTACGCGGATGCGCGCGCGCTGCGCGAAGCCCTGCTCGAGCTCAAGAAGCACAGCCTGCCGGCGGTCGCACCGCAGCTGGCCTGAGCGCTAGCGCGGTTCGAGGACCACGTACCTTTGACCGTCGCCCATGGCGAGCGTGGTACGCACTTTGAAGTCGGGCGCGGCGAGCTGGGCTACTCGCTCTTCCACGGCCCGTGAGAACCAGCTGCGCTCGAACGGTTGGCGCACGACGCCGTCGTTCAAGAGCAGCACGATGGCCGTAGGACGCCGCGCGCGCAGCCACGCGCGGGGAATGCGCTTCGAGGTGTGCCCGCCCGGGAAGAACGCGACCTCGGGATCGGTCACGCCCGCCAGATCGATGATCTGCGCGTCGCGTGCGGCGCCAACCCAACCGACGTCCAGGGCGGCGATGCGCGCATCGCGAGCGAGCACGGGGCGTGCCTGGGCAATCAGCTGCGCGCGATCGGCGCCCACGCGCCGCGCGCGCGGACCTAGCCCGACGGCCAAGAGCAACGAGACCCCCGCTGCCAGCACGAACCGAAGCGCGGTTCGGGTGCTGTGCGCTCGTTCCGCCAAGTGCGCCGCAGCGAGCGCGGCGCAGGGCAACACCGGTACGGCGAGCCGATACAGCGCCATCCAATCCCCGCCGCACAGCACGAGGGCCCCAAAATGTGCGGCAAGCGCCGCGAACAAAGGCCGGGCCGTGCGGGCCAAGGCCGTTAGCTCGCGCGGCGTGCCGAGCAGCAGCCACGGAAGGCCGGTAAACGCGAAGGCGCCGAGCGCATAGCGCAGCCCATGCGCGAAGTCCGACGGCTTGGCGTAGAACGAGAGCGGCAAGGCGCGTCCGAACGTCCAAAGCCGCAGCAGCGCCACGAACGCGATGGGCAACGCGAGCAGCGCAAAACGCAGCACGACGCTTGCTGGTCCGGGGCGCGTCGAGAACACGCGCACCCCAACCAAAATCGCACCGAACGGCGCCAGCTCCGGCCGCCACGCCGCAGCCACACCCAGTGCCAGCGCTGCCAGCGGGCCGTCGAACAAACCGAACGTCGCGAACAGCGTTACGAGCCCGGTCTCCATCCCCGACGTGGCCCACGCGGCGAGCGGCGCGCTGAGCAAAACGATGCCGAGCGGGGCGAAGCGTAGCCAGCGCTCCCCTGCCCGCGAGATGAGCACGCCCAGCACGCTGCTGGCCGTGAGCCAGGAGAGCGTGCCCAGCCACTTGGCGCTCGCGAACGTGCTCAGCGTGTCACCGCCAGCGAACAGCGCCAAGAGCCTTGCGTAACCCAGGGGGGTGACCGCATCGGTCTCGGGTCCGAGGGGATTGAAACGGGGGCCCAAGCCCTGTGCAGCGTGGCTCGCGACACGGGCGCTGATCAGCGCGTCGTCGACAGTGAACCCCCAAAGCCAGACGCAGGCGGGTATCGCCACCGCGACCGCGAGCAACGCCCCCCCAATCGGATTTCTTGACCGGCCCGAGCGGCTGGGATCAGCCGCCGAATGCGCGAAATTGGCCGACATTGCCTGGATCTTTGGGTGCTGGCGGGCGAGGCGCGCGGTGTAAGCAGCCCCTAGCGGGCTCGAAGCACGCTGTCCACTCTTGTGCGATCGCCGCGCAAAAGTGTCGTTCTTGGCTGGAGATTCATACGATTGCGGTCACTGGATGTCGGCAATACAGGTCGTTGTTCGCCCCCGCCCCGAAACCGCCCCAAGCTCGGCGCTCGCGCCGCTTTATGGACTGTTCGACGTCATCGTCGACGGTGTGAATATCACGGCCCGACTCGGGGAAGGTCAGGCGCTAGCTCTTCTCGCAGATCTTGGCACCGCGGTGTCTTCATTGGCGCGCGGCAAGCGCGACCGGGAGACACTGCAGCTGTACACGGACGATGAGGCCTGGGAAATCGGCCTCGAGGCGGACGGCGCGGACGTGCTCGTGAGCGTGTTTCGCTCGGGCGCCTCGCCGCAGGTGGCCGTGCACGACCGCCGCGTGGAGTTGCTCGAGCTCCGGCGCGCGATCTTGGCGGCGCTCACGGAAGCGCCGCTGCGTCAGGCTCCGCCCGCGATCGTTGCGTCGCTGGCGAGCGCGCGACGGCAGCTCGACACACCCTGGCCGAGCTTCGGTCGACGCCCGCTGACGCGCGAAGCGACGACGATCGCGCCACGCCCGCTCGGCGGCTTGAATTTCTCCGCCACCGCGAACGTGCGCTGCGCGAGCGCGACCAATGGTCACAACAGCGAGCTCGAGCGCGCCGATCTGCACTCGCTTCTGGGACGCGGCGCGTTCTCGCTCGTGTGCCGGAACCGCAGCGTGGGCCTCGGTGAAGCGTGCTTGTTCTTGCTCGCGGAGCGCCTAGTGATGCTGGGCGACGATGCGTTCGACGCCTGGCGTGCGCAGCGCGCCGTGTTTCGTCGGGCCAGCGTCGACGGAGTTCAGCTGTCGGTGCGCCGCGGTCCGGGCGACGGCCCGGTGACGCTCAGCGTACGCGCCCGCGACGCCGCCGAGAGCGAACAGCTCTCGTTCCCCGAGCTCGACGCGCGCACGTTTGCCGGGGCGGCCACCCGCTTCGCCCTCGCCTTGGTCGAGGCTTACCGGAGCCACGACCCGAATCAGGCGCGCAACCTGCGTCTGAAAGCGCTGGTGCGCGCGGCGACCACGCTATCGGACTCGCTCGCCGACAGCATCGCCGACGACTCGCTCCGTAACCCCGAGCCGGAGAGCTACCGCTCGTTCGGTTTGCCCCGGCCCCGCGTCGAACGCGGCATGTGGGAAGCGGGTGGCAAGATGCGCTTCCTCCCGCGCTGGGTGGCGACGGTTCCGAACATCGATCTGCGCGCCACGTTTCAATGCGGCGAGCGGCTGCTCGTCGGCTCGCAACGCGAGACCGCGAGCATCGAGCGCGGCACCGGGCAAGTCCTGTGGCGCGTGCCGACGCCGCGCGCGGCGAGCGTGGTCACGCCCCTCGGCTTGGCTCGCCTGCAACCCGACGGCACGATCGTGCTCCACGATCTGGACAACGGCGAAGCTCGCTTCACGACTCACGTCGCGCCGCGTGCCAATGGCGGCGCGACCGGCGCGCTCGTCAACGCGGCCGGCTTGCCCAAGCTGCTCGTGGTCGCCGAGGGCGACCGCTCGGTGACGGCCATCGACTTGGTCTCGGGTGACGTGCGCTGGCGTTACACTGCGAAGCGCCCGGCCAACTACCGCGTGCGCCGCGCCGGCAAGCTGATCCTCGTGGCGGGCGGTGACTCGGCCCTGCTCGCCCTGGACGTCAGCAGCGGCGAAGTGGTGTGGCGTGTGCGCGACCGCCTGCCCTTCTCGGGCGACATGAGCATCGATCACGACGCGGTCTTCGCGCTCTCCGGCGGACCGATCGGCCCCACGCGCTTACACCACGTCGATCTGTGGTCGGGTGAGGTGCGCTGGTCCAAGGAGCTCGAGGAGCGCCCCGCGCCGAGCCAAGCGCCGCTCTTGGCCGGACAAGTCGTCGCGATCGCCACTCGCGATCGCCGCGGCGTCGGTCTCTCGGCCTACGATCGCGTCACTGGCGCGGCGATGTGGGACCAAGCGCCGGGCTTGTCCTCACCAACCACCGCGCTGCTGGCGGTGGACGAGACGCTGATCGCCAACTCCGCGTCGGGCGCACTGATTTGCCTCGACGCCAACACCGGCACCCTGCGTTACAACCAGGTCTTCTCGCGCCACGTCGACGCCGATCAGCCGCGCCGCTTGGAGCCCGTGCTCCGCAACGGCGCCCTGTTCGTGCCGCAACACCAAGTCCACGTCGTTCGCCCGCGCGACGGCGAGGTCATCGGCTCGATTCCGTCGGATTTGATCCCAGATCTGCTGCGCGTCGATGAGCGCTGCAACGTGTACATCGCCGAAGAGAGCGGGCACGTGGCCGCCTTCAGCGTGGCGCCTCGGCTGACGCTGGTGAAGTGACGGGCGGTCCTTGAAGAACCGTTTGCCCGATGGCATCGGCGAGCTGCGCTAGGGCTCGGCTCAGGCTGGACACGAGATCGGCAGTGCTCTTACTCGCGGGCCGGAGCTCGAAGGCGTGGCGCTCGATCCGCACCGCGTCGGTTCCGGCGCTCCAGCGCACGGCAGAGCCCGCTTGAAGCTGCACCGCGCCATCGGCCCCGAGCTCGAAGCGCGTGATCTCGACTTCGACGCGCACGTCCGCAGTCGTAGAGATCGAACCCGATTCGCTGAACACGACGCAGCTCGGCAAGCGCGTCCCGAGATCATCGGCCAAGGTGCTGCTGACCATGGCGTCGAGCGGCGCACCCCAGCGCTCGTCCGCGGCCAGCTCGAGCCGCTCAGCCGTGGCTCGGCGTACGATGTGCGGCCGATCGAGGTAGCTCGGCATCCCGACGCGCCGCAGCTCGATGCGCAACGGCGGGCTCGTGAGCGAGCGCCCCGGTTGCGACGAAAGCGCATAAAACACTGGGTCCGGCGAGCCGGCACAGCCGATCAGTGACAGCGCAAACGCGAGCAGCGCCTCGCGCACGTACCTCGTTGGTTCGAGACTCATGGCTCGTTTTCTTTGCGGCCGCTGACCACGGACTCGGGATGGCGATTGAGGTAGTCGGCGAGCAAGCGAATGCTGCGCGCGGCATCGCCGACCTGCGACATCGTGCGTTCCAGACTGCGCTGAGTCTTCGAGTCCGAGCCATAGCCGGATTGGCCGAATGCGGCTTGCGCCTGATCGACCGCGCTCTCGAGCTTCTCCGAAATGCGCGGCAGCCGGGCGAGCGCCGGGCCAAGGTTCTGCTTCGCGTCGCGCGCCAGCCCGCTCACTTCTTGTAATGCTTCATTCAAGGACGCAATCGCTCGTTGCAGATCGGGACTGCCGACGGTGCGGTCGAGCGAAGCCAGCGCGTGGCTCGCATTGCTTCCGATTTCTTCGAACGGGATGCTGTTTATCTTGTTGAGGATCTGCGACAGCGAGGCGCTCAAGTCTTGCAGGTCTTGCCCTTCACTCGGCAGCACCAAGGCGCCCGCTTCTTCGCCGATGAGCGCCGCCTTGCTGCCCGGCACGAACTCGAGCGAGAGTTCTTTTTGGCCTGTTAGCAGGCTGCTGCTGGCCAAAACCACGCGCAGTTGATCACGCACGAGCGCGCGCATGCCGTCTTGTTGCAGCGTTTGGCGGTCGCTCTCGCCCAAAGCGCGCTCGGGTTGCAGCACGAATGCGACCCGAGCCGCGAGCTGCCCTTGGTGCCCCGGGCGCGGGTCCTTGACCAAGTCGATGTGCGTGACCGAACCCAACTGCTGACCGAACATCTGTACCTGCGAGCCCTCGCTCAAGCCGCGCACCGAGCTTTGAAAATAGCTCACGTACGGGATCCCTTCGCGGTAAAACCCGATCGCCGCTTGCGGCTCGTCGGCGTACAGATGAAACGTCGACTCGGACTGGCTCGGCGCGTGTTGTTCGCTGCCTGGCGGCGCCCGAAACGCGATCCCACCGGACAGCAGCGACTTGATCGATTGCAGCTCGACCTTGAGACCCCCGGCGCCGGTGTTGACGCGGATCCCCGAGCTGTTCCAAAAACGCGTCTCTGGAACGACCTTGCGGTCGTACGGCGAGCGCACGAAAATGCGCAAACGCACGTTCTGGGTCGGACTCTTCTCGTCGAGGTCAGCGCTCAGCACCTCGCCCACACCGACGTCGCGGTAAAAAACGGGCGCGCCTTCGCCCAAGCCGCCCAAAGTCTCGGCGTCCAAGTAGTAGACGCTGCCGGGCTCGTCCGAGCGTACGCCCGGCGGCTTTTCCAGGCCTTTGAACTCGGTTTGATGCTTGCCGCCCTTGGGCCCCGGATCGACGGCGACATACGCACCCGACACCAGCGTCTCCAGACCAGTTTCGACTGCGTTCAAGCCACCGCCGAGCCGCGGCCGAGCCACCCAGAAGCGCGCCTTGTCGGTGAGCAACGCAGACGACTGCTCGCTCATGCGCACTTTGACGATCACATGAGCCAAATCATCTGCCAGGTCAATTTGTTCGACGGTTCCTAGGGTAACCGCTTTGTATTTGACCTGGGTCTGTTGAGCAGTGAGCCCGTCGGCAGATTCGAAGCTGATCGAAATCGTAGGTCCTCGGTCGGCCAGCAGCTTGATCACGAGGTAGCCGACGAGCACCACCGTGGCCAACGGCAAAAGCCAGATCCAAGAAAAGCCGACGTGACGACGCTCGTGGGCCTGAGCCTCGGGGGGTGTATCGGGGGTCACGCTCGCACCCAAAGCGGTTCGGTTGGTTGGTCGTCGTGAGCCTCGCTGGCCGCCGTCGATCCGAGCGGTGGGTTGAGGCCCGCCGCGTCCCACATCAGGCGCGGGTCGAAGCTCTTCGAAGCCCACATCGTCAGTGCGACGACACCGCAGAACGCACTCGCGCCCAGGCCGGGGTGCACGCTGCCGAGCCAACCGAAGCGCGCCAGGGCGGTCAACATCATCGTGGCGAAGATGTCGATCATCGACCAACGCCCAATCAACGCCACGACGCGAAACAGGCGCGTGCGGGCTAGCAGGTTCGAACGCGAGCCGTGTTTGATGGACCACAACAGGTAAGACAGCGAGGCCAGCTTGAACAGCGGTACGGCGACACTGGCCACGAGCACGAGCAATGCCAGCCCCCACAGCCCGGCGTCGAACAGCTCCACAGTGCCGCCCAAAATCGTGCTTGGACCGCCTCGCCCGAGCTTGGTAATCGTCATGACGGGCAGCAAGTTCGCGGGTAAGGCCAGTAACCCCGCTGCCACGACCAGCGCGCCGGTGCGTGCGAGCGCATTCGGCTTGCGGGCATGGACCGGCCGCTCACAGCGCCGGCAAGCCCCGCGCTCGGGCATGCTGGCCACCCGCCCGCAACCTGCGCAGCCCAGCCAGAGGCGGGGCGTGTCAATCGCCGGAGGGAGCGCCGGTTCAGGCTCGAGCGGCACTCGTCGCCAAAAGACGAAGCGATCCAAACTTGCGTCGACGGCGATGGAGCACAGCGCAGCGCCACCGAGCGCAAAAAGGGCGGGACCGAACGAGACCACCATCCATACCTTGAGTCGAAACAGCGCGATCATCGCGCCCAATAAGAATACGTCCACCATTGCCCACTCGCTGATCGTCGGCAACGCCGCAAAGGTGGCCTTGAGCAGCCGGGGCACGCGCCCGACCCGAACTGAAAGCGCCATGCACACCACCGTGACGAGCTTGGTCAGCGGCAGCACGAACAGCGTCGCGATCACCGCCAAGCTCAGCTCCCAAAATCCGGTTTGGCGCAAGCGAGCTGGCCCGCTTAGCAAGTCGCTGCGGGCGTACCGGCCACCTTGCATCCACACGCTTACCGCCGGCAACGAAAGCGCCAGAATGAACAAGACGAGCCCGGACAACGCGCAAATCGTGCACAGCACGAGGCTGCTGGCCCGCACTTGTCGCAGCGTTGCACCACAACGCTGGCAGGCGAGCACCGCCGCTTGCTCCTCTGCGCGTGGTAGCCGCTGGATCAGGCCGCAATCGTGGCATTCGCTCAACGACAAGCGGGCGTGCTCAAGCATTGGGTGTGAGTCAAAGCAAGCTGCATACCGGTTAAAAAACATCGATAAACCGAGGCCTCGGACAAAAGTGAGGCGGATGAGACACGCTGGAACGTGGCGGAATTGCGAGGCCCGCCAGCCGGGCAATCTGGCAACCTATCGGCATGTTCGGCAGCCGTCCTCGCAGTCTGCTCCGTCGCGGCGCTGCCCCGCCGGGGCTCCAGGTCGAGACGCTTTCGCTCCTCGGGCCGAACCCATGACCTCAGACTGGTCGCTCGCAGCCCTGACGGTGATGATGTTGGCGGTGGTTGGGCTCGGCGTCTTCGCAGGCGCTCGGCGCAGCGGCGCCGAAGTCAGGTCTGCAAGTGGCGCCGCGCTCAAGACGATGCTGGCGCTGAGCGTGTGGTTGGGTCTCGTTTCATTTCTGGCAGTGCGGGGCGTGCTCTCGAACTGGACGGCGTTGCCGCCCCGCTGGCCACTGCTTCCGCTCACGGCGTTCATCACGATTTGGTTTCTCATGCGCTCGCCAGCGGCGACTCGCATCCTCACGAGCATTCCAGCGGCGTGGTTGATCGCGACGCAGTGTTTTCGAATTGGCGTCGAGCTTTCGCTGTACGCGCTCCACGCCGCGGGGCGCGCGCCAGTCCAGATCACGTTCGAAGGGCGAAACTTCGATATCCTGGTCGGGCTGTCCGCGCCCTTGATGGCCTGGCTCCTGGCCACAGGCAGGCTGGGCGAAAAGGCTGCCCTCGCCTGGAATGTGCTCGGGCTAGCGATACTCGCCAATACCGTGGCCACCGTTGCCACATCGGCGCCGGGTCCGCTTCACCACGCCTGGCCTGGCGCTCCGCTCACCGCGATCGCGTCTTGGCCGACCGTGTGGCTACCGGCTTTTCTGATGCCACTCGCCGTGTTCCTCCACGTGGCGTCGCTGCGTCAGAACGTTCGTGCTTTGCGTTCGAAGTAGTCGCAACACACGATCCCGTACTCACCTCGCCCTACTTCGTGGAGCTGAAGTCGCGGCTGCCCGGCGGGAGCGAGTCGATGCGGGGCGGGAGCGGCAGCGCGCCGCCCACGGCGGCCGCTTTGTCGCGCACGAAGCGAGCGATGGCGCGGAACGGGACCTGCGTCGGACAGATCGCTTCTTTTTCGGCCAGGACTTCGTCGCTCACGAAGCTGAAGCTGTACGCGGCGGCGCGGTAGTCCGGCATGCTGCGTGAGCCGGCGAGCACGAGCGCCATCACGCCGCGGTAGGCGCCGCCCGAAGCCGCGATGCGCGTCGCCTCGCCACGGTCGCACAACCCGCAGGCGATGCATCGACTGAAGTCGGGCATGGCGCGGCGTTCGGCGGGCGTAACGGGGGGCAAGCCGTCGGCGTCGTAGTTGGCGCGGAAGGCGGCGATGCCGGACTTATTGCGCGTGAAGATACGACGTCCGACGGTCTTGAGCAGGTACAGGGCCAGGAGCAGGATCGCCTTGAGTCGCGGAGGCATTCGCTATCGAGGGAAACTAGCACGGCCGCGAGCGTAGACTGCTGGTGCGAGCCCGAAGCGCCACGCGGGATCGCTGGATCTCGGCCGCTCGGCGTATCGCTCGTAACAGCCTCGAAATTCGGCCGGTGTGACGCGTCCCAAGTGACGGTGTTACGGCCTGTTACACCGCCGCAAGTGCTGAATATCGTTGACGTAAACCACTGGCACAGCGCGTGCTGAAGAGGTGTCTCGAAAGCCGAGGAGCACCGACCATGTTCACCACCGTCGCCGCTGATTGTCGCACTTACCCCGCCCCCCAAGAGACCGTCGTTGCGCTGCAAAGCACGCAAGCCCAAGACGACGCCGTGTTGGTCTCGGCACTGATTGCCGATGACCCCCGTGCTTGGCGCGAATTCAACACGCGCTTCTCGCGCTTGGTGCTGAGCACCATCAGTCGCGTGACCGCTCGCTTCAGCGGCGTGGTCTCGCAAGAAGATCTGCGCGAAATCTACGCCACGTTCTGCGTGCAGCTGCTCGCCAACGACAAGGTCAAGCTGCGTAGCTTCGACCCGGCGCGCGGCAACAAGCTGAGCACTTGGCTCGGGCTGCTCGCCAGTCACACCGCGTACGACTTCTTGCGCAGTGCGCGCCGCGAGCCCCGCCGCGCGGCGCTGAGCGAGGCAGAAGACCTGTCGTCGACCTTGCCGGATCCGTGCGAGAGCGCACTGATGCGCGAGCGCGCTGCGTTGGTCGGTCAGCTGCTGGCGAGCTTCACGGACAAGGACCGCGCGTTCATCCAACTGTACTTCGCTGAAGGTCTGGCTCCCGAAACCATAGCCGATCGCCTGAACATCAGCGTGAAGACCGTTTACTCGAAGAAGCATAAAATTCAGGCCCGGCTCCAAGCCCTGTTGAACGAGTCGCAACTGGCGGCCTGAGCGCAAGGACAGTGTGGTAAACGGGACGCCGTGCGCGTCCGTCTCGGCCCAAATCTCGCCTCACACCTGGGAGTGAGCCTGAGCCTGGCCGCCTGCGTGCTGAGTGGGTGCGGCGGCTCTCGTGCAGCCGGGCCGCACGCTGCCGGAAGCGGCGAAGGGCGCAGCAATGCGACGGCACGTGTGGAGTTGCGCGAGGTCGACGATCATCCAGCCATCAATCTGGTGATACGCGGCGGCGATCCATTGCCCGCGATGGCATTCGCGAGCGCCCATGACGGAAGCTCCGTCGGGTCCGTGGCGCTGTCCGCATTGATCTTGGAGCGCCTGCGAACGCAAGGTCTCGACGACGTCGTGAGCATTCCGACCTCGAGCGGCATCGAGCTGGCCGTGCTGTGTGCGGACGAGCCTCGGGCGCGCGCGTTCGTGGAGCACGTTACCCGTGCACTTTCGACGCCGATTGGCGAGCGGGACGCGGCGCTCACCGTGATTCAAGAGCACCTGAGCGCGCTCCGCAGCCGTGCCTTTGCCGGTGCAGCGGAGGCCAGCGTCGCTGAGTGCTCCGGTGAGCTCGGGTTGCCCCCCGGAACCGTGGTGCCCGACATGCGCACGCCCGCGGGCCGCGCTGAGCTCGAAAAGTACCGGCAGTTTGCGTTCGCCTCCCGCTCGAGCGCGTTCGCTGCCCTGGGCTCGAGCCAATTCGTGAATGCTGCGGCCAATGCGCTCGAGAAGGCGCCCGCGTGGCCCAAAGGGGACGCCGTTGAAGACGCTTGGCCCGCGGCGGATCGCGTCGATACCGACGCGCTCGACGGACGCCGCCGCTTGTCGGTGGCGCTGCGCGTGCCCGACGCGGAAGCGGCGCTCAGCGCGGTCCCTGCGTTGACCGGAGCTCGCGGCTCGTTGGGCACCCGGCTGCGTAGCTTCTCGCCGGGTTACGTGCTGGAACGCGTCGCGTTCCAGGCGCGGCCGCGCGGCGCGTGTTTGCGTGTCGATCTCGCTCTACCCGACGGCGCGCCCGGACCGACACCCAAGGAAGCCGCGCAAGCGGCAAGCCTCGTCAGTGAAGAAATGCGCGGCGCTCTGCCCGGCGCCGAAGACCGCATGGGCGCGCTCGAAGAAAATATCGTCGAGCCGGGTGATCCTCGGCAGGCAGCGGCGCGGGCCGCCTGGCGTGCGCTCAGCGGTCGCCAAGAAGCGGGCGTCGAGCGGCGCTTCGTCGCGTTGAGCTTGCACCCCAATGAACGAGCGGCGTTCAGCGGCTGGGCCAACGTGCTGAGCGACTTCGAAGCCAAGCCGCCGCGCGCACCGCTCGAAGTGCGCCTGCGCGCCGAGCCCGGACAAGGTGAGCTCTGGGTGCTGCTCGGGAGCCCCTGTGGCACGCTCGGCGAGAGCAATGACGACGCTGGTCAGAGCGCGCTCGCATTGACGATCGCCGCGCGCGCGGCAGCCCCGGATGTCGCGCTCGAGCCTTGGCTGACGCCGGACTCGGTAGGGCTTTTGGCGCACGCGGCGCGGCTGACTGGTGAGAGCCCGAATCAGCAAGCCGAGCGCGTTGCGCGTGGGCTGGCCCGTGCGCTCAGCGAACGAGACACCGGCGGCGATGCGCTCGCGATCGCGCAGCGAGAGTTGTTCGCCGCGGTCGGCGGCACTCCGCGTCCCGGCTATGCGCGGCTGTTGGACGCGCTCGCGCCGGATCACGTGGCTTGGTTGGAACCACGCGGTACGTGGGCTTCGTTGGCCTTGAGCAACCGTGATTCGGTCGGCGCGCGGGGGCGCGATTTGCTGCGTGGCCCGCTGCGCGTGGCCGTGCTCGCGAACCAAGACGAGGCTCAGGCCGCCGTCGCAGCACACGCACTCGAACGCTGGTTCGCGCCTTGGCGGGACGATCCCCGCCGTTGCCAAGTCACCGCGGAGCGCGGGACCCGTAGCGGGGAGATCTCGCTCACCCTGCCAGACGCGGCCAACATCGAGACCGCCTACGTCGGTGTGCCGTTCGCCTCCCGCCTGAAATACGACCGTGAGGCGGAAGCGTTCGTCGGCTTCTTGAATGCCGCTCGCGGACCGCTGGAGCGCGCGCTCGCGGAGGCCTCGTTGAACGCTTCGGCCCGCGCTTCGATCATCGGCGGTGGGCACAGCGCCGCACTGCTGATCGAAATTCATTCGAGTGACGAAGACGCGCGCAAGGCGACGCTCGAGGTGCGCAAAGCCCTCGACCGGGCCGTCGCGGGGCAGCTCTCGAACGACGAGCTCGCGGAGGCCCAGCGCGCTTCCGCCGAACGCGCGCTCGCCTCGTCACTCGATCCGCGGCGTCGCATCGTCGATCTGTGGCGCGGCGCGGTCTCAGACCCATCGCTCAGCCGGAACAGCTTGCGCGGATTTCAAGCCGCCCTGAGCGGGGCGGCCCAGGTCGTGGTGTTCGTGACACACCGGGATTGAGCGCATTTCTGGGCCATTTCCGAATGGATTTGCCGCGCTCGGGGGCCATGTTAGCGGGAGTGCCATCATGGCCGCCCGGCAAAGCGTTCTCATCCTCGACTACGGCTCCCAATACACCCAGCTCATCGCGCGGCGCATCCGCGAGTGCCACGTGTACTGCGAGATCCACCCCGGAACCCTGACGGTCGAGCAGATCAAAAAGATCGCGCCCTCCGCCATCATCCTGAGCGGTGGCCCCCAGAGCGTCTACGAAGAGAAGGCGCCCAAGAGCGATCCGGCTCTGTTCGACTTGGGCCTGCCCGTGCTCGGCATCTGTTACGGCGAGCAACTGATGGCGCTGCAGCTCGGCGGCAAGGTCGAGCCGAGCACCGAGCGTGAGTACGGCCCCGCCAAGCTCACCATCAACGAGAACTGCGGCATCCTCTCCGCGTTCAAGAACGGCGAAGAGACCGGCGTCTGGATGAGCCATGGCGACAAGCTGACTCAGATCCCGTCCGGCTTCCGACCGATCGCGACGAGCGCCAATGCACCGTTGGCCGCGATCGCAAACCCGGAACGCAAGCTGTACGGGATCCAGTTCCATCCCGAGGTCGCGCACACCCAGCGCGGCTTGGATATCTTGCGTGCGTTCTTGTTCGAGGTGTCCGGCTTGGAGCCGAGCTGGACGCCCGGCTCGTTCGTCGAAGAGGCGATCACGAAAATCGCCGAAAGCGTGGGCCCGGACGAGCGCGTGATTTGCGGGCTCAGCGGTGGTGTGGACTCATCCGTGGCGGCCGTGCTCTGTCACAAGGCGCTCGGCGAACGCCTGGTATGCATCTTCGTAGACAATGGGCTTTTACGCCAAGGTGAGTTCGAAAGCGTGGTCCACACCATGCGCGAGAGCTTCCACTTGAACTTGATCCCGGTCGATGCCCGCAAGCTGTTCATCGACGGCTTGGCCGGCGTCACCGATCCGGAGAAGAAGCGCAAAATCATCGGCAAGCTGTTCATCGACGTGTTCGACGAACACGCCAAGCACATCGAGAACGCGAAGTATCTGGTGCAGGGCACGCTGTACCCGGACGTGATCGAGAGCGTCAGCGTGAAGGGCCCAAGCGCGGTCATCAAGAGCCACCACAACGTGGGAGGGCTCCCCGAGCGCATGAAACTGAAGCTCATCGAGCCGCTGCGCGAGCTATTCAAGGACGAAGTGCGCGCCGTCGGCGAGGCCCTCGGCATGCCGCATGACGTGCTCTGGCGTCACCCGTTCCCGGGCCCCGGGCTCGCCGTGCGCTGCCTTGGCGATCTGACCAACGAGCGCTTGGACGTGCTGCGTAAAGCCGACGCGATCGTGCAAGAAGAGCTGCGCGCCTCCAACCTGTACTCCTCGGTTTGGCAGGCATTTGCCGTGCTTTTGCCGGTGCGCAGCGTGGGCGTGATGGGCGACGACCGTACCTATGAAGAGACGTGCGTGATCCGCGCCGTGCAATCGAGCGACGGCATGACCGCTGATTGGGCGCGTTTGCCGCACGAAGTGCTGGCCAAGATGAGCGCGCGCATCACCAACGAAGTCAAAGGTATCAATCGCGTTGCCTACGACATCAGCTCGAAGCCGCCGGCGACCATCGAATGGGAATGACCGAGCGCGCACCACTGACGAAGGCAGGGGCAGGCATCGCGGCCCTGTTCCGCAGCTTGACGCCTTATGTGGCGCTGCTCGCGGCCGGCGTGCTCGCGCTGTTCCTCGTGCTCGCGCTCACGAGCTGTGAGGGGGCGGCTGGGCGGCCAGCCGTCTCGCTCAGCCTACAACGCGGCGCGAAGTCTCCCCGCGACGCCGCCGTGATCATCGACGAGGAGTACATCGGCCCGCTTGGTTACGTCGCCGCTCGCGGCGTGCGCCTGCCCGCTGGCAAGCACCGCATCACTATCGAAAAGCCTGGCTACTTCCCCTGGGATCGGCTGGTCGAGGCGGGCACCGCGCCGATCCACTTCGATATCGACCTCGAACCTATGCCCGATTGAAAATGGGTAAACCGCCATATTCCCGGGTTTTCTCTTGTGACCCCTGACGTCGCTGCTATATTCCGCCTCCCCTCGGGGTGTACCTCAACCTGGTAGAGGGCCGGCTTTGGGTGCCGGCTGTTGGAGGTTCAAATCCTCTCACCCCGACTTGTTTTTCGCTGCTTTCTGCGTTTCCGGCTTCTGAGTTTTGGCAGCGATTGTATCAAAACTCAGGAGCCGAGGTAAACGCGGGGGCTCTCCTCACTTGATGGTGGGGAGGGATGAAAAGTTCTTCAGGCACAGCAGCTGGTCCGGTACCCCTTGCGCACGCCGGGAAGCGGCTCGGTGAAGGGCTTCCTGCACCCGGCGCACCAGAAGCGCCGCTTGTGCACCGAGAGAATCGTTTGCCGCAGCCGCAGCGGCTCGTCCTTCAGGTGCACCCAACGTCGGTCGTACACGCTCGTGCTCGGCGTCGCGCACCGAGGGCAAACCTCCATCGGGCTTACCCTCTCGGCTAAGAGCTCGGTCCCACCCAGCCCGTCTTTGCCCAATGCGCGGGTCTCAAAAGTCGTAGCTCCCGGGTAGCAGCAAGTATCGGTTAAAACTGTCCTCGGCCATCGCTCCGCTGGTTCGTTGTTCGAGTCGGCAAACCCAAACTACTGACCTTAGGGCCGGCATGGCCACCTCTCAGCTGCCCACCACTAAGCGGCAAGAGCCTCACCCCGACCCAGGACTCGAAGGATTGTTCCCGAACTGCCCGGCTCGAGAGTGAGTTGATGACTCACGAACGTAGCGCCTTCAAAAGCGCGGTCAACCAACGCATCGGTCGCTTCGAATGAACCGAAGGCACCCGACGGCGAAGGGTGCCGGCATTACCCTCACCCTTTGCCACCGACCCGCCGAGACGTGGGTGAGCGGCCTCAGGAACCGAAATGGTGTAGGCTAATCCTCGATGCGTGCGGTTTCGGCTCGGCTTTTGGCTCTGTTCGCAGCATTGGTGATGCTGCTGCCGGGCACAGCTGCGGCGCGGGCCCAGTACTACTGCCGGATGACGGGGCACATCATCGGCTCCGTTGCCTGTGACGATGGCGCCTTGTCGAAGAAGGCTGACGCCAATCAGGAGCTTCAGGCTCCTGATTGTTGTCAGCGGCTCTCGGTCGCCAATCGTAGCGCTTCGCTCGGTACGTTGGACGCCGTTCGCGATATTCCGCCTGCGGCCTGCATAGCCGTGCTTCCGCAGGCGTTTGCGGTCCGTCTAAGCAGCCGCACGCTCAGCGTCTGCGCCGAGACCACTCAGGCTCCGCTCGCGATTGGGCCACCGCTGTTCATCGCGCACTGCGCGTTTTTGAGCTGAGCTCGCTCCACTTTCGCTCGCAGGCTGGTTCGGCGTCGCCGAATCCGACGGATTGGTCCGCCAAGCGTGCACTGGTGCACGGGGTGCGCCTCCGTCAGCGATCAGGGAGCACTCATGCCTAGCATTTTGCTAATTCGCGGGCGCGCGCTCAGACGCCGCTGGCCCGCGAACGGCTCGGTCATTGCTTTTGGTTTCATTTTCTCGGTCTGCGGATGCGCGACCATAGCAGGACGCACGTCGTACCAAAGCGCGCGGCTCGAGTACGACCGTTCGACTTCGGCAAGCGCGCTACCGGCACGGAACGGCGCTGCGGCGAGGCTCGACTCGACCGTGCTCGACCGGCGCGCGTACGTCCGAGCCGTCCTTGAACGCAATCCGACCGTAGAATCGGCCCGGCAGGGTTGGCGCGCTGCGCTCTCACGGGTGAAGCAGGCGGGAAGCTTCGAAGACCCGATGCTCGACGTCGGGCTCGCGCCGCTCAGCATCGGATCTTCGGCCGCTCGTTTTGGTTACGAGCTCGGGCTGAGTCAAAAGCTGCCTTGGTTCGGCAAGCGCGGCCTCGAAGCTTCGGCCTCGGCGTCTGAAGCCGATGCCTCCAGGAGCGACTACGAGACACTGAAGCGCGATCTCGCGCTGTCGGCGGTCGTGCTCTACGACCAGTACTTCGTCGCGACCCGCTCAATCGAGATCAATGCTCACCACGTCGAGCTGATGCGAGCGATGCGCGACGCGGCTACCGCTCAATTTCAAGCGGGGCGCGCCTCGGCCCAAGACCCGCTGCAAGCGGAGGCAGAGCTCGCACACATGGAGCACGACACGGCCATACTCGTTTCGCAGCGCGATGTGACGGTCGCGCAGATGAACGAGCTACTCCATCGCGCGCCCGAGCTTCCTCTCCCTCCACCGCCATCGGAGCTCGCCATGCCCGATATACCAAGACCGAGCGACACGGAACGACTCGAGAGCGATGCGCTAGCACATCGAAGCGAGATCACCGCCGCTCGCCAGCGCGCCCAGGGGGCCCAAGCGCGCGCGGATCGGGCCGATCGCGAGTCCTACCCAGACATGGCGGTGTCGACCTCCTACAATTCGATGTGGGACATGCCCGAGCACCGCTGGATGGTCGGGCTCGGCTTCAATTTGCCGATCCAGACCGGCCGTCGCGCGGGCGCAGCGGACGAGGCACTGGCGATGCGCGCTCAATTCCAAAGCGAAGCCGCTCGCCTGTCGGACGCAGCGCGGACGCAGGTGTTCGTGGCGCTCAAACAGCTCCAGGAGTCGGAGCACGTGATCGGGCTCTTCGAAAAGCGGCTGCTACCGATTGCTCGCGACCAAATCGAAGCGGCACAGGCCGGCTTCACGGCCTCACAGAACCCGTTCCTGGCCGTAGTGGAGGCCGAGAAGAACCTGCGAAGCCTCGAGCTCGAATATCAAACAGCGCGCGCCGAGTGCGATCGCCACCGAGCGGAGCTGGACCGCGCGCTGGGCCGTACTCCCGGGCTCGACGTACAGGAAGACAAGCCATGAATCGCCAAGTACCCGGCTCACTCGCGCGGTCGCGAATCATCTCGAGCGTCTCGGCCGCGCTCGTCGTCCTCGTTGCCGTCGTGTTCCGCTCGCCGCTCGCCGCTTGGTTCACCGGAAAAGCTTCGAGTGGTAGCGACCGCGACGGGGGCTCATTCTCGAAGAGCATGTCCGCCGCTCCGAGCCCCACGACCGCTAGCTCGAGCGACGAAGTCGATCACTACACGTGCTCGATGCATCCGTCGGTGAAACAAGCTGGGCCAGGAAAATGCGCGATTTGTGGCATGGATCTGATTCCGGTCACCAAAGCGCAGCAGGCTGAAGGCGTCGTCATGATTGACGAGGGCCGGCGACAACTAATCGGCGTTCGCACCTCGGCCGTGATCGAAGCGCCGCTCCGCAGCTCTTTTCACGCGCTCGGCCACGTCGCGTACGACGAGTCTGCATTCACGGACGTCAATTTGAAGGTGAAGGGCTGGATCACGAAACTGCTCGTGAACGAGACGGGCCAGCGCGTGGCACGCGGGCAGACCTTATTTACGATGTACAGTCCCGAGCTCTATGGCGCCGAGCAGGACTTCTTGCTGGCCAGCCGCAGCGCCCCCATGGCTGGCATGCCAGGGGATGCCGGCGCTCCGCGCGTAGCGTCCTTCGCTCACGCCGCACGCAAACGTCTGAGCCTGCTCGGTTTGAGCGACGTTCAGATCGATGCCGTGGCCGCCAAAGGCGAGCCCATCGAGAGCACCGCCGTTCCCTCGCCTGCTTCGGGCTTCGTGATTGAGAAAAACGTGGTGGAAGGCGCGTCGGTAGATGCCGGCATGCGGCTCTTCAGGATCGCAGCGCTCAACAAGGTTTGGGTGGAAGCCGATGTCTACCAAGCGGATCTGGCGCACGTGCGCGTTGGCCAACCCGCGAAAGTGACGCTCGATTACCTGCCGGGCCGCGCCTATGACGCGAAGCTGTCTTACGTCTATCCGTATCTCGAAACGGGGGCGCGCACGGGCCGTGTTCGCATCGAGCTTTCGAACAAGGAGCTCGAGCTACGGCCCGGCATGTACGCAAGCGTGGAGCTTTCCTCCGACCTGGGCCCTCGCGTCCAGGTTCCTGCTTCCGCCATCGTGTACACCGGCCCCCGGCGACTCGTGTTCTTGGATCTCGGTGAAGGGCGCTTTCGGCCGCAAGAAGTACGCGTTGGCACCGAAGCGGGCGGCATGTACGAAGTGCTGGAGGGTCTCAAACCAGGGGACATGGTGGCGACGTCCGGCGTCTTCTTGATCGCCGCTGAGGCGCGCATCAGCACGGCTGCCAAGTACTGGGACAAGGAGCGCGATACGGACGCCGGCCTGCAGCCGGCGATGGACGCGCACCCCCAACAGCCAGCAAGCGCCGAGGCCGCGATGAACACGCCGGCTCCTGCGCAAAGAGCAATGGCGCAGCCCGCGAAGGCAGCGTCGGCGGTGCCTTCGGCAACGACGAAGCCGGCTGAGCCCGCGGCTGGGTACACGTGCCCGATGCATCCGTCGGTGAAAGCCCCTGGCCCGGGCAAGTG
>JBEQTH010000064.1:0-3108 GCA_040348785.1 Myxococcales bacterium | reverse complement strand
GCGGTGAGCGGGCTTTGCGGGCTGTACAGGCCGCGGATGCCGGTCCACTGCAGCACGAACAAGCCGTCGTCCTTCAGCAGCTCGTGAACCTTCTTGTAGTAGCTGACGATGTTTTTGACACCGACGTGCTCGCACATCTCCAGGCTGACGATCTTGTCGAACTGCCCGGTGACGTTGCGGTAGTCACACACTTCGACCTTGGCTCGATCGCCGACGCCGTAGGCGTTGATGCGATCGGTGCCGAAGTTCACTTGCTCTTGCGCCAGCGTGACGCCGTAGCTCTTGGCGCCGAATTCTTTGGCCGAGCGAGCCACGAAGGTGCCCCAGCCGCAGCCGATGTCGAGCAGGGTCTCGCCCTGTTTGAGCTGGAGCTTCTCGCACGCGCGGTCGATCTTCTTGTATTGCGCTTGCTCGAGCGGAACGTTCGGGTTCTCGAACCAGCCCGCGGTGTAGACCATGGCCTCGCCCAAGAACCAGCCGAAAAAATCGTTGCCGCGGTTGTAGTGCTCGCCAACGATGCGGCTATCCTGGCTCTTCGAGTGGATCGCGACCTCGGGCAGGAAGTTCGTGAACGCCCACTTGAAGTGGGTATCCGTCAAGTTGAACACCGTCGTCTCGTGGCGCGAGTTGAACAACGGCTCCCACTGGTCGTCCGCGATGTCGAGCTGGCCCTCCATGTAGGCCTCGTACACGCGGGAGAACGGAACTTTTTTACCGTTCCATTTACTCGCTAGGCTTGCGTCTTGGAACTTGACGAAGTCGTTGATTATTTTTCTCATGAGGGTCTTCGAGGAGTCCAGGGCCGCCGCATTGGGGGGCACGGGTCAGAGCAAATCGAGGGGTCAGCCTCGCGTTTCAGGGCACGCCTACCGTGGGGCCCAATCAGGCGTCAAGTGCCTCTTCCCGCGGGCCGGTTCGTTCGCATTTGCCAAGCCCTGACCGCGAACGCCTGCACGCACCGGACTGCCCTCAAAAAGGCTCCTCCGAAGCTTGCCTCGGGCCCTCGGCGGCCGCTTCGCGCGCACAGACTCGGGTTTCATTCATGATCGCCCGCTCGGCTCGCGCGAGCGAGTTTGCGCGCCCCGTGCGCGCAGCTAGCCCGCCCGAAAGCAGCCCGAGGCCCGTTTCTGCTAATCCGTCTGTAAATAGACGTGACCCGATGAGCGATGATCAGACACGCGCGAGGCGCGGCAAGCTCACCATTTTTTTCGGGGCGGCGCCCGGAGTCGGCAAGACCTACGCCATGCTCGAAGCGGCGCGCGCGGAGCGTGAGGCGGGTCGCGACGTAGTGGTCGGTGTGGTCGAGACCCACGGCCGTTACGACACGGGCGCGCTGCTCCTGGGGCTGGAGCTGCTGCCCCGGCTGCGCTCCTCGGACGGCAGTGTGACTCGCGAAGATTTGGACCTCGACTCCGCGTTGCGGCGCAAACCGGCGCTGCTCTTGGTCGACGAGCTCGCTCACTCCAATGCGCCGGGCGCTCGGCACGCCAAGCGTCACCAGGACATCGAGGACTTGCTCGATTCCGGGATCGATGTCTTCACCTCACTCAACGTGCAGCACGTCGAGAGCTTGAGCGACGTCGTGGCGCAGGTGACACAGGAGGTCGAGCACGAAACCGTGCCGGACTCCGTGGTGGAACGCGCGGACGAAGTGCGTTTGATCGACCTTCCTCCCGACGCCCTCCTGGAACGCCTGAAGGCGGGCAAGGTGTACCTCTCCGAGCAAACGCGGCGCGCGATTGCCCCTTTCTTTCGCAAGGGCAACCTGATCGCGCTGCGGGAGCTCGCCTTGCGTCGCACGGCCCAGCGTGTCGACGCGCAGCTCCAGGATTACCGCCAAACACAAGGCATCGCCAGCACTTGGTCGGTCGGTGAGCGGCTGCTCGTCTGCGTCAGTCCGAGCCCGCTCTCGGCTCGCATGGTTCGTGGCGCCCGCCGTTTGGCAGGCACACTGCACGCCGACTGGCTCGCGGTCTACGTCGAGACGCCCGCGTCGCTGCGTTTGGGCGCGGCGGGTCGAGCTCAGGTTGCAGAGAACATGCGGCTCGCCGAGCAACTGGGCGCCGAGGCCGTGATCCTGAGTGGCAACAACGCGGCCGCCGAGACCATCCGCTTGGCGCGCTCGCGGAACGTGACCAAGCTCGTGGTAGGGAAGCCGACGCACGCGCCGTTCTGGGATCGTCTGAGCCCCTCTTTTTTGGATCAATTGGTGCGTGCGGGCGGCGACATCGACGTGTACGTGATGTCCGGCGAAGACAACGCGGCGCGACCCGAACCCACGAAACCAACGGCCAGCGTTCAGACGGCACCGATCGCGTACTTGGCCGCCGGAACCAGCGCGCTCATCGCAACCGCGATCTCTTGGTCTGCGTTCGGTCCCCAGCAACTCGCCGATGCGGTCATGGTTTATCTGCTGGCGATCGTGCTGGTTTCGCTGCGCTTCGGCTACGGCCCGTCTCTACTCGCCGCGGTGCTGAGCGTCGGCTGCTTCGACTTCTTCTTCATTCCACCGCTGTTCACCTTCGCCGTCCGAGACCTGAGCCATGTCGTCACCTTCGGTGTCATGTTCATGGTGGCGCTGGTGATCAGCGGGCTCACTCAGCGCGTTCGCGCTCAGGCCGCGGCAGCTGGACAACGCGAGCAACGCACCGCGAGCCTATATGCGCTAAGTCGAGAATTGGCGGCTACCAATCAGGTCCAAGAGATCGCTCGGATCGCCGCGCGTCACCTGTTCGACGCGCTCGGTGTCGAGGCGACGCTCCTCGTCCCAAGCTCCGATCGCTCTCGAGTCGGCGACCTGGTCGCGGGTCGTGACTCCGCGCAGCTCGACCCGAGCGAGCGAGCCGTGGCGCAATGGGTGTGGGAGCACGAGCGGCCAGCAGGGGCCGGCACCGACACTTCTCCGATGGCACGCGCGACGTACCTGCCGCTGCTGGCGGCGCGCGGCAAAGTGGCGGTGTTGGGGGTGCGCGCGGCGGATCGAGAACGGCCGAAGAGCCCCGAGCAAAGTCAGCATTTGGCGGCTTTCGTCAATCAGATCGCGAGCGCGATCGAACGGACGGAGCTTGCCAGCGTCGCTCAGTGGGCGCAATTGCAGATGGAAACCGA
>JBEQTH010000033.1:0-51936 GCA_040348785.1 Myxococcales bacterium | reverse complement strand
CCGCCGTCCCCCTCGCCGCTGCCCCCGCCGATCGCGTCGCGCCGCAGCGGCGGTGGTGGTGCGCCGGGCTCGGCGGCTCCCCCGCCCCTGCCCCGCGCTGGCAGCATGCCGCCGCCCTTGCCGCCCCCCGGCGGTGAGAAGCGCGCGCGCTGATTCGAGAGCGCGCTCAGCGGTCGAAAGCCCGTCGGATTTTCCGGCGGGCTTTCGACTTTTGTGGGCGCTCGCACGAGCGCCATTGCACCTCGGTCCGCGGCGCGCAGCTCGCGGCTCACGAACCAGCGCCGCTCGGCGAGCTGCCGTGCGGCAGCCGCGAGCGCCCCACTCACGAAGCAGCCACCCAGAAACGCAGAGAGGCGTTGCTCTCACGAGCAACGCCTCAGTGCCGACGGAGGGACTTGAACCCCCACGACCTTGCGATCGCGTGGACCTGAACCACGTGCGTCTGCCAATTCCGCCACGTCGGCATTCTTGGATCGGCCCAAGAACCCAGGCACTCACTGTAACTACTGCGGTTTCACCAGGGGTCGGCCGCGAAGCCGATCAGGTCCCAACTGGCGCGCCGGGTCTACCTCAGCCTTGCGGGGCATTGCAAGAGGAACGAGTGACAAACCCGCGGGGAGGCGGCCACTCTATCTCACCACGCCTGTCCCCGGTGCCCGTGCCCGTGCCTGTGCCCGAAAAACGAGCACTGAAGGCCCACTGCGACCCCGTACTTGCGCAAGCCAGCTGCTGCGAGGCGACCCAGCAGAGCTCAACGAGGAGAGCGGAGAGCGGACAGAAGAGATCGGGCGAGGGCACGGGGAAGAAGCAAAGGTCCGAAAAAAACTCCTGGCGGTCAGCGGGCAAGTGGTTCGAGATCGGGTCATGCGCGGATTTTTAATCGGTTTGAGCATTTCGCTGGCATTCATCGTTGGCTGCGCCGTGAGCTCCACACGCTTCGGCGTGCAAAAGGCGCAGGCGCAGCCAGTGGTCGAACAGCGTTGGTCGTACTTCTGCTTCAACGCGACCGACGCCGACGACGTGAGCTTCAAGGCCAACGCGGCCGGCATGCGCGGCTGGGAGATGGTCGCTTCCAACACGAATTCCAGCGGCCAAGCGGTGTGGTGTTTTCGTCAACCGCGCCCGTGACCCGCGAAGCTCACTGCTGAATTGCTCATGGCTCGCGCGCCGCTCCCCTCACTCCGACTGCTCGCGCTCCTCGCCGCGTTGGCGGTCGGCTGCAGCCCGGGCCCGGTGTCCGTCGGTGATGATCGGCAAGCGACGAGTGGGGCGGGCGGAAACGGCGGCGATGGAGCCCAGGGCGGCTGATCAGCGCGCAGTCAGATGCTCAGGAGCAACCACAACGCACACGAGGCGACCGCGACGCGCACGTCTACTTCCGAGCTTTGATCAAACAACCTTGCGCGTCGAGCTCGACCAACCCTTGCTTGAGCAGCCGACCCGCGGCGCGCTTGAACGCCTTCTTGCTCAACCCGAACACCTCACGTAAGAGCTCGGGGCTCGAATGATCGCCGACGGGCGTCGCGCCCGGCTTGGTCACGACGCGCAGCACGAGCTCGGCGTCGTTCTCGAGCTCTTCGTGAGCGTGGGCGCGAAGCGAGAGCTCGACCTTGCCGTCGGCGTGCAGGTGGCTGACGCGAAAGCGCGCTGCCTGCCCGCGCGTGAGCCGGTGCGGCTCGGTCGCGGGCACCATCCCCAAAAATCGACGTTCCAGGATCGCGAACAGGCCGACGTCCGGATCGTTCCGCCACGCTTCGCCGTCCACCCAGCTGTCTTCGGTGAAATTCGACGGCTCGAGATCGAGCAGTTCTGCGACGCGCATGGTGCCCGCCAAGCGCCCCGTGTCGTCCAGGTAAAGACCGATCGGTTCGCGAGAACCGACGTGCAGATCGCGCGTCTGTTCCTTGAATGGCACCAAGAGCTCCTTGGCGAGCCCCCAATCCACGAACGCACCGAAGCTCGTGAGTGTCGTGACGCGGAGGAACGTAACTTCGCCCAAACTGAGCTTCGGCGTGCGGATCGTGGCCAGCGGGCGGTCCTCGGAATCGAGGTAAACGAACACGTCCAGCACGTCCCCGACCTGGCTGCCGATGGGGATCTCGCTGCCAATCAGCAGCAAACACGGCGCTTCGGGCCTCTCGTCTTCGGGATCGCCGAGAAAAGCGCCGGAAGCGGTGAACCGCCGAACCACGAGCGTGGCTTTCTGGCCAAGTAGCTGTTTGAAATCCGCTGTCACGGGCAGTAGGCGGAGAGTACACCTTGGGCTACGCTTGAAGGTCAACCCATGGCTTTTGGACCGGGCGACATAGTCAACAACCGATACCGGATCCTCGACAAGCTGGGCTCGGGCGCGCACGGGATCGTGTATCGGGCTCGAGACCTCGAAACACGGGAAGAAGTCGCGCTCAAGTTCCTCGGTGACGGCAAATCACTCGATCCCGAATACAGCCGGCGCATCGAGCGCGAGGCCGTGGCGATGGCACGCCTGCGCGGCACGAGCGCGGTCTACGTGCACGGCTTGAACCTGGCCCAAGACGGCAGCCTGTATCTGGTGATGGAGGTGCTGGTGGGGCGTGACTTCGAAGACTATTTGGGCGAGGCCGAGCGCGTCGGCGGCCGGCTCAAGAAGCCCAGGCTGCTCGAGCTCCTGCGCCCGATCGTGGACACGCTGGAGGCTGCGCACAAGCAAGGCATCGTGCATCGAGACCTGAAGCCGAGCAACGTGTTCATCGTCGATCCGGCGCGCGGTGGCGGCGTGCGGTTGCTCGATTTCGGGCTCGCCAAGCTGCTCGATGCCAGCGCCCTCACCGCCGACGGCATGGTCGCAGGCACTCCGAGCTACATCGCGCCCGAAGCCTGGAAAGGGATTTCCCGCATCCTCGACCACCGCATCGATGTTTATTCTCTGGGCGTGCTGGTGTTTCGCGCGCTCAGCGGCCGCACCCCGGCCCCCAAGGGCAACGTGCTGGATGTGTGCAGCTGGGCCATGACCGGTGAGCGCCCGAGCCTGCACGCACTGCGCCCGAGCTTGCCGCGCACCGTCGATGTTTGGGTCGAAAAGGCGCTGGCCATCGATCCCAACGACCGCTTTCAGAGCGTGCGGGCGCTGTGGACCGCACTCGAAGGCCTGATCGCGGAAAGGGCCAAGAGCCCGTTCTGAGCGCTCGAGCTAGAGCGTACCGAGCTTGCGGCGCAGCGCGAACGCGGCGTCGCTCACCCAGAAGCGCATCAAATCTTGCACGCTGCGCATGCCTTGCGCGAGCGCAGCACCGGTGAGCCCAGCCAAATCACCCTCGCTCTGACGGACCAAGGCGATGCTGCCGGGCAAATCGTCAGCCACGATCAGCGCGGCACGCGCTGCCGTGAGCCGCGCGCGCCACAGCCACTCGGCCGGAGCCATGCGCGTCGAAGCGACGTAATTGCGCGCCGCTTCCTCCACCGCGCCGCGCCCGAGCCAGGGCAGCGAGCGCGACACCCGCCGGGCCTGATTGCTCAGCACTTCCTCGTCGGCCAACCCGGCCCCGAACGAAGCGTCCACCGTGCGCGCGGCCGCAGCCAAGAGGACGGCCAGCGCCTCGGCGCCCAGCTTGTCGATCGCTTGCAAGTTGCGCCCCACGTTGGCCATCACCCGCGCGAGTAAGAACACCTGCTGACCTTCGCTCAATTTGGCGAACGGGCTCGGCACGAGGATCGACACCGGATCGCTGAGCTCGATATCGATGCTCGTCCCCTGCCCGGCGTACAAGTACAGATCGAAGGCTTCGACGCCGAACAGGTTGGCCACGCGATCGGCCAATGCCCGCAGCGGATGGCCCGATTTCGGGCTGATGCGGTCGCGATTGCTGACTCCGAAGCGCTCCAAATCCGGGGCGTACACCTTGCCCAAACCCTCGGCGATTTGAGCCAGGAGCCCGGTGGCCGCGTCGTCTGCGGGCAGCAAGCCGATGGCTTGAAATTGGCTACCGTCGAAGGCACCGGCGTGTCCAGCCCCGGAACGAGGAGCGCGAGCACTGAGCGTGGCGCGTTCGAGATCGTTGGCCGCGTTGATGGCCACGAGCGGAGCCAGCGCGAGCGTCGCTTCCGAAAGCCGCCCGAGCCCTTTGAAGGCCTCGGACAGCTCGCGCCAAGCGCCGTAGCGCATCACGTCGAGCTCGAGCACTCGCCGCGACGCCGCCACCGCCGGTCCGAATTGCCCGGCCGTCAGTAAACGAGTGGCGAGCTCGGCTTGCAGCTCGACGTTCTCGCCCGTCTTCCCGAGCCCGCGCGCCAAGGCTTGGACGGCTTGATCGGGCTGACCCATGTCGTCCGAAAGCACGCGCGACAGCTCCAAATAGGTCGGAATCAGCGCGGGCGACGAGGTGCGCGCCTCTTCGGCGTAGCGTGACAGCGCCGTGGCGTAGCGACCGTAGTTGTTGCCGCCTTTGCGGCCTTCGCTCGCCACGAGCTCGCGGAACTCGGCCGCGGCTGCGCCGTCGACGCCGACCAATGCTACGGCCTGTTCGTAGGCCTGAACGGCGGCAGCGCCCTGACCGCGCGTGCGCTCCAAGCGGCCGACCTCGACCAGGGCAGTCACACGCGCAGCGAGCTCGGGCGAAACCTTGACCAAGCGGCGCGCGGTTTCGGCCGCGTCGTCGAGTTGCTTGTGACGGCGTTGCAGCGACAACAGCCGCTCCAAGGCGGCGCGGTGATTCGGATCGCGAGCCAGCGCCGCGTTCAAGTTACTGAGCGCGCGATCCGCGTCACCCAAGTGCTCGTCCAAAACCGACGCCAAGCGAACGTGGGCGTCGATGCGCACCTCGTCCGGCGGTGACTCGGCGATCACCTGGTTCAGGCGGTCTACGGCTTCCGCCCACTGCCCGTCGCGAATGTACAGCTCGGACAGCTTCATCAACGTCGGCACGTGACCTGGCACCAGGTTCTTTGCGCGATGCAGCGCGGCCAGACCCGCCGGGACGTCGTTCTTCTTGTCGGCGTACAGCTCGGCCACGCTGACCCAAATACTCGCGATTCGCTCGGGCTTCTTGGCCGCCGCCGCCGCTTGGCTGAGGAGCGCGATCAGGCGCTCGACCTCGCCCCTGGCCAGGAGCAGCTCGCGCACGCGGCCGGCTGCGGCTTCGTGCTCTGGGTTGATCTCCAACGCGCGAGCGAGACTCTTGACCGCACCCGCCACGTCGCCGCGATCGGTGCGGCAGTTGGCGGCTTTGATCAGTAGGCGCGCCGCCACGTTGGAATCGAGACCCATGCGCGCTTCGCTCTCGGCGGCTTCCTCGAGCAGCTCGGGTGTTTGCGAACGCTCGGCGATCCGGGACAAGCCACGCGCAGCCGCGATGCTCTCCGGATCCCGGCTCAGCGCCGAACGGAACACGTCCAGCGCGGACGCATCACCGAGCTCTTCCAGAGCCTCGGCCAAGCGCGTGTGATAGAGCGCGATCAGCTGCGGCTCTTCCACGAGCGCGCCGAGCTTGGCGTCGATGTGCGCGAGCAGCTTCTTGTCGCCCTCGCGCAACGCCCGCTGTTCGAGCGCGCGCAACGCTGCCAAATCGGTAGGCAAGAGCTGCAAGATCGCGAAATAGCTCTTTTGCACCTGTTCCGGGGTGGCCGCCGAAAAGTCTTCTTGGATCCGCGCCAGCTCGCGCAGTGCCCCGACCCGCGCCACCGGATCGTTGAACACGCGCGCTTCGGACGACAGCACCTGACTCAGCAAATCCCAAGCGCCGCGCTCGGCATACAGCGGCTCGAGCGCGAGCAGCGCGTCGACATGCCCCGGATCTCGGACCAGCACGGCCTCGAAGCAGGTGATCGCGCGCACCGGCTCGCCGAGCTCGTCACGCCACACCTCGCCTTCACGGAGCAGCGCGGCCACGGCAAGCTTCGGATCCTTCGCGGTCTCGGCCTCCCGCTGCAGCTCGTCGACCAAGCGCTTGAAGTCGCGCGCATCGGTGAGCAAGCGCAGCCGGCCGTCACGCGCAGGCCGAAAATCAGGCTCCACCGCCAACGCCTGCTCGTACGCCGCCAGCGCTTTCTCCGCGGATTTCAGGCGATATTCGTAGACCTCGCCCAAACGGAACGAGGTCCGCGCGCGCTGCGCGGGATCCTTGAGCGAGCTCAGCTCGAGCTCGAGCAGCTTCACGTATTCGTCGAAGCGATTGCGCTCGGTGAGCTTGCGACCGAGGGCGTGCAGCGCTTGCTGATTGAAGGGATCCATCTCGATCGCTTTGCGGTACGAGATGATGGCGTCCTCGTCACGACCGACGCGCTCTTCGTAGAGCTCGCCCATCTTGTACAAGAGCGCGGCCGACTGGGGGCTCTTGCCGGAAATGCGCAGCTCCGCTTGATACGTCTCGAGCAAGTCCTCGTAGCGCCCGGCCTTGTAATGGAGGCGACCCAGGCTGGCCAAGGCCGGCGCGTAGGTGCGATCGAGATCGTAGATCTTGCGGAACAAGGCGAGCGCCGCGTCGTCATCACCGAGCTCGACCTCCGACACTTCACCCGCGCGGTGCAATAGCGGCAAACGCTGGCGTTTGTCGGGGATTTTTTGGGCTTCGAGCTCGAGGGCCTGCACCAAGTCCTTGAACCTACCCGCTCGCTCGGCTGCGCGCTGCAGGGCGTGGATCGCGCCCAAATGGTTACCATCCACGTCCAGGATTCGACGATACGCGGTGAGCGCCTGCGCTGGTGCTTGCAGCGCGTCCTCGTACAGACGCCCGACTTTGAACAAGTACGTGATCTTGGTCTCGTCGTCGGCCGCGCCGTCGACCGCGCGCTCGTACAGCTCCGCCAGCTCGGGAAAGCGCTGCGCTTGGGTGTAAAGGCGGGTCAGTGCCTTGAAGGAAGGAGCGTAGCCCGGCACGACGCCGAGCGCGCGTGCGTGATGCTGCACGGCTTGCTCCACTTGCTTCAGCTCCGTCTCGTAGATCTGAGCCATCCGCGCGAGGGCGGACGCTCGGCGCAGCGGGTCGTTCGTCGCTTCGGCCTCGCCGCCGTGTACGGTGACCAGCTGCTGCCACTTCTTTTGGCGCGTGTAGAGCTTGGCCAGCGCTTGGATGGCGGGTACGTAGCCGTGCTCCGCAGAGAGTGCTTTTTCGTACCACTCGACGGCGCGGGCTTCGTCCGTCAGCTTGTCTTCGTAGATCTGCGCGATGCGATGGAAGATGCCCACGCGTTCGGTCGACACCACGACGCGAGCCGCGATGCGCTCCAAAACGCGCACCAGATCCGCGTGCCGGCGTGACAGCTCGTACACGCGCGCGAGCTCTTCCAAGATCATCGGCTCGTCGGCGACGTGGCTCAATGCCCGTTCCAGCGCGTCCGCGGCGGCTTCCAAATTGCCGATGCGATCGGCATACAGCCGCGCGACGCGATACAGCGACAGAGCGCGCACGCTTGGATCCGCGGCCAGAGTGGCTTCGCGCTCGAGCACCGCGATCAAATCGTGATGCCGTTGGTGCGCCGTGTGCAGACGCTTCAACGCCAGGATCGCCGTGGGCGAGCCCGGATCGGCTTCGAAAGAAGCCTGATACAGCTCGGTCGCGGTGTGGTTGTCGCGTTTGTGCGCTTCGAACAAGCGCGCTCGCTCCGCGAGCACTGCGGCCCGATGCCGCCCGTCGCCGCTCAGCACCTGAGCCGAGCGTTGATAGGTCTTCTCCAGAGTGTCCCAGGCCTTGGCGGCGAGCGCCGAGCGCTCGACCGCGCGCAGGGCCGAGTAGTTGGTCTCGTCGAGCTCGAGCGCGGCTTCGTACGCCTCGCGAGCTTCCCGCTTTTGACCGAGCTTCTCGTCGAGTAAGCGCGCTTTCTCCAGCGAGACTAGGGCCTTCTTGGCGGGGCTCGAGGTGGCGCGCAGCTCGGCGTCGAACAGCGGCAGGGCTTGGCTGAATTGCCCAGCAATGAGCAGCGCGCGACGTGCCCCCAAGATCGACGGCAGGTGATCGGGGAGCAGCCGGTGCGCCTGCTGGTAATGCTCGGCGGCACGGCTGAGATCACCCAAGCCGCTATCGCATAGGCGCGCGATTTCGAAATGCAGCCGGCCCATGCGCGCAGGCGTCGGCGCGGGGTTTTGCGCGAGCTCCTGCTCACAAGCTTGGATCAGATCCTTTGCGTTCTGAACCCGCGTCACCGCCGCTTGATTTTTGTCGCCGGGTAGGGACGGCTTGAGCAACGTCGGCGCGTCGCTCGACGTCTGATCGTTCGTGCCGAAGGGCAGAGTTTTGATCACCGCCGCGCGGCCCGCTTGACTGAGCTCGCTCACCGCGACCGGAACCGGCGCGTGCGACGCGTTCGCAGAGGCGGGCGCGGGCGCCGCTGCGGGCCCCGAAGCGGGCACTGCCGCGGCCGCGGCGGCCGCGGGCTTCGGCGGCTTGGCTGCCGACGCTTGCGGCGGGGGCTCGGGGATCGACGCCGCGGGCGCCGCCTCGTCTCGACTCCGTCTCGCTGGCGCCGGCGGTGGCCCTGCCGATCGCATCGGAGCTGGCGGGGCCTTGCTTCGCGCGGGCTCGGGCGCCTTCGGAGCGCGAGACGGTGGCGGAAGTGGCGGAGGAACTGAGCGCCCAGCAGTGCGCGGTGCGGGGTCTGGCTTCTTCGGGGAGTTCGGTTCGTCCGCCATGGCCGGAATTAATCTAACACGCCCGCTGCGCCTCAGCGGGCCTCAGAGTCGTCATCGAAAGGCCATTCGGCCGGACCCTGCCCTGACGAGCAACGGCGTGCTATCACCCGCCGCCGTGGACGCCCCCCCCGACCTGCTCATCATCCGCGACGTGCGCGCGCTCGACCCCAGCCGCAACCTGGACGTACAGGGCGATGTCGTGCTCGAGCGCGGCCGCATCACCCGCGTGGGTCGCGACGCGGCGCGCGGCCTCGATGGCGCCGAAAAAGCGCGCGTGATCGACGGCCGCGGCAAGCTGCTCTTACCCGCGTTCGTGGATATGCACGCGCACCTGCGCGAGCCCGGACAAGAGTACAAGGAAGACATCCGGAGCGGCCTCTCGGCCGCGGCTGCCGGTGGGTATGCGCATGTGTGCGTGATGCCGAACACGAAGCCCGTGAACGACACGCGCGCGGTCACCGAGCTGATGAAGAGCCGCGCTGCCGAGGTGGGCGGCCCGAGCCTACATCCGATCGCCGCCATCACCATGGGCCAGCACGGCAAAGAGCTGACCGAAATGGCCGAGCTGCGCGACGCGGGCGCGGTCGGCGTGAGCGACGACGGCGTGTGCGTGATGTCCTCAGCCGTGATGCGGCGCGCGCTCGAATACGCAAAGAACTTCGACCTGCCCGTGATTCAGCACGCCGAAGATCACGAGCTCACCGCCGGCGCCGACATGCACGAGGGCGCGATCTCGGCGAAGCTCGGGCTGCGCGGTTGGCCGCGCATCGCGGAGGACGTAATCATCGCGCGCGACGTGCTGATCGCCGAATACACCAAGGCGCGCTACCACGCGGCGCACATTTCGACGCTCGGCGCCGTGCGCATCATCCGCGAGGCCAAGTCGCGCGGCATCGGCGTGACGTGCGAGGTCACGCCGCACCACTTGCTGCTCACCGATCAAGCCGTGCTCGGCTACGACACCGGTTGCAAGGTGAACCCGCCGTTGCGCGAAGAAGCGGACATCGACGCGCTACGCCGCGCGCTGGCCGACGGCACGATCGACGCGATCGCGACCGATCATGCGCCGCACAGCTCGCTCGAGAAAGACTGCGAGTTTTCCGAAGCCAAGCCGGGCATGATCGGCCTGGAGTTGTGCTTCGGCTTGTTGTTCAAATTGGTGGGGCAATCCGGCCTCACGCTCGCGCGCCTGATCGACGCGCTGTCCACGCGCCCCGCGCGCATCGTGGGCATCGAGCCACCGCGCATCATCGAAGGTGCGCTCGGTGAAGTGGTGTTGATCGACCCCGAAGCAGTGCTTAAGGTCGATCAGGTTCCGTTCAAGTCCAAGAGTCGAAATACGCCGTTCATGAAGCACGAACTCAAAGGCAAGATACTACTTACGCTGGCTCGCGGTGGGATCGCGTTCGAAGCAGGGAGCAGCTCGTGAGCACGCGCCGCGCCTTCCTCGCCCTCGCTGACGGCACCGTGTTCCCCGGCAAAGCGTTCGGCTCCGATACGCCGACGGTCGGTGAGGTCGTGTTCACGACGGGCATGACCGGCTACCAAGAAGTGCTGACCGACCCCTCGTACACGGGTCAAATCGTGACCATGACCGTGCCGCAGGTCGGCAATACCGGCATCAATCACGATGACGCCGAGAGCGTGAACGACAAGCCCCAGGTCGCAGGCTTCGTCATCCGCGAAGAGAGCCCGATCGTCTCCAACTATCGTTCACAGGAGACGCTGGACGCGTACTTGGCGCGCCACGGCATCATCGGCATCTCCGAGATCGACACGCGCAAGCTCACCCGCCACCTGCGCGACAACGGCTCGCAAAACGGCGCCATCGGCACCGAACCCCCCGACACCTTGGTCGACCGCGCACGCGCGGCTCCGAACATGGAGGGCTTGGATCTCGTGTCGCGCGTCAGCCCCAAGGCGAGCTACGAGTTCAGTGAGTCTCGCAAAGAGTGGAACGTGGGCGCGCTCGATCCGCGCGGCGGTGGCAGCGCACCGAGCGGGCGCAACTTCCACGTCGTCGCGTTCGACTACGGCGCCAAGCGCAACATCCTGCGTTGCTTGGTGGACTCTGGGTTCAAGGTCACCGTCGTGCCGGCGAATACCAACGCCGACACGGTGCTCGGCCTCAACCCCGACGGCATTTTCTTGTCCAACGGCCCCGGTGATCCGGCGGCCTTGCCGTACGCGGTCGACAGCATCCGCGGGCTCCTGGGCAAGAAACCGATTTTCGGCATCTGCCTCGGGCATCAACTGCTCGCGCGCGCATTGGGTGCCAACACCTACAAGCTGAAGTTCGGGCACCGCGGCTTGAACCAGCCGGTGAAGGATCTGACCACCGGCCGCGTCGAAATCACCACGCAAAACCACGGTTTCGTGGTCGACGTGGGCTCGATTCCGGGCGTCGCCAAGTCGACGCACTTGCACCTGAACGACGGCAGCAGCGAGGGCCTGGAGGCTCCCGACGCACAAGCGTTCAGCGTGCAGTATCACCCGGAGGCCGCCGCCGGCCCGCACGACGCCTTGTACCTCTTCGATCGCTTCCGGCGCATGATGGATCGATGAGCGACGTCGATCGCACGATCCATTTCGTCAGCCTGGGCTGCCCGAAGAACCGCGTCGACAGCGAGGTCATGCTGGGCGTTGCCGAGCGCGCCGGCTACCGCCACGTCGCGGATGCCGAAGAGGCGAATGTCATCGTGGTCAACACCTGCGGCTTCATCGATGCCGCCAAGAAGGAGTCGATCGACACCATCTTGGAGCTGAGCGGCTACAAGGACACGGGCGCATGTCAAAAGCTCGTCGTGTCCGGCTGCCTGAGCCAACGCTATCCAGATGATCTGGCCTCGGATTTGCCCGAGGTGGATCACTTCCTCGGCTCGAGCGACATGCTCAAGCTGGAGACCGTGCTCGGCGGCAACGCGCCCCGCATGTTGGTTGGTAATCCTGCTGACTGGGTGGTCACCGCTAGCGATCCGCGGCGCGTCTCCACGCGCGGCCGCAGCGCTTACGTAAAGCTCGCGGAAGGCTGCAACCGCAGCTGCTCCTTCTGTGTGATTCCCGAGATGCGCGGCAAACAGCGCTCACGCCCGACGGACGATATCGTGCGCGAGGTCGAGAGTCTCGTCCAAGCCGGCGTCTTGGAAGTCAACCTCGTCTCGCAGGACACCATCGCTTACGGACGCGACCTGAAAGACGGCTCGAACTTGGCCGACGCCGTGCGACGCATCGCCGACGTGCCCGGTCTGCGTTGGGTACGCGTTTTCTATCTCTACCCCGAGAAGATGACCGATGACCTGATCGACTTGATCGGCAATCACCCGAAGGTCGTGCCGTACATCGACATGCCGCTGCAGCACGCGGCGGACGGCATGTTGCGCCGCATGAAGCGCGGCCACGGTGGCGAGCGGCTGCGTGAGCTCGTGCTGCGCCTGCGCGCGCGCATCCCGAACCTGTTCTTCCGCACCGCCTTCATCGTCGGCCACCCGGGCGAGACGGAGGAAGAGTTCGAAGAGCTGTGTGAGTTCGTGCGCTTCGCCGAGTTCGATCGCGTTGGCGTGTTCCAGTATTCGGACGAGGCCAGCGCGCACTCGAGCAGCCTGCCGGACAAGGTGCCCGCGCGTACGATCGCCGCTCGCGCCAAGAAGCTGATGAGCATTCAGCGCAAGATCAGCAAGAGGAAGAACCGTGCGCTGATCGGCCAGGAGCTGGACGTGCTGGTAGAGGGCCCGAGCGAGGACAGTGAGCTCGTGATGATGGGGCGTCATTCCGGGCAGGCCCCGGAGATCGACGGCTGCGTCTATCTTTCAGGGGGTACCGCCCTGCCCGGTGAGTTCCGGCGCGTGCGCGTCACACAAGCCAGCGATTACGATCTGGTCGGCGAGCTCGAAGACGAGGATGGCACCGGCCCAGAGCTTCCGCCGCCCACGCTTGGCATCTCGCACCGCGCGAGCGATGGCCGGCGCGTGCTCCGCACCTATCGCTGAGCGCGCAGCTCGGCCAGCGCGGCTCAGGGCGCGCTGGCCGCGGGCAGCCTGAGCACGAAGTCGTTGGATGTGCTCTCGACCGTCTCGTGCACGTACCAGAACGACATGCTGTCACCTGGCAGCGCAGCCATCTCGAAGTCGTACTGACCCGATTCGGTGTGCTGCCCGCCGATCAGGTTGCTGTTGTGGTCCAAAGCGAACACTTCGCTCTGCGGCAGCACCGTGCCGCGGAAGCGGACCAACCCTTCGGTCGTCGAAGCGCTGATGGTGGGCTCACTGGGAGGCGGCAGCGGCAGGGTCGGCGACAGGCAGCCGGCCGCAAACAGCGCCGCCCCGAGCAACCAGCTGCGTCGAGAGCGGGGAAACATCGCAAGCGAGCGTAGCATGCGATGTGCCTCGCAAATGCAGCGCGCTCGAAACTGGTAACCCTTCGAAATAACGGAATAAACCGAAATTCTCCGAGCTCATCCGCGACCCTTACAGCAAACTTTGTTGCTGCTAGCGCCAATTGAGTTGGCTACCTGTGGCGCTCTGGGGGCCTCCTCTGCGCAACGCAACGGCGCTCAGCGCGATAGAAAACTAGGCCACGGACGGCCTCGGATGATAACGGCAGGCCTAGCGTATTGGGCTGATGTCTCGCGGGTCGAAGCCAAGAACGGTCGGAAAGCTCGGAGTCATCCGTGGCCGGTAACGCTTGGGGGCCACGCGCCCTCGCGGCGACGGTGCGTCGTCTGCACCTGCCGCACTTACCGCATCTGCCGCACATCGGGCGCGAGGTCCTGGAGCCGCAGCGCTTGCTGCGCGGGCTGCGACCCATGCCGCTCTTGCTCCTGCTCACCTGGCTCTTGCAACGGACGGATGGCGTTGCGCCGAAGACGCGAGCAGAGACCGACTTGACGCGCGCCATCGTGCTCGCGCTGGCCGAACGCGGGCTGAGCACGGAAGCGGACAACGTGCATTTCATCACGGACACTGCGACCGTCGCCAAGTCGCCAGTGCGTCGACCGCGCGCCGTGGCCCTGGCGCAGCGTGGCTCGGACCCGACCGACGTGTACGTCGTGGAGACGCGCGTCTCGCCCGAAGGGCACCTGATCGAGCTCACGGACGTGTTCAACGTCTCGGATACCTCGGCCGCCGACGAGCGCGGCTTGATCGTGAATGGCGATCGCGCAGCCTGGCTGATCGGTCAAGACAACGCGATTGCGAGCGTGCAGTACGCGGACTTGCGCGCCGAACCGAGGCCGACGGGGCGGGCCTGGAACGGCCTGTCTCGAATGCAGAACTCGCTCACGAATCTGCAGGAAACCGGGCAGCTGCAAGGCTTCGGGCGGCGCGCGTTCAAGCTCGATCCCCCTGGCTATCGGGTTGTCCTCGGCTTCTCCGAGAACGCACTCTTGGTCGATGCCGATTCCCACCGCGTCCGGATTCAGACGGATCCGCCGCAGCCGCTCGAGCAGAACAATCCCTGGTTGAAGGAGACCACGGCCGAGAAAGCACGCCCTGGGAACCTCGTGACTTGGGCCGTCGATCGCGTACGCGCCCTACCGTGGTTCGGTGACGACCGCATGCAGTGGCTGAAAGCGGTCGCTTTCGACGGCGTCGATCACTTCAACCAGATCGTCGGCAGCGTCACCGGCGACGACGGCTCCGACAGCGTGAAGGAAGAGCTCGGCGATACCTTCAGCACGCCGTCGGCCGAAGCGACGGATCCGGAGACGGGCTGGCCCCCCGCACCGATGGAACCCATCCTGTCGCCGCCGCTCAAGGGCGAGGGCAAATGGTCCTCGACCGACAAGGACCCGTTCATTCAGAAGAACGCGGGGGCCCCGTCACCGTTCGTGTTCTCGTTCATCCGCAGCGACCACCAGCGCATCTACTCCCAGGTGTTCGTGACGCTCTGGGATCCGCGGCAGATCGAGCTGCACGCAATGAGCGGCACGGTGGAACCGAAGAGCGCCACGGGTGAGACCGGCCCCGGCATGGTGCCTCGCGATCCGGCCGTGATGAGCCGGTTCGTCGCGGGCTTCAACGGCGGTTTCCAGGCCATTCACGGCGAGTTCGGCATGATGGCCGACAAGGTGCTGTACCTGCCACCGAAGCCCTTCGGTGCCACGGTTGCCGAGCTCAACGACGGCTCGACGGCCTTCGGAACTTGGCCGGAAGAGGCACCGGTGCCGGACAACGTGGTCTCCTTTCGGCAGAACATGACCGCGCTGCTCCAGGACGGCGTGATCAACCCGTACAAGCGCCACTGGTGGGGCGGCGTGCCGCCCGGTTGGACCGAAGAAGCGCGCACGGTGCGCAGCGCGCTGTGCATGACCAAAGAAGGGTTCATCGGCTACTTCTACGGCTCGAGTGTGGACCCCGACGTGCTGGCGCTGGCCATGCAACGCGCGCGCTGCAACTACGGCATTCACCTGGACATGAACCCGGGACACACCGGGCTCGAGTTTTACCGCGCAGCGCCCGCCGGGACGCTACCCAAGCTGAACCGCCCCCTGGACGACGTGTCCGAAGCCCGCGGTCCGGTGCCGGGCATGGCGGGTTGGGAATTCATGGGCCGGCGCATGATCCGGCTGATGGCGCTGATGAACTTCCCCCGCTACGTGAACACCGAAGCGAGGGATTTCTTCTACTTGACGCTCCGGCACGTGCTGCCGGGTGAGCCACTCACGCCTTTCGTCAAGCCGCCAGAAGCTGCCGAGGGTGTGTGGAGCGTGCAAGGTCTACCGCAACACGGCTGGCCCTTTGCGATCGCGAAGACCACCCTGCGGCCCGATCCCAGCCGGCTCGATACGCACGTCGGGATCGTGCGCTTGGATCCGAAGTTCCTGCGCGTCGCGCACCCCGGTGATGCAGGGGTGCAGCGTGTGCTCGACGTCGCTCAACCGCTCGGCGAAGGCATCGGCAAGCTCGCGCTCTACCATGACGGTTCACGCTTCGTGATCGCCGAGGAGCCGCCGCCCGGCACGCAGCTAGTGACCCGCGGCTTTGCGCAATCGGAAGCAATCAGTCACAGCGCGACTTCCGCCATGGGCGTCGACGCACAGGGCATGTTGGTCTTCGTGCGGTTCACTGCCGGCGCGCGCCCCGGTGGCGAAGGCCCCTTGCTGGCAGAGCTTTTGAAGCACCTCGGCTGCGCATCGAGCGTGTACTTCTTGCGACCCTTGGGGGTTACGCTGGGTGACGCCCACGACAGCGCCGCTCCGGACTCCGCCGGCGCCGCGGGCGGCGCGAACGCCGGCGCTCAGGCGAGTGTTACGGGCGTGAGCCTCGTGCGCGCGGACGGCCCGGGCGCACGTCGCCTATTTCCCGACACCCCGGTCGTGCCGCCAACGAAGTGGGCGCCGCTCCAGCAAAAGCGCGTGCGCTATCGCTGATGCTTTGAACGCGGAGCGGTCGAGCGCGAAGCGCCGTCACTCAGCGCGGCTCGCAAGTGACGCGGGCACCGCTCAAATGAGCCGCTGATTTCTTGAATATTTCTCGCCAAGACGGCCCAAGGGAGGGTATCGTCACGCCGTTGAATTCCGTTGCAAAACAACGGTAAATTCGTCGGTCTCGTGATCATTTGGGGCCCCAACCCCAAATGAGCCCGGGGGGAGACGGCCTAGACCCAAGTCAACCCGGACGGAGAATCTCCATGTCGGGACGCGAAGAAGCGTTGCCGGCTACAGAGATTCAACTATCTAAAGAGCGAAAGCGATGAGCGACAAGGCCGGTTCTGATCTGGACGTTTTCGACGGGCTCGCGGCGAAGAAGTCGCGGCCAAGTGCCGCGCCTGCTCCGACTCCAGGCGCGCGCGCGCCGGCAGCACCGCCCTCCTCCGCCACTCGCCAGAAAACGCTTCTTGGTCTGGCGGCGCCCGTCGCCCCCGGCGGTCGTCCCCCCGCTCCCCCGCCGCCGCCCACGGCGAGCCGTCCTCCAGCTCCGCCTCCGCCGCGTGGCAGCAGCGCTCCGCCTCCGCCGCCATCCAAAGTGTCGGCCGGCTTCCCCGTTCCGCCGCCGCCCCCCAGCCCTCCCTCACTCGCCGCGGGCGGGCCGCCGCCTCCGCCCCCGCCGATGGCCCCGCCCGGTGCCGCCGCTGTACCCCCTCCACCTCCGCCACCCTTGGCACCGCCTGCTTCGGGCGGTGCTCGGCCGGCTCCGCCGGCCTCGCGCAAGCCCGCCGTTCCGGACGACGAAGAGAAGACGCCGGTTCCGAATCTCAAAGCCGACGGCAAGCCCGGCGTCGATATCGACTGGGACGACGAAGACGAAGCGACCATGGTTTTCGACAAGAGTGTCGAGGACACCGCGCGTTCGTTGCTGCACAGCGCCCCGCCGCCTCCCCCGCCCGCCGCCGGTGCGCCGCCAGCGCCGCCTCCGCCGGCCGCTGGCGCTCCACCGCCCGCTTCCCGCCAACAGACGTTGATGACGCGCCCGCCCGTGAGCGTGCCCCCGCCCACGCTGCCGCGCGCGCCCCTCCCGCCGCCACCCAAAGCAGCGGCCCCTTCGTACGCGCCGCCCGTGCCGCCCCAGGCGGTGTTCGAACCGCCGCCGCAAGCACAGCCAAGCAGCGGTGGCCGCGGTCTGATGATCGGCGTCGTCGTACTGCTGCTAGCAGCCGCCGGCGCCGGGGTGATCTTCCTGATGCCCAAGAAGGGATCCATGGTGCTGACCGTCGCGGGTCCGGGCAACAAGCCGGTGGATTCGATCGAGGTCTATGTGGATGGCGCGAAGAAGTGTGACGCCTCGCCCTGTCGCGTGGTCGACCTGGCTGCGGGCACGCACCTCGTGAAGGTGACCGCGCCGGGCTATCAGCCCACCGCCGACCAGGCCGTCAAGATCAGCAGCGGTGACGAAGCCGTGCAGAACATCGCGCTCACGCGCGCCAGTGACGGCACCGGCATTCGTGTCACCGCCGAAGGCCGTGGCATCAAGCTCTCGGTAGACGGCAAAGAAGTCGGCCCCCTGCCGCAAGAGCTGAAGGATCTCTCCCCCGGGGATCACCTCGTGCACTTGGACGGCGGCGAGCGCTATGAGTCGTTCGAGAAGCACATCACGGTCGAAGCAGACCAGATGCAAACCGTCGAGCCCAAGCTGCGCGTGAAGAAGGGCCTGGCCACGATCAAGCTGGGCGACAACGCCGACGGCGCGAAGGTGCTCTTGGTCAGCGGGAGCGAGCGGCGTCCCCTGCCGCAGCTGCCGATCACGGTCGATATCTCGGTCGACAAACCGTACAGCATCGTCGCGACCAAGAAGGGCTTCGGGGATTTCGAGCAACGGGTGGCGTTCGACGACGGTCAGGCCGAGCGCACGTTCGTCGTGAACCTCAGCTCCAGCGAGGCGCCCGTGGCTCCAACGCCGGCAACGCCCGTAGCCCCCACGCCCACTCCTGCGAGCCACGCGCCGGTCACCAGCACACCCTCGCCGACGCCCGCGGTGGCAGCCACTCCCAAGCCCGCCTCGGGCAACGGCACCATCAGCATGAACGCGATCCCGGTGTCGAACGTGCTGCTCGACGGCAAGCCCATGGGGCAAACGCCACGCATGGGCGTCAGCGTGCCGCCCGGCTCGCACACGGTCGTGTTCGTGAATTCCGAGCACGGTCGCAAAGCCAAGACGGTCACGGTGGAAGCGGGCAAGTCGGCCACCGTCGTCGTTCGCTTCCCGTGAAGTGCGGGCGCTAACACCGGTGGAGCTCGCGGTTGCGGTGTCCTTGGCGGGCACCGTGGCGGCGACGATGATCCCGACCTTCCTACGCAATGTGCACGCATCGCGGCTCTCCGAGCCGGTACTTGGCCTCAAGCGTCTCGCCGCGCACGCGACGCTACGCGCGGCTGGCCTGCCACCGGAGAGCGCCTATCCCGAGAGCGCGCCGTTCACGCCGGCCGTGACCCCGCGCGCCGAGCTGCTGCTCGATCCGCCCGGCACCTGGGACGCGCCCACCTGGCGCGCGTTGGACTTCGCGTTCGACGCGCCGCACGCCTATTCATTTTCCTTCGAGAGCAGCAATAGCGACAGCCATTCCACGTTCGTCGCTCGCGCGCGCGGCGATCTGGATGGTGACGGCGTGACCAGCAGCTTCTCGGTCTCAGGCTCGGTCGATCGCGGCGCGGAGCCGAAGCTTGCGCCAATGGAGATCTATCGCGAGGTCGAGTAGCGCTCGATGCGGTACAGCACGAGCTGCGTGTGTGCGGTGAACGACTGCTCGGCTCGAAGCCGGGTTCGGATCCGATCGAGCGACGGGCAGAACAGCTCCCCCGGGCGCAATACGATTCGATCGATGGGCAAATCGCGAACGAGTGCCTCGGCGAACGCGGGCGGAGACCAACACGCGAGCCAATACAGTGGCTGAGCCGTGAATACGGCCAGTGATTGGTGCTCCATGCCCAAGGTGCCCGCCGTGGGAGCGCGCGCATCCAAGTACCGCGCAAGGTCGGCGTAGGCGTTCAATGGTGCGGTCGGCACCTGCCGATCCAGCACCTCTTTGGTCTTGCGCGCACACACGAGCAAGCTTGCTCCGAGCAACAGGGCGACGAGCACGCGCAGCACCCGCTTGTCGAGCGAAAGTAGCCAGATCACGATCGGAATCAGCAAGTACACGAGCGGCATGCCTTGCCGCCAAGCGAATGCCCAATTGCGCCAGCGCAGGGAGTGCACGGTGTGCAGCGGCGCAACCGCCAGCACGCCGAGCAGCGCGCTGGCCAAGAGGGCCGCGTGGCGCGGCCGCCTCAGCCCCGCGCAGCGCAGCGCGCTCGAGCCCTCGTGTCGCGCTCGCTCGAGCCGGGTCAGCGCGAGCAGAAGGATGCCGAGTGGCACCACCCAAACCAGATAACCGAGTTGTACCAAGTACGAGTCGACACTATCGGGATTGAGACTAACCAGCACCCCCTCGAGCTTGTCGACGAGCCAAGCCCAGCGAGTGCCAAATTGCATGTCGTACACGAAGGGCGGGATATCCGGTCGCTGCCGGTACATGGCAAAGTCGATGAGCGCGTACGGTTGACCGTTCGGGAGCGTGAGCTGCCGAAACGCTTGCCAGGCGAGACACGGCGCCGCGCCCAGCACGAGCCAAGCGCAGTCTCGAAGCGCACGCCGATCGGCATTGAGCACGCGCGAGACGAGCAAGGCGACGGGTACGACGATCAACTGAAAGCGCGCCAGGTAGCACAGCCCCGAGAGCAGCCCGACGACGACGAACACGGCACGGCGTTGCCAGACGGCTCGAAAGCGCGCCGTCGTGCTCAGGCCAAAGCCCCAAAGCGTGCCGAGCACGAGCGCGTTCGACAAGGTCTCGGTGTACGGGCGTGCGCTCGTCCACACGTACACCGGGAGCAGCCCAAACCAAGCGCTGAGCGCGCCGCACAAAACCGCTCGGGCGAGCCAATGAAAGCGCGGCAGGCTCCGCGCGCTGACCCAACTCAAAAATCCGTAGCAGAGCCCGATGCTCACCACGTACGCGCTGCCCGGCAACCACACTGCGGCCACGGGCAGCGGCAGCACGCGCGCGAGGTAGCCGATGACGAGCGGCAACAACGGGTAGCTCGTGGCCCGTTGCGGCAACGGCGACAGCGCCATGTGAAACACCGAGTAGCTTGTCTCGAGCCCATGCCCCAGCGCCACCTGCCTCGCTATTTGCAGGTAGTACGCGCCGTCCAGGCCATCCCCGAGCGGAGGCCGATAGCGATAGCGAAGCGCTAGGAACGCCACACACAAGCCGAGCCCGATGACGACGTTCAGCAACCGAACGGGCGGAGCGTTTCGTGACAGACGCCGGAGCGGGGCTTGTGGGGAGGGCACCTACGTATTTTTTTCGGGGCGGGAGGCGCACTGAGGTGCACTATAGTTGGGGATAGCCCTGAAGCGGGGGCTCGGCCTTGCCGCTTCTGTCGAGACACGCGGTATAGTCGAAGGACGAGTCGTCACATGCAAGCTTGCCATTTCAGATTCAAGGCTCGGCGCGCCGCGCGCGGCTTCACCCTGGTGGAAGCCATGGTCACGGTCGTGATCGTCGGCGTTTTGGCGACGCTGGCCATCGCCGGCACGCGCAAGTACATCGCCACCTCGAAGACCTCCGAGGCGATCGACATGATCCGCCATATCCGGGACGCTCAGGAGGCGTACAAGCAAGACATGTTCGGCTACCTGAACGTGTCCACGGACTTCAGTGCCACATCCTACTACCCGAACAATCCGAACCCTGGCCGGAGCAAGATGCTGTTCGCCGGTGCTGGCGCGGGCCAAGCCGGCTGGCAGACCCTGAACGTGCAGACCGACGGGCCAGTCACGTTCGTTTATGCCACGACGGCCGGCGCGAACAGCGCTCCCACCGCACTCGGCACCGACATCACGGTCGGCAACTGGCCCGGCACCGTCAACGCGCCTTGGTACGTGGTCAAGGCCCGGGCAGACTTCACGGGCAGCGGCGTGTACACCGTGTTTGCGGCGGCCAGTTTCACGAATGACTTGTACAGCGCCAACCCCTAAGGGCCCGCGAATGGCTAAGTCGGTCGATGATCGCAAGTCGAGGCGCCCGGCCGGCAAGGCGCGACGAAGGCGCATACTGCTGATTTGTAACTGAACCGCAACGAAGCCGGGCGGGGTGCACCGGATGCGAAAGCGATCGACTTAGCCATACGCGGGCCCTAAGCTTCGCGCTGGCCGCGCATCCTCGCGGCAGCCGCTCCATGAAGCCTTGGCGCAATAGCTCCGTCACGTTTGCCGCGCTTGCTCTGATCGCTGTGTCGAGCCTCGTCGTGCATCGCCTGCAAGGGCCACTGGCCGCTCGATTTACCGCGATCAAAGTGAAAAATGACGTGTATGCGCTGCCGCCGCCCGAGCAGCTCGTGGTGATGAGCCTCGGCTACCGCTCCGCGCTCGCCGATCTGATCTTCGCGCACGTGTTGGTGTCCTCCGGCATTCACGTCCAGGAGCGGCGGAGCTTCGAGTTCGTCGGTAAGTACATCGAAGCGGTGAACGAGCTCGACCCCAAATTCGCAGCGCCGTATCGCATGGCCGATGCGCTGCTCACCTTGCAGGCGAAAGCCGTGGGGCCCGAGGGCTACCGTCAGGCGCGGCGTATCCTCGAGCGGGGCATGAAAGAGTTGCCCTTCGACCAAGCGCTGTGGGCTTCGTCCGGGCAGTTCTTCGCCTATTTGAGCCCAACAATCTTCGACGATCCGAAAGAGCAAGACGACTGGAAGTTAGCGGGCGGGCGCGCGCTGGCCCGTGCTTGCGAGCTCGTAGGCAGCAACGACAACATTCCGTACCAGTGCGTGATCGCCGCGGGGTTACTGACTCGCGCGGGGGCCGAGGCAGCATCGCGCCAATTCCTCGAACGCATGCTGGTGATCAATGACGACCCGGAGATTCGCAAGCTGACCAGTGCGCTCTTGCAAAAGGCCGTCGGCTCCGAGGCGCGGGATCGCTTTCAAGCTCGCCAGCAAGCGTTTCAAACCGCGTGGCGTAGCGACCTGCCGTTCGTCACTCGCGGCGCGATGCTCGCCATCGGGCCGCGCTGGGACACTGCAGCCTGCGCAGGATCGAGCCATGATTGCCTGACTTCCTGGCGCGCTTGGGGCGCACAGCAGGATAGCGGACTGGGTACGATAAGCGCGCCCGAGCACGCCGCTGGTGCGCTGAAGTGAGCCATTGGCCCCGCCCCCTTTTCGTCATCGCCACGAGCCAGGTCTGACAATTTTTGGCACTCAGCACTTCGCCAAATGGCAACAACGGGCGCAAACACCTAAGAAACGCCGTAAGAATGCCCGCTTCACTAAGCTGAGGCTCGTTTGGCACGCGGCCTGCTTAATAACGGTTCGATACGCGATTCGAGCGCTTCACGGTTAGCGAATTCAAAGACGCGCCGTTCGGGAGCACAACGTAGGGCGCGCGCTGCTTCTGGTGGCGCGGCGGTCTCACTCGAAGAACGTCGCGCCCGGGTCTGGTGGCCCGGCTCGCGCTAGCTCTGGGCCAACATCAACAAAGGATCAGTCACCGTGAAGAAGAACATTCGCAAAGCACGCGGCTTTACTCTCGTCGAGCTCATGATCGTGGTCGCCATCGTCGGCATCTTGGCCGCTCTCGCCATCTTCGGCGTGAAGAAGTACGTCACGAACTCGAAGACGGCGGAAGCCCGCAACACCCTCGGTCAAATCTCCAAGGATGCCGCTGGCGCATGGTCGAAGGAAATCATGGCCGGCACCATCCTCGCCGACGGCGCGACCGTTGCTGGCGCGAACAACCTGTGCACGGCATCCGTGGCCGTTCCCGGCACGATGGCCGAGGTCAGAGGCGCGAAATACCAATCGAAGACGGGCGCCAACCTGGACTACAACACGGGCACCTCGAAGGACGGCTGGACCTGCCTGCACTTCACGATGGAAGGCCCGCAGTACTACCAGTACCAGTACACCAATGCGACCGCGACCACGTTCTCCTCGGTCGCTCAAGGTGACTTGAACGGCGACGGCACCGTGTTCTCGAGGTTCAACCGTGACGGCGAAGTTCGCGCGGGCCAGGTCGTGCTCTCGCCGGCCATCATCGAGTCCAACCCGGACGAATGACGCTCGTTGGGCAAGCGCTCGGTTCGCACCGAACCCTGCGACGAGCCAACGGCTGAGACAGGCCTGCACTCCCCGAGTGCGGGCCTTCTGTTTTTGTGCCTCCAAATAAGCTACATTGAGGTCAAGTTGATCGCACCGCGCCGACCGAACGCACGCGCTTGCCACGCGTCCCGGGGCTTCTCGCTCGTCGAGTTGCTCGCCGTCGTCACGATTAGCGCGGTCTTGGCCATGGCCGGTGTGGCCATGTTCCGGCGCCACATGATCGCGTCGCGCGGCAGCGAGGCCACGGCCATGCTCGAAGGCATTCGTTCGGCCGAGCACATGTACATGTCGGAAAACCACAGTTACCTGAACGTGTCGGTCGCCAACAACGGGGGCGCCTGGTACCCGCAGGCGAACCCGACCAATCAGCGTAACGCGTGGATCAACCAATCCCACGTGGATTGGTCGCAGTGGAAACAGCTCGGGCTGCCATTGAACAAACAGGTTCTGTTCGGCTACTTGGTCAACGCAGGCGTTCCGGGAACCAAGATGCCTGCATTGACGGCGGCGTTCAAATCCCCGCCCGTGTTCCCCGTGTCCCAGCTCGACTGGTACCTCATTCAAGCCAAAGGCGACACCGACGGGGACGGCGTGTTCGCGCTGTACGCCACGAGCAGCGCCTCGAACGAGATCTACACCGAGAACGACGGCGACTGAGCGCCGCGCTCATTCGCTTGGAGGCTCGCGCTCTTCGGCTTCTTCGCCTGGTTCCGACAGGCCGAGCTTGGCCAACCGATAACGAATCGATCGGAAGCTGATTCCGAGTAACTTGGCGGCGGCCGTACGCACCCCGCCCGTGCGCTGGAGTGCCTCGGTGAGCAAGCGGCGTTCGACCTCGTTCACGACTTCGTCGAGGTTGCAGCCTTGTTCGGGCAGCTCCAGCAGGGTGCCCCCGGGCGCGCCGACGGTGCCGCTGAGCTCCTGTGGGAAATCCCCGAGCCCGATCACGTTCGAGCCGGCGAGGGCGACCGCGCGTTCGAGCATGTTCTCCAGCTCACGTACGTTGCCCGGGAAGGCATAGGCTTGCAGCGCGCGGATCGCGTCTGGAGTGAAGCCGGAAACTTCTTTGCCCATCTCGTCGGCAAAGCGACGCATGAAGCGCTCGGCCAAGATCGGGATGTCTTCACGCCGGTCGCGGAGCGGCGGCAGCGCAATCCGGATCACGTTCAAGCGGTAGTACAGATCTTGGCGAAACTTCCCGCTGCTGACGTCGGATTCGACGTCGCGGTTGGTCGCGGCGAGCACGCGCACGTCGATCGGCGTCTCTTGCGTCGCGCCGACCGCCCGCACACTGCGCTCTTGCAGCACGCGCAGCAGCTTCACCTGCAAATTGGCGGGCAGCTCGCCCACTTCGTCCAGCAAGACCGTGCCGCCGCTCGCTTCGCGAAACAGGCCGAGGTGCTTGCTCTGTGCGCCGGTGAACGCGCCCTTTTCGTGACCAAACAGCTCACTCTCCATGAGCGCTTCGGGCAGCGCGCCGCAATTGACGACGAGAAACGGCTTGCTCCTGCGATCGGAGGCGTCGTGCACGGCGCGCGCCACGCGCTCTTTGCCGCTGCCGCTTTCGCCGGTGATCAACACCGTGGTGCGCATGTTGGCGATCCGCTGCACCAGATCGAGCACGGCGCGCATCGCGCCGCTCTTGCCCAAGATATCGGTATCGACCAGCTCCGACACGCGCGCGCGCAGCCGGCGGTTCTCGAGCGCGAGCTCCTGTTTCTCCAGCGCCTTGCTGACGAGCACCGCCAGCTCCGCCGCGTCGAACGGCTTGGCCACGAAGTCGTAGGCACCGCTGCGCATGGCGCCGATGGCGTTCTCGACCGTCGAATGCGCCGTGATCAGGATGACTTCGGTGGCAGGGTTACGCGCCTTGGCTGCCGCCAACACTTCCATCCCCGAACCGTCCGGCATGGCCAGGTCCGAAAGCACGACCGGAAACGGCTGCGGGTTTTGGCTGATCGCTTCCAGCGCCGCACGGCAGCCCGGCGCGGAGACCACGGAGTAGCCCTCGCGTCGAAACAGGATCTCAAGCATCTGACGCAGGCCCGGCTCGTCCTCGACGATCAGGACTTTGATGGATGGGGGAACCAGCGACGCCACTCGCTGGAAACCTAGCATTTTGCCGCGGCGCATCGCAGCTCGGGTGACGGCTTTCCGGCTCTCAGCGGGTACTTGCGCTTCGGTGAGGAGATCCTACCCTTCCGAAACTCACTTTGACCCTTCCTTTGCTCTCGAAATGGCCCGGCAAGCCGTCTCATTCGGCGCTCGCGCTCGCGCTCAGTGTGGTGCTCGGCGCGTCTTGCAACGCGGGCTCGAATGACTCCGCGAGCCCGAGCCTGAGCCTGGCGGGTGCAGGGTCGAGTGAGGCCGGCGCAGCGGGGGAAGGGGAGCTCGGGCCGAGCGGCATCATGTTCGTCAATGCCGGTGCCGGTGGCGACCCCACGCTCTATCTCGACCCCAAGGAGACCCGCGAGCTCACGGTGCAGACCGACCCTCCGGGCAGCTACCTCGTGCGGTTTGCGCTGCCCGGTAGCGGCACGGCTGATCCGGGTGACGCGGTGCTCGACCGCAATCAAACCCAATCCGACGAGAACGGCGTCGCGCACGTTGTCTTGACCGCGCCCAGTATGCCCGCGGGGTTCAGCGTGCGCGCTTCCTCGGGGACGCGGGCCTCGGTCTATCTCGGCGTCGCCGTGACCTCGGTGGGGCACACCACGCTAAGCGTCGTGCCCTCGTACAGCGGTAAGCGAACGGTCGCGCTGTGGACCGCGACCGCAACTGGCGCGCCGGGCGTCAATTGCAATCAGCTCTCGGGTAACCCGCCGCCCGATGGCGTGCTCTCGGTCTCGGCCCTGCCTGGCCATCCCTTGAACATTCCGCGCGTCCCCGTCGGGGTCGACGTGGTGGTCACGTTGCGCGCTGGCCATTACATTGGCGGTTGCGCCACGCTGGCCCCGCTCAGCGAGGGGGACGACAACATGGTGCTCGTCTACGCCAGTGATCGTCCACTCAATCTCGGAGCCACCGAGCTCGATCTGGCATTCGGACCGACGGACTCGCGGCAAGGCCTGGACAAGGAGCTCGCGAGCAGCGCCGTGCTCGCCGAGAGCGCCCTGCTCGCCAACGCCCCGAACGACGTCGCGGCGCTCCTCGACGAGATGCAGAACGCGACACCGAGCGTGGATCGCAGTGCCTTCGTGAATGCACGAGAGCAAGGCGGCTGGGACGCTGCGCTCACTTCGGCCTTCGGTAAGAGTGCCGACGGGCGGCTGCGCGTTCCAGTGAAGCGTTGGATCGACGCTGGGCTCGCCACCTTCGACTCGCCGAGCACGTTCTCCGGCACGCTCGGCTCGGCTGGGGCCGACGCCCTGTTCCGGCTTTCGACTGTCGCGGGGCTCGCGCCGAACAGCGCCGGGTTTGCCGATAGCTTTCCCGCGACTTGGTCCACGGACTCGAGCGATACGTTACTGCTCGGTACGGAGCTCAGCTGGGTGCCTTCGCGCCTGGTGACGGCCTTGGCGGCGGGGCCCGCCTTGCTCGAATACCCCGGGACCACACGGGTCGAGGAAGCGCTCGCTGCGAGCGTCGACTGTCAGCTCGTCTCCAACGTGCTGCTCAGTTACGGGACGAGCTCGGGAAGTGCGCTGTACACCGGCTGCGACGCAAGCTGTGGCTCGAGTACTTGCGAGCTCGCCTTGAGCAGCATCTGGAAGCGCGCGACGCTCGCCTCGGGCACGAACGTCGCCTCGCTGACCGTCACCGCGACCGGGAGCACGCAAGTCGGCGACGCGGCAGAGATCAGCGTGCTCGACGGCAGCTGGGTCGGTCAGCTCAGCGACGGTGCCAACCAATCAACGGTATCCGGCGCACTTTCGGCACGAAGCGTTGGCCAATGATCAAATGCGGGTTTGAATGCGGGCTCGCGCCAAGCGCACTTCGACCGCCATCGCGTAAGCGCTCAGCGCTTCGTTCGCGTTGACGCCGCGACCGCTGCGCACTTCCCGGACCAGGCCTCGGAACTCCAAGTAACGCCGCCCCTCCAAGCCCAGCAAGAGGGCCACCGTGGCGGGATCGCGAGGCGCATCCAAGTTGCCGCCGAGGAGACCGGCAGCGCTCGCGAGCGCGCGGGCCACGAGCTGATCGGCCAAGTTGATCGCGCGTTCGAAGTCGCTCTGTGCGATTGAGTCCTCGAGCTCGCGCACGGTGATTCGCTCCTGCGCGGGCCAGAGCAGCTCGAAGCTGAACGCAGAGCTCACGGCGGCCTGCAGGTCGCGCGGCGGAACACTCGAGATTCGCGGCGCGGGCGGTGGCTCGCTCATCGAGGGCATGGCCGGCGCAGTGTCGAAATGCGGTGGCGGCAGCGGCGGCTCGGAGTCCGTCACGCGCGGCGCGACGGTCGGCAAGACCGACGGTGGATCGCCACTCAGGTCCTTGGCGACGGCGCGCGCGGCAGCCTCACCGGGATCGGCCTCTGGCACCTCGGACAAGAGGAGCACGCCGCTCGGATGGCGCTGAACGTTGCGGGCCGCGCGTTCGGCCAGCTCCTCACCCCAAGCGTCACTGTCCTCGGCGCGGCGCAAGGCTTCCATCAGCCCGCCCTCCGGAAGCTCCAGCGCCGTGGCGCCAAAACCGCGTTGCCCCGAGGGCACCCGGCGCTCGAAGTCATCCAACACCGCGCGCGTGATGGCCTCCAGCGACTCGTACACGCCCTCCCCCGTCGTGGCCGTCGTGGCAAATGAGGGTGCGCCAGCCCGATTCAGCTCCCGTTCCAGCTCGTCGATCGGCAGGACGTCGAACAAGTCGCGCTTGTTGTATTGCACGACGTGCGGCATCTCACTCACCTGCCTGCCATGGGCGAGCAGGTTGTCCCGCAGGTTGTCGAGCGTCTCCAAGTTGGCGTCCGAGCGCGCCGACTGCGAATCGAACACCAGCACGATGCCATCGGCGCCCGTGAGCACCAATTTACGCGTCGCATTGTAATGAACCTGCCCGGGCACCGTGAACAGCTGCAGCTTGACGTTCATACCGCGCACGTTGGGCACTCGAATGGGCAGGAAATCGAAGTACAGCGTGCGATCGACGGGCGTCGCTAGGCTGACCATCTTCCCGCGATGCTCGGGCTTGGCGGTCGCGTGGATGTACTGCAGGCTCGTGGTCTTACCGCCTAGGCCCGGCCCGTAGTACACGACCTTGAAGACGAGCTCCCTCGCCAAAGGATTGACCACGGGCATGACCGCGGCAGAATAGACGCGCGGGGGTCGGCACTGCTAGTCCGAATCGCGAACCTTGCGCGCATACAGCGTGAAGGCGCGAAAATCGTGCAAAAGCCGATAATCCCGCGTGAAACGGGGGCTACCGAGCAGCTCTTTGGAGTAGGTGAACACCGACGCCGGGTTGCCGTGCTCGTCTTTGCCGTAGAAAAGCACGTACTCGGGCGCGCGTTCGAGCACGTACTCGACGTCGAACTTGTGGTGTCGAATGCCCGGCAAGTGCGCGATGTGCCGGTCGGCCAAGCCGAACAGATCGAGCACCGGTAGATCCGTGAAGTACGGAATGATGCCGATTTCTCCGAGCGCCAGCAGCCCTCGGCGAGGGAGGTGCTCGTTCAGCCATTGCGTCACCTGAGCTTGCTCGACGGGCACGGGTTGCCAACGCCGAAACCCGGATGGAGCCGCCGAAGCGGGCACCGAGCGCAGGCCGAGGTAGCCCATCCCTCCGAGAACGACGAAAGCGGCCGAAGTCGCAAGCCCCCGCCCCAAACGCGTCGCCCACCGGTCATGGGCTTCGCTGAGCGCCGCGTCGCCAAGCAGGGCCGCGAACGGAAGAATTGGCACGACGAACCGAAAGGCAGGCATCCAGTCACCGCCCTCGAGCGCGATGATCAAGAGCTGTACGACCGTGAGCGCCATCAGGTACCCGGCTGGAACGGAAACTCGGCGCGCGAGCGCAAAGGAAATCAGCGCCGCGACGAGCAAGGCGCCGAGGCCAAGATCGACCAGCGCCGACCACACGTACGCCGTGCCCCGCACCCAAGTCAGCGGATCGCCAGCGACCTTCGCGTAGTACGTGTTGGGCAACCATTGCCCGTAGTACGAGTGCCGCCAAAGCAAGTGCGCGAGGCAAGGCGCCGCGAACGCGGGCAGCCACAGCAAGGTGGCGCGCAGGTTTTTGCGAAAGCTGCGGTTCTTGAGCTCGTAGCCGACCTGCACGCACGCGCTGGCCAGGAACAGAAAGAAAATCTCGGGCCGCGTGAGCACCCCGAGCGCAAAAAGCAGCGCCGAGCGTGGCCACACCGTTGGCCGCGGCTCGAGCAAGCGATCGCGCAACTGATAGTGAACCGCAGCTAGGCTCAGCAACGCCGCAAGTGGCGTCTCCAGGCCGCTCACGCTCCACAGGGCAAATGGAGCCGAGAGCGCCAAGACGGCGACGGCAAACACGCCCCGAAACGGGTTCTGCGTGCGCGGCGAGACGAAACGAGCCGTGGCCGCGACGCACAGCACCGAGCACAGCTCGCACAGCATTCCGCCAAGCTTTGCGGCAACGATCAGGCCCACTTTGGTTTTGGCGGCACCGAGCACGCCTGCCAAAGCGAGCAGCGCCGTCCACAGGAAGCTGGTGTACGCCTCGACTCGCTCGCCCTCCGTGAACACCCAGCCCCTTCCTCGTGCGATGTTCTCCGCGTACCGGAAGAAGATGAATGCATCGTCCAGAGGGCGGTTCACGTAGTGAACGTTCGCTGCGACCAAGCTGACCAGCAGCACGAGAATGCCAGCCCTCGACGGCGCGAGCCAGGCACGGGTGTCTGCTCGCGCTCGCTCGCTCATCACCCGCTCAGAACTCGCGACCTTGCTCTTGTGCGCGCACCGCGCGCCAAATCGGAGACACGGCCGAGAGCACGACGCTCGCCACGGACAGCGCCAGGAACAGCGCGGCCAGCAAGGCAAAAGGCAGGTCCAACTTGAGGCGCCGCGGCTCCTTGCTGAACAAGAAACCGAGCAGCGCGCCGCTGGCGAGCCCCCCGGCGTGCGCCGCGTTGTTCACGTTGCTCGCGAAGGCCAAGATCAGAAGCCAGACCACGTTTTGGATCAGGATCTGCTGCCAATTCGGATCGCGCTTGGCGTAAGCGACGCCCACGGCGGCGCCGAACAAGCCGAACACCGCGCCGCTCGCTCCGGCCGTGGGCGGACCGGCAAAGCCGTACCACAAGTCACTGACCACGAACCCGATCGCTCCCGCGAGCACGAACAAGATCACGAAGCGCGCTTTGCCGAGCTCTCGCTCGACCGTCGCCCCCATGCGAGCGAGCCATAGGCCATTCAAGCCGAGGTGCAGCAGGTTGAAGTGCACGAAGACGGCCGCCAAGTAGCGCCAGGGCTGCACCTGGGCGAGCGAGCCGTAAATCGCGCCGAAGCGCAGCGTGGTCGAGAGCGCGAACGAATCATGCCCCCAGAGCGGCATGTGGCGCTCGCTGGCGAAGCACAGCGCAAACACCAACACGCAAAAGCCGAGCGTAGCCCGCGTCATGACGCCGTCGCCGGACAGGGCGTTTTGGAAGAACCCGAGCACCCCCGAGGCCAGCTTGCCGGGGAGCACACGGCCACAGCGATAGCAACGCTTCTCGCCGGCAGAATTCAGCCCGCGACAGAATGGGCAAAGCTGAGCGGAGCCGGGCATTTGGCGCTGGTTCTTGAGGCCGCGGGCCGCGCTTTGCAAGCATTTTCGCGCCTTCCGTAAGCAAGCCCCCACTCAGCCCGTTGTCTTCTCGTGAACGCCAGCCCTAGTCCGCTCGACCTCGGGGCCCTTCCGACCTTTGGGCCGCCCAGCGCCCGGTGGTGGCTATCGCGGGCTTGCGGCAGGGCGAGCGAGCCGGGCCTGCAGTTGTGTAGAGTGCCAGCGGTGGACGACGCGGCGGAGCTCGATGCCGAACGGGCGTTGGTCGAGCGCGCGCAAGCCGGCGAGCGCGACGCTTTGGGCGTGATCCTGCGCAAGCACGGCCCGCGACTGTATCGCAGCGTGCTGTTGCCGCGGCTCGGTAGCCCAGCCACGGCCGAAGAGGCCCTGTCCCGCACATACGTCAAAGTGCTGGAGCGCTTCGATCAGTTCACCTGGCAAGCGGTGGGCGTATACCCGTGGCTGCGCGTCGTCGCCCTGCGCGTGGCGCTGGACCTGCTGCGGGCTCGCAAACGCGAGCTATTGTTCGAGCCCGAGGACGTGGAGCGCGAGCTCGATCGGGCCGAGCGCGAGGCCCGCGAGGCCGATGAACTGGAGCGCCACGATCTCGACTGCGCCAAAGAGCGAGTCCGGGAGCTGCTCGGACGCATCAACCCGCGCTATGCGGACGCCATTCGCTTGCGGGTGCTGGAGGAGCGCCCACGCGAGGAAGCGGCCAAAACGCTGGGGGTCAGCGTCGCGACCTTCGACGTGGTACTGCATCGGGCGATGGCGGCGCTGCGCAAGGCCCTCCCCGACGGAGGCCTCGAGTCATGACCGAGCTCGATGACGAGCTGGCGCTGTCCGAGCTCGATCCTGGCGAGGAGCGCCGTTTGTGCGAGCTGTTGCAGAGCGCGTACGCGCCGACCGAGCTCGACCCGGCGCGGCACGAGCAGCTGCTGCTCTCGGCACTCGAAGACCCCTTCGCGCCGCCCAGCGCCGAAGAGCTCGTGCAGAGTGAGCGCCTGCGCCAAGCGCTCGACGGCCAGGGTGAGCACGAAGATCTGGCTCTGGCGCGCGCGCTCGCCACGGCCTTTACGCCGAGCAGCAAGGCGCCGTCGCTAGTTCCCGATCTGGCACGCACGACGAGTGGGCCGAATGCGGCGAGGCCCGCGCCGGTGCCACGTCGCAAGGGCAACTTGATTTTACTACGCTTTGCGGGCGGCGGGGCGGCGTTGGCCGCGGCTGCGGCCGTGCTGCTCTCGGTCTTGCCGAGCCCGCGCCAAGAATCCGCACCCGAGCTTGGGGTGTTGGCGCTCGCTCAATCGCGCAGCACCGCGCCGCTCTTCCAAGCCGACTCCGCCGGCGCCACTTCGAGCCGCATCGATCGCATCGCGAGCGCGCGCAGCCGCGACCTGCGCGATAACCGGTACGCCTTGTGGGGGGTCCGGTGATGCGCGTCCGAATCGCATCGCTCCTGGTGCTGCTCGCGCTTTCGGGTTGCTCGCGCGCTCGGCACGAACCGGCTCCGCGCTGCAGCGAGCTCGACGCGGGAACGCCGGTCGATCCCCTGCTGCTCGCGTTCCTGAGTCGCGCTCGGGCTGCCCACCATTTGGCGGACGATCACGAGGCCAACGGCGATCTCAGCGCATCGATCACTCCGCTTACCGGCTTGGTCACGGGCCCGCTGCCGCGCGAAAAGGACGGCCAGCTCGGGCCTGAGGTGCGTGAGGTGCTGGCCGACACGCGCGCGCGCCTGGCCGATTTGCGCAGCCGTCAGGGCGCGTTCGAGCCCGCCTTGGCCGACGTCCGGGCCGGCCTCGAGCTCGTCGCTGAGCCGACCTATTTCAAGGGTCACCTGCTGGAGACCGAGGGCCTGGTCGAGGAACGCCACGCCAAAGCGATCGAGAAAAGCGATCCAAGCGCAGCCGAGGCGCTGCGAAAGCGCGCCATCGGTTTACTCGAGCAGGCGATGGCCGTTCAGTCGGAAGTGATTGGAAAAGCTCCGAACCCGAGCGCCGTCCCGGCTTCAGCAAGCCCCGCGTTTCCCGCGGCTTCTGCGTTGCCCACACCGTCGCCTTCGCCTTCGGCCCCCCGGTGATCGCAGCAGCCACGGCACCGGCGGGAATGACGCACGGCGTCAATCGCTGCCCTGGGATTGCGGAAAAAGCTAAGCATCAGCTAGAGTTAAAGACTTCCTGGGGCTCGCTTGGCCACTACCCCGCATAGCCGTCTTCCTCGACTGGTCGAGGGCATCAACCTGCGTGAGCTGCCGATAGGCCCGGCGGAAGCGTTCGTGTTGTCGCACGTAAACGGCAATACCGACGAGTCGGAGATCGCGGACGAAGCGGGGATCGCTCCGGAAGCGGTCTCAGCCACGCTCGAAGAGCTGGCGCGGCTGGGTGCAATTTGCTTCGACGAGAGCGCGCGGCCCGAGTCCAACCGCGCGCCGCGCCCGGTGCACCGCGTGTCTGGGTCGATGCGCATCGGACCCATCGTCGAGGCGATCGGGCAAGCCAAGCCGCATCACCCCGCGGCCGCGCTGTACGACGCGCGCGAGCTGGAGGAAGACGTGGAGATCGCACCCGAACGGCGACGGGTGATCTTGGATGCTTTCTACCGCTTGGACAGCGTCACGCACTACCAGCTCTTGCACGTCGAGCCGACCGCGGACAAGCGCGCGATCAAGAACGCCTACTTCGAGGTGGTCAACGTCTTCCACCCCGATCGCTACTTCGGCAAGCGCCTCGGGTCGTACAAGGCGAAGCTCGAACGCCTGTTCGCGCGGCTCACCGAAGCGCACGACGCGCTGACCCGCGCCGCGCCGCGCGCGGAGTATGACACGTACCTCGCCTCGCTAAACAAGACGCGTGCCCTGGATCAACAGGGTGCAGCCCTGGAAGCGCAGGTTCAGGCAATTCAGCGGCAAATCGAGGAAGAAGCCCGCGCGGCCGAAGCGCTGCTGGCACAGGCTTCGCCGCTGTCGTCCCCGCCGCAGGGGCGCAGCCAATCACCGGTTCCCGAGCCCGGCTCGTCGCCCCGGGCGAGCGGCAGCGCCACGCCCAGCACGAGCTTCGGCTCTCAACCGCGCTTGCCCTCACAGCGGCCGTCGGACGCCGAGGCGCGCAAGCGAGCGCTGGCACGCAAGCTCGGCGGGCGTCAGCTATCGGGCTCGATGCCCGCGGTGGTGCCGAGCACACCGCCGTCCTCGGACCGCAGCGAGGCCAGCGCGCGTGCCGCCGAAGAGCTGAAACGGCGCTACGAGCAACGCGTCCGCCGCGCGCGCGAGGAACGGGCCGAGCGCTTCCTGACCAACGCGCGCCAGTCGCTCGCGAACAAGGATCCTATTTCGGCCGCGAACGCCCTGCGCATCGCCGCCAACTTGGTGCCCGAGAATCAGGAGATGACCGCGCGCCTGAACGAGGCGCAAAACGAGGCGGAGGCGCTCCTCTCCGGTCACTACCTGGCACAAGCACAATACGAAGAGCGTGAGGGGCGCATGGCCGAGGCCGCTCGTTCCTATGCACGAGCCACCGTGGGTAGCCCCGACGCGCGAACGTTCGAACGCGCCGCGTACTGCGCGCTGATGGCGCAAGGGCAGCAAGCGCAAGCCGGCGCCGACCTCCGGGTAGCGGCCGAGCACGCCCGGCGGGCGGTCGCGCTCGGGCCCGACGACGTACAATCCCGGGTGACTCTGGCCCGAATCTACGTGACGGCCGGGATGAAGCAGAGCGGGCTTGCCGAATTCGAGCGTGCCGCGACGCTGGCGCCCAAGGATGATACAATCCGCGATTGGATACAGCGACTCAAACGCGGTGAGGCATGAAAAGCCTAGCCGCTCGGTGATGGGAAGGGCTCAGTATGGAGCGTGTAATCGGCATCGACCTCGGTACGACGAACTCGTGCGTCGCCATTTTGGAAGGCGACACCCCCGTCGTCATCCCGAACCGAGGCGGATACAAGACCACGCCCAGCGTCGTCGCAGTCACTGAAGCCGGCAAGCGGCTCGTCGGTCACATTGCCAAGCGCCAAGCGATCACCAACGCAGAGAACACGGTCTACGCGGCCAAGCGCTTGATCGGGCGCAAGTGGAACTCGCCGCAGGTCAAGAACGCGATCATGACCTCGAGCTACACGATCGTGGAAGGCCCCCACACCGACGTGCGCATCAAGCTGCGCGACAAGACTTACTCGGTACCCGAAGTCAGCTCCATGGTCTTGCAAGAGATGAAGATCGTCGCCGAGGACTACCTCGGGGAGCCAGTGAAGAAGGCCGTGGTCACCGTGCCCGCCTATTTCAACGACAACCAACGCCAGGCCACCAAAGATGCGGGCGCGATCGCGGGTTTGGACGTGATCCGCATCATCAACGAGCCGACGGCGGCGTCGCTCGCCTACGGCTACGGCAAGGACATGGACCGCACGGTCGCGGTCTACGATCTCGGCGGCGGGACGTTCGACATCAGCATTTTGGAAATCGGCGCTCATGGCGTGTTCAAGGTGATCAGCACGACGGGTGACACCTTCCTGGGCGGCGAGGACTTCGACGCGCGAATCATCGATTGGCTGGTGACCGGCTTTCAGGACGAGCACGGCATCGATCTGCGGCAAGACCGCATGGCCCTGCAGCGCTTGCGAGACGCCGCCGAGAAAGCCAAGTGTGAGCTCTCGGGCGTGCGCGAGACCGAGATTAACCTGCCCTTCATCATCTCCACCGGCCGCAACGAGGCGTTGCACCTACAGCGCACCTTGGCTCGCCCCACGCTAGAAAAGCTGACCGAGGACCTGGTCGAGCGAACGGTCGATATCTGCAAGCAAGCGTTGGCCGATGCCAAGCTCGACGTGAACGAGATCGAAGACGTGATCTTGGTGGGCGGGATGACTCGCATGCCCGCCGTGCAAACAGCCGTCACGGGCTATTTCGGACGCGAGCCGAACAAGAGCGTGCATCCGGACGAGGTCGTGGCCATGGGCGCCGCCATCCAGGGCGCCGCCTTGGTCCAAGACCGCCAAGACATGATCCTCTTGGACGTGACGCCGCACGCGCTCGGCATCATGACTTTCGGCAGCTACTTCGAAGAATTAATCCCGCAGAACACTACCGTGCCCACCAGCCGCACCAAGGTGTTCACCACCAGCCGTGACGACCAGACCGCCGTGAAAATCTTGGTCATGCAAGGTGAAAGCAAGCGCGCGGACGAGAACGAGCTCTTGGGAGAGTTCATCTTGACCGGGCTGCGCCGCGCCCCGAAAGGCCACGTCGAGATCGAGGTCACGTTCGAGATCAATACCGACGGCATCGTCAGTGTGCACGCCAAGGACATGGAAAATGGCCAGGCCCAGTCCATTCAAGTCACCGCCACGAGTGGCCTGACTCAGGACGAGATCAAGAACATGATGACCAACGCGCAGGACTACTTGGTCGAGCGCCGGGTCGACGAGCACTTCGAAGCAGCCAAACAGGAGGCCGAGACCCTGATCGCCGAAATCGAGCGTCTCTTTCCCGAGATTGAGCGGGTGGTGGGCTCGGCCGACTTTGGCCGTGATGCCATCGCCAAGGCACGCACCACGGTCGACCGCACGCGCGCCGCAATCAATTCCAAGGATACCGCGCTGGTCAAGGAGCAGGTCGACCAGCTGTCACGGACGCAGCGCATGTTTAAGGGGGTCGTCTCGCGCGGCTGATCGTTCGCCGCGCGGCGCTCGAGAGAACAGGCATGAGCAACAACGATCGTCGCGGCACGAATTGGAGGCCGAGCTCGGCACCGCCCGAGGCGGCCGCGATCGATGCCAGTTGGGACGACGAGACCGTGCCCGGCCTGGATCTAGACGACCCGTTGAACGAGTTCGATCGCGTGACCGCGATCCCCGAGCTGCCCTCGGATCTGTACGTCAAACGGGTGATGGCCACGGCCGAGGACAGCCGAGTTCCGCTGCCCGGCACCACGCCCCCCGAGGCGCCGCCGGCTCCGCTGACCCTCGCCCCAGACGAGTACTTCAGCTTGGATAGCGGGCCACCACCCGAGCCGGGCAGCGCCGATAGCACCGCGCCGTACGCCGCGGTCTTGCCGTCACACGTCCAAAACGCGCAAAATGCGCCGACTGCGCGCCCGGCAGCTCCGCCGACGCTGCCCGCGCGCAGTCCTTTAGTGCCGCGACAATCCGCGTCGCTCACCGGTCTCGAGCTCGCGGATCTGGACAGCATCGGCAGCCTGCGCGCCGAGCCGCGCATCGACCGCAACACGGCTCACGACCCTCGCGATCCCGTGCTCGAGCTGTCGTTCGACGAGCCCGAGCGCAAAGCGGTGTTCAAAGAGCCCGAGGGCGGCGCTATCGGCGACATGAAGGACCGCTACGCCATGGGGGACTTCAGCGGTGCGTTGGTGATTGCTGAGGGCATCATCGAGAGCGACCCCGAGGATCTGGAAGCGCCGCGCTACGCGCAGAGTTGCCGGGACGTGCTGACGCAGATGTACTCGGCGCGCCTGGGCGCGCTCGATCAAATCGTGGCCGTCGCAGTGCCGAGCGATCAAATTCGTTGGCTCACGCTCGACCACCGCGCAGGCTTCCTACTCTCGCTGATCGACGGCGGATCGACCGTCGACCAGATCTTGGACATCAGCGGGATGACCCGGCTCGATGCGCTGCGCATCATGTATCAGTTGTTGGATCAGCGCGTGATCTCGCTCGGCTACTGAGCGGGGCCAGCGGCAATCGAAACGGATCGAAGCCATGCGCGGGGCGACTCAAGATCTATGGCTCGGTTTACTGTTCACGGGCTTGTCCCTGGCCGTCTTGCGCGAGATCGCCAAACCACGCGCGCGACCGGCGCCCGCGAGCTACCCGGCGAGCGAGCCGTTCCCGGCGCTGGCGACGAGCTCCGAAAAAGTGGCTTCATACCGGATCGACGCCAAGCTCGACGCCGACAAGCACCGCATCCAGGGCCGCGAAAGCATCCACTTCGTGAATGCTTCCCAGGCGCCGCTGAGTGAGCTCTGGTTTCATTTGTACCTGAACGCGTTCAAGAACGACAAAACCCTGTTCTTGCGCTCGCCCTTCGGTGCAGGACGGAGCGGTGACAAGGCACGCGAGTACGGCTACGTAGACGTCAAAAAGCTGAGCATCGCGGGCGGCAACGGGGATGATCTCTGGGCCAAGCGCGACCGTCACAGCCCGGACGATCCCGACGACGAGACGGACATCCGAGTCCCGCTGCCGAGCCCGCTCGAGCCAGGCGCGTCGCTCCAGCTCGATTTGGAGTTCGAAGATCAAATGCCGGAGATCGTCGAACGGACGGGATACGCGGGTAGTTTCCACTTTTTCGGACAGTGGTTCCCGAAGCTCGCTCGGCTCGAACGTGACGGCTCGTTCACGCATTTTGCTTTTCACCCGCAGAGTGAGTTCTACGCCGATTTCGGCGATTACGACGTGCACTTGGACGTCCCTTCGGGCTACCGCGTGGGTGCGACGGGCGTGCTCGGACACGAGAGCGAGAGCAAAGGCCGAAGGCAGCTCGAGTACCACGCCGAGAACGTGCATGACTTCGCGTGGACCGCGTGGGATCGCTTCGAGTTACGCAGCGAGCGCATCGCGGGTACCGAGGTGACCGTGCTCTATCCGCCGCACCAAGCGCAGAACGCCGAGGTCGAGCTCGCCAGCGTGCGCTTTGCGCTGCCGCACTTCAATCGCAAATACGGCGCATACCCCTACCCCACGCTGACCGTCGTGCACCCGCCAGAGAGCGCGGCCAACGCGGGCGGCATGGAGTACCCCCAGCTCATCACCACGGGCGGCCCGTGGTACGCCACCATCGGCGGCGCGCGCGCGATCGACGTCGTGACCACGCACGAGCTCGGGCATCAGTGGTTTTACGGCCTTTTGGCGAGCAATGAGCACGCATCGCCCTTCCTCGACGAAGGTTTCAACAGCTACGCGGAGGCCGAGTCTTTGGAGGCGCAGTACGGGGCGGGCTCGGTGTTCGACGCTTTCGGCTTGAGCGCGAGCTCGACCGCGCTGAACCGCGTGTTCTCCGCCGCGCGCGGCGGCGACGAAGAGGTCGGGCAAGGCGCTGCTGAGTTTGCGACATTTCGTAGCATGGGCGCGCTCGTGTACAGCCGCACCGCGGTCGCACTGACGACGATCGAACGCGTGTACGGGCGTGACCGCTTTCAACGCGCGTTCGGCCTCTACACGCGCACCTTTCGCTTCAAGCACCCGACCTGGCAAGACTTCCTGTCGAGCACCGTAGCCGAGCTCGATGCGCAGGCCGTCACCGCCCTGCGAGCGGCGTTCTTCGAACGTGGCACGGTCGATTACTTGGTGCGCGACATCTCGAACGCATCGGTCACGCCGGCAGCAGGAGTGTTCGATGGTCCGACCGGACGCGAAAACAAGAAGCCCGAGGCCGCCAACGCGGCCAGCCAATATGCTGGACGCGCCGTGGTTTTTCGGCACGGCACGCTGCAATTTCCGGTCGATATCGCGCTCGGCTTCGAGGACGGGTCGAAGCAGCTGCGGCACTGGGACGGCCTCGGCGATACTTTCGCCGTCGACAGCCTCGGGCCATCTCGGTTGGTGAGCGTGTACGTGGATCCCGAAGAACGGATCTTGATCGACGACGACCGAAGCAACAATTGGTTCAGTACGCAAGGCGCTTCCGCGCCGCGCTGTTTCGACCAGTTGCTGTTCGCGGTGCAGGCCGCGTTCGGAGCGTTCGCGCCGTGAATTTCTTTCCGGAGTCGAATGGCACGCCACGCTTGGCGCGCTGGAGCGCGAGCGCGACCGCTTGCGGCCTATTGTGGATCTCGCGCACCTTGCTTGGCCTGCTGGTGATCTTTCCGATCCTGCAAGCCATCAAAGCATCGGGCATGGTCAGCGGTCCCGATGGGGATACCGTGCTGTTCCGGCCGGGATCGCTGTTGCTCTTGGAGTTATTCCGGGTTGGCGCCCCCGCATTCGGCGCCGCGCTCCGGACGGCGCTCCTCGTCGCCGCGCTCGCCGCGCTCGCGCAGCTGATTCCGCTGGCGGTGGCGCTCGATCTGTTGTTCCGGGACGGCACGCCGCTCTCGGCTCGCTTCCGCCGCGCGCTCCGACTTTTTCCGCGCTTTTTGGGGTTAGGCGCAATCGCGCTTGTGACCCAAGCGGCTTTGCTTCTGCTGGCGAGCTTGCTGAGCGCGGCCCTCAAGTCACCGCTACAAGGCGGTGACGAACGGCTATCCACGTTGGCGCCGCTCGGCTTGTTGCTGCTCGCACTGATCAGCTGCGGCTGGGTCGGTTGCGTGCTCGACATCGCGCGCGCCGCGCTCGTCCGCGATGAGCACACGTGGGGCGAAGCATTGGTCGTGGCTTTGACCTGCCTGCGTGAAGAACCGCTGGCAGTGCTGAGCGGCGGCTACCCCGTCGCGGCCGCGGGGGCCTTCGCCTACCTGTGCTGCCTGTGGCTGGTCGCGCGTCTCGATTTGGCGCACCCAGTTCCGCTGAGCCTCACACTATCGTTCGTGGCTCATCAAGCAGCGGTGCTGTTCGCGGTCTCCTGGCGTGTGCGTTGGCTACGCCACGCGCTCGAGCTCAGCGCTCGCTCAGACCGGTAGCAGCTTGCGATACAATTGAGCGTAGCGGCGCGCGGGGCGATCCCAAGCCACGTCGAGGCGCATCACGCGCCGCCGCAGGCGCGCGAACGCAGGGTTGCCGTAGGCCGAAAACGCGCGTGAAATTGCGCCCAGGAGCGCTTCCGAGTCGAGCCCGTCGAACAGGAAGCCCGTTCCGGTCTCCAGCTCGGCATCAGCGTCGACGATGGCGTCGACCAAGCCGCCGCTGGCAAACGCCACCGGCACGGCACCGTAGCGCTGAGCGAACAACTGACGATTGCCGCCCGGCCCACCTGCGGAGAGCACCAAGGCCAGATCCGCCCCGGCGAACAATTGACGGAGGAAGCGCTCGTCGACTGCGGCCACGCAGGCCAGATCGCCGGCGTACTCTTTGGCTAGAGCCTGGAACCGAACGGCGGCCGCTGGTGCGCCGGTGTTGGCGATCACGAGCGCCAGATCGAGCTTCAAAATCTCGGGCAAAGCCCCGAACAGCGCGTCGATGCCCGAATCTTTGCCGAGGTCCCCGATGAACACGAACAGCGGGCGATCGAGCTCCAGCTCGAGCTCCAGCTTCTTGAGCGCGGCGACCTTGGAGCGCCCCTTGTTGGAGGGGTCCTCGGCGTCGAAGCGGCTCTCGAGCGCGGTGTCGGTGGCCGGGTTGCACGTGGCGTAATCGACGCCCCCCGCGATGCCGAGCATGGGCTCCGGCAACGCTGCAAGCACGTTCGCGAGCGCCGCGCCCGAGCGCGCGGGCTCCAAGATCTCCTCCGCGTAACGCGAGGAAACCGTGGTCACCGCCGAAGCGAGTGTGACCGCGCTGGCCAGACCGGACAAACCGGAGCCGAGCGCGAGCGAAGACAAATCCGCGAAGCCGAGCGCCGACCGCGCGCTCTCCGGGAACTCGGCGCGCCGCCGAATGTCATTGATCGTGAACACGACGGGCACGCCTTGGCCACGAAGCGCGAGCGGCACCAAGCTTGCTACAGCGTCAATCGCGTGCACGACCTCGACCGCTTTGCCTTGCTCGGCGCGCTGCGCGACCAACGCCGAGACTGCCCGCGCGAACGTAGCAAAGCGCTCGGCGTTGTCCGCGTAGTCCACGCCACCTTCGCCGTAGATCGCGTCGCGGTCGAACAACCCGGGCAAATCGAAAAGCACGAGCTCGGCGCCGGAGGCCAGTTGGCCATCCAGCACGTTCACTTCACGCCCAGCTCCCCCGGACAGCGTGAGCGGCGTCAGCCGGCGCGCCGCCAACAGCCCGCCCGCTTCGAAGCCCGGCGAACGCGGCGCCGCGATCGTCACTTTGTGACCGAGCTGGCGCAGGGCCTTCACCAAAGCCGCCGCCGAATCGGAAGCTTCCGTTTCCCGTACGTACGGGGCAAGTTCGGCCAGGGCGAGCAGAATATCCATTGCGCGCCCGTCTACCACGGCAGTTTCTCAGTGGCTACCGGGCCGCACACTGCTAGCGTTCGCGCCGCGATGGACGAACTCGTCAGCAAAGCCCAGGTCCTGCACGAAGCGCTGCCCTACATCCGGCGCTTTCATCAACGCACTTTTGTCGTGAAATATGGCGGTCATGCCATGGTGGATGAGGCGCTGAAAGAGAGCTTCGCCCGTGACGTGTGCCTGCTCCGCTACGTGGGCATCCGCGTGGTCGTGGTGCACGGCGGCGGTCCGCAAATCAACCAGATGCTCGACCGGCTGGGCGTGCATTCCACCTTCAGCGGCGGTCTGCGCGTGACTGACGACGCCACGATGAACGTGGTGGAGATGGTGCTGGGCGGCGGCGTGAACCAAGAAATCGTGGGCATGATCTGCCAGCACGGCGGCCGTGCCGTTGGCCTGTCCGGCAAGGACGATCGCTTCATGCGCGGCCGCCGGCTGGACAAGGTGACCGCCAAGGGCGAGCACGGTGAGCCGGTCGAGGTCGACTTGGGCCGTGTGGGCGAGGTTTCGCACGTGGAAGCGGGCATCGTCGAGAACCTGATCAGCTCCGGTTTCATCCCAGTCATCGCGCCGATCGCGGTCGACCAAGACGGGCACTCGCTGAACGTGAACGCAGACACGGCCGCGGGCAGCATCGCCAGCGCCCTGGGCGCCGCCAAGCTCGTGCTGATGACCGACGTCGACGGCGTGAAGACGGCCAAGGGTGATCGCCTGAGCTCGCTCGGCTCGACCGAAGCCGAAGAGATGATCGAAACCGGTGTGATCACGGGCGGCATGATCCCGAAGGTGCGCTGCGCGCTCGACGCCGTGAACGGTGGCGTCGAGAAGGTGCACATCATCGACGGCCGTCGCTTGCACGCGCTGCTGCTCGAGATCTTCACGGACAGCGGCGTGGGCACCGAAATTCGGCGCGGCAAGGTGTGAACCAAAAGCGACTCGAAGAAGAGTTGCCCATCGTGCGCCCGGAAGGCGTGCCGGAAGATGCCATCTTGCGCGTGCTGCGCGTGCCCGGTGAGCTCGCCGGCATGCGCTTGGACCGTTTCGTTCAATCCCAGCTACGCAGCACCAGCCGCACGCGCGCGCGGCTGATCGTCAAAAACGGCGCGTACTCCGCGCAAGGCCGCCGACGGCGGCCCAGTGAGCGCGTGCGCGCCGAAGAGCGAATCGCTCTCTGGCGGTTACCCTTCGAGGACACCGAGGATCAGGCCCCCCTGCCCGTCCTGTACGAAGATCCGCACTTGCTCGTGATCGACAAGCCGCCGCTCGTTACGGTGCACCCCACGGCGCGCTACCACCAAAACACGGTCATCAAGCGGCTGCGCGCCGAGCGCCCGGATGAGTTCTTGGCTCTGATTCATCGCCTGGATCGCGAGACGAGCGGCATTTTGCTGCTGGCGCGCTCGCCCGAGTCGGAGCGCGCCTTCAAGCGGAAGCTGGAAGAGCGTTCGCTATCGACCGACGATGACGAACAGCGCGACGTAGAAAAGATTTACCTGGCTCTCACTCACGGCGTGCCGCCGAGTGGCCTCATCGACATCCCGATGGAACCAGACGTCGACAACCCGCTGCGCGTGAAGATGCGCATCGCTGCGCCGGGAACCGGCCTCGAAGCTCGCACCAACGTCAAAGTGATCGCGACGCGCGCGGGCTACGCCTGGGTCGAGTGCGCGTTGCACACCGGCCGGCAGCATCAGATCCGCTTGCACCTTTCGCATTTGGGTTGTCCCGTCGTGGGCGACAAGCTGTACGGCCCCGATGAGCGCCTGCTGGCGCGCGCCGCGGACGACGAGCTCAGCCAAGAAGACATCGAGCTGCTCGAGCTGCCGCACCACGCGCTGCACGCGCACGTGTACCGCATGCAGCATGCGATCACCGGCGAAGCATTGTCAGTGACCGCGCCGATGCCGGCCGACTTGGTCGAGTTCTGGGACGCGCTCGTCGAGCCGCACGAAGCGCGCTAGGCGCCGCCCGCACCGGCGCCCGCGCTCGTCGAGCCGCCATCGCCAGCCGCGCCGGGATTACCCGCATCGCCGGCGGTGCTCGGCGCGCCACCCGAGCCGCCCGCTCCACCCTCGCCAGACGGGTCCGGCGCGACGTCACACTTGTCGACCGCGCTGACCAGACACGGGTGCGCGTCGAAGTCCGAGCACGTCGTGAACGAAGCGTACAGATCCGAGCAGCCGTCGATGCTGCCTTGAGAATACTGAAAACAGCTGGCGCCACCTGCCGGCCGGATGTACCCCGGGCAAGCGCGGGTCACTGCCGGGCAGCTGAGCGCCGAGCGAGCGTCGCTCTCGGCGACTTTCAGCTTGTTGCAGGCCACGTCTTCGGCGAGCAGCGGCCCACTCGCCTCGGGCTGCACCGCGCCACGCCCGGACGGCACGTAAGCCTCGGTATCCTTTTGACTCGTGCAGCTCGCCGCAGCGACGAGCACTGCGCAGCTCAGGCAAACCCAACTGGCGACACGGGAAAGGCTCATGGACGCGGAACGGTAGACAATTGTGAACGCCCCGTATACCGCATTTCTTGCGTTCTGCTCGCGTGTTGCGCCCGTCCCGCCCCTCGCGCCCGGAATCGATTGACGGGAGGGCTTCTAGGCGATAACCGGGCCATTCGATGTCAAACTCGTTGGTTAGCCCCATTCGCCGCGCGCTCCTGTCCGTCTCTGACAAATCCGGTTTGGTCGAATTCGCGCGCGCACTCGCCGCGCGGCAAGTGACGCTGCTGTCCACGGGCGGCACGTTCGCGGCCCTGCAAAAAGCCGGTATCCCCGTGCAAACCGTGGAGAGCTACACCGAATCACCGGAGGTGATGGACGGCCGAGTGAAGACCCTGCACCCTCGCATCCACGGTGGGCTGCTCTCGCGTGAAGGGACGGACGACGCGGACATGGCGCGCATCGGCGCGCTACCTATCGATCTGGTCGTGGTGAACCTGTACCCGTTCGAGCAGACCTTGGCCAAGCCCGGTGCCACCGCCGAAGAGCTGATCGAGAACATCGACATCGGTGGGCCGAGCATGCTCCGCTCGGCCGCCAAGAACCACGCGCGCGTGACCGTAGTCTGCGACCCGGCGGACTACTCGCTCGTGCTCAAAGAGCTAGATCAAAACGGCGAAGTGAGCCGCCCCACGCGCGAGCGCCTGGCCGGCAAAGTGTACGCGCACACCGCGGCGTACGACGGCGCGATCGCCGGCTGGTTCACCGCACGCGGCGAAGCCGACGGCTACCCGCGCCAGCTGACCGTCTCACTCGAGAAAGCGTACGGCCTGCGCTACGGCGAGAACCCGCATCAGAGCGGCGCCTTCTATCGCGAGCGCAATGCGCCCGCGGGCTCGCTGGCCACGGTGGACAGCATCGGTAGCGGCGCCAAAGAGCTCAGCTTCAACAACCTGGTGGATCTAGAAGCCGCACTCGACGCCGTGCGCGAGTTCGAAAACCCCGCTGCAGTCGTGGTCAAGCACACGAGCCCGTGCGGCGTGGCCACTGGCCCGACGCTGGCCGACGCGTACCGCGCCGCTCGCGATGCCGACGCGATGAGCGCGTTCGGCGGCATCGTAGCCCTCAATCACGAGGTCGACGACGCCACCGCGGCGATCCTGAGCGAGACGTTCCTGGAGTGCATCATCGCCCCGGGCTTCGCGGCCAGCGCGCTCGCCAAGCTGCGCACCAAAGCGCAACTGCGCTTGATCACTACCAATGGTTGGCTCGGCCGCAATCACAAGGCGCTGCAGTTCAAGCGCGTGGGCGGCGGCTTCGCCGTGCAGGAGCGAGACGCGACTGGCTTTGGTGAAGTCCAAGCCGGCCGCGTGGTGACCAAGCGCCAACCGACGGCCGCCGAGCTGTCGGCCTTGGAGTTCGCGTGGGCCGCCAGCAAACACGTGAAGAGCAACGCCATCGTGCTCGCAGGCCCCGGCCACAGCCCGGGCATCTACGCGACCATCGGCATCGGCGGCGGTCAAACCGCGCGCGTCACCGCGGTGCAGGTCGCGGTCGAAAAGGCTGGCGACCGCGCCAAGGGCTCGGTGCTCGCCTCGGACGCTTTCTTCCCCTTCGCCGACGGCCTGCAGCTCGCGACTCGCGCAGGCATCGTCGCCGTGGCTCAGCCCGGCGGCAGCAAGAAAGACGACGAAGTGATCAAAGCCGCGGACGACGCCGGGATCACCATGATCTTCACTGGCGTCCGTCACTTCCGTCACTGACCGCAGTCACGATCGGGGCTCGGCGTACGGCCCGCCGAGCCGATCCCCCGGCAGCTCACTTGATCATGTCGTAAACGCACATGGAGTTGCAGCCGACCTGACCGTCGCAAGCTTCGCTACCATTGACGCGGTGGTCGCCGCAATAGGGCGCGATCTTGCAGGCGTTCGTGCACTTGTTCGGGCCGTAGGCGCTCGAGCTATTGCCGGCGCCCAGATCGCACTGCTCGGTGCCGTTCTTGATGCCGTCGCCGCAGAACACGGCCAGCGTGCAGTCGTTGTTGCACGTGCCGTACGAGCCGTCATTCACGCCGTTGTCGCACTGCTCGCCGGTGTCCTTGAAGCCGTTGCCGCACTTGAAGCGGCAGCGTCCGTCGCAGGGATCGCTGCCCACGCCGTTCTTGTCTTTGCCGTCGTCACACTGTTCACCAACGTCGATCTTCCCGTTGCCGCAAGTCTGGGGTGTCGGGTTGTAGCCCGAGCAATCAAGCTTGCACGCCGACGCGGCGGTATTGCTGTTCGAGCTCCCGTCGTCGCACGCTTCACCGAAGCCGGTATTTACTGCGTGATCGCCGCAGAAGGGCGCCGGCTTGCAGGTCGTGGCGCACAGGTTCTTGCCGTACGGGTTGGACTGGTTTTGCACGCCCAGATCGCAGACTTCGCCGGCGGCAGCGTCGACGTGGCCGTCGCCGCAATAAGCGCCGAGCTGGCAGCTCGCCGTGCACGTGCCATAGCTGCCGTCGTTCTTGCCGTCGTCGCAGCCCTCGTTGGCTTGCTTGATGCCGTCACCGCAGTACGGCGCGAGCTGACACGTGGATTTGCAGCCGCCATAAGCGCCGGTGTTGCTGCCGGCGCCCAGGTCACACTGCTCGCCCGGATCGAGCTTGCCGTTGCCGCACTTCACGGCGCAGCTGGTGTCGCATTTGCTCGTCGGGCCGCCATTGTTCTGGCCTTCGTCGCAAGCTTCGACGCCATTCTGCACGCCATCGCCGCAGTACGGTGCCGGCTGGCAAGTGTTCGTGCAGGTGTTCGGCCCGTACGCCGTGGCCGAGTTCGCGGCGCCCTTGTCGCACGTCTCGCCGTACGCCACGTCCACCGTGCTATCGCCACAATATGGCGCGACTTTGCAGCCCGGTGCGCAACCACTGGCCATGCTGCCGTACACGTTGGAGTTGACGCCATCGTCGCACTGCTCGCCACCATTGATGGTCTTGTCGCCACAGTACGGCGCCAAGGTGCAGTTCGAGTTACAGCCGCCGTAGCCGCCCGTGTTGTTGGCCGTGCCCAGGTCGCATGCTTCGTCGGCGGCGACGGTGCCGTCACCGCACGTGGAGGTGCAAGTTGACTTCGGTTTGCCGAAGTTCTTGAGCGTGACGCCGAAGTTCGAGCCGCACTGGTTGCGCTCGGCTTGGAACATCACCACCTCGTAGATCTTGCCTTTGACGAGGCCGAGGCTCAGGTTCGTACCCGCGGCGCTCGTGTAGCTCGTGCCGTCGTAAAACTTACCGTTGCCGAACGCGGTCGCACTGCCGTCGGCAGTGTCGGGGCCGGTGGCGTCGGTGTCCGAATCCAGGATGAAATAGCCGGTTTGCTTGCCATGCAACCCGCCCAAGTCGACCGTGAGCTTGCGGTTCACGAACACCCAAGTGTCATCGTCTCCGGAGAAGTCGAAGCGCTCGCCACCCTGGTACTCGAACACGAAGTGCGTCTCGGTCGTGAACGACACGTTCGACGCCCCCGCAGAGCCACAGCCCGAATCGGTCTCGGCGCCGGAGCTGACCCAGCCCAAGTTCTTCAAGGGATCGAAGGCGGTCGAGTTGGCGTCGCCGAGGTTCGAGTAGGTCGCGCTCGGCACGTCCGTGAGCGTCAAACTCAGCGTGTACGGCACGGTCAAGTTCGTGCCCGAAACGTTCGTGTACCACTGCGCGAAGTTGGCCGGCGTCGACAGGTTGCGGCGCAGCGAGCTGTTGCTCACCCCGCCATCGCGGTACATGTGGCCGGAGTTGTCACAGGTGCACGCGGTCATGTCCGTGCACGAGCACGGCGGGCGCAGCAAGGTGATGCTCTTGTCCGCGCCCTCGCTGCCGCCCGCCGCCCAAGTTTCGGTAAAGGTGGCCCAGGAACCCGCGGCGGCCGTTTCGTCGCACGTGCACAGGGCCGTGCTGAGCGGCGTATAAGTCGTCTGGTTCGCGACCGCGGTCGCATCCGAGGTCTTGTACGGCAACCAACGCCAATCGGGCTTGCCCGCCGCAGTGAGCGTGGTCTTCACCATCTTGAAGATGCCGCCCCCGTTGTGCCGATTGAAGTCGGGGTGATAGTTGCCGTTCGTGCCCGAGGGGCTCGACTCGCGCGCTAGGCCCACGAAGTCGCGCACGACGACGGGCAAATCCTTCTTGTTCGGCAGGGCGGTGGCCGCCGCGTCGACGCAGCTGAAGCCAGGCTCGATGGTGCACGTCGAAGAGCAGCCGTCACCGTTGAACGTGTTGCCGTCGTCGCAAGCTTCGTCCGAGAAGCGCTGCCCGTCGCCGCACGTCGATTGGCAAGGACCCGTCGAGCAATCAGGCTCTTTCAAACACTTGTAACAACCGTCGAACGGCAGATCGACCGCGCCGACGGCCGTGTCGTCGCACTGCTCCGTACCCTCTTTTAGGGCATCGCCGCAGACGGTCTTCTTGCAGTTACCCGCGGCATCACACACCGAACCGGGCTCCAGCTGGCAACGCGAGTTGCAGCCGTCGCCGTTGGTCAGGTTGCCGTCGTCACACTGCTCGAGACCGAGCTTTTTCTTGTCGCCGCAGATCGTGCGGCAGGGCGAGCCGACCACTGGGCAGGTGTAGCCCACTTCGATTTTGCAGGCGCTGTCGCAGCCGTCGTTGGGCGTCGTGTTTCCGTCGTCACACGTCTCGCCCGCGGCGATCTTCTTGTTGCCGCACACCTCTTTGCTGCACACCGACGGCGAGACCGAGTTGTCACAGCTCCAGCCGGCCTCGATGGTGCAGGTTGCCGAGCAGCCGTCACTGCCCGCCGCGTTGCCGTCGTCGCAGGTCTCGCCGGTCGTGAAGCTCACTTTGCCGTTGCCGCAGAACTCCTTCAACTTGCACGCCTGACCCGCGGTCGGGCACACGTACCCGGTCTCCACCTTGCAGTTTGCCGAGCAGCCGTCATTGCCAACGGCATTGCCGTCGTCGCATTCCTCGCCCGCGTCGATCTTGGCGTTCGGGCAGGTCACCACCGCGGCGCTGCACGCGCCGCCCGTCGCCGGACAGGTGTAACCGCCCTGAATGGTGGAGCAATCGGCACTGCAGCCGTCACCGGACACTTGATTGCCGTCGTCGCACGCCTCGTCGCCCGTGACGGCACCGTCACCGCACACGATCGTGGATACGCACACCTGCGGCCCCTTGCCGGAGGCCGGAGTCGTGCACTTGCAATTCGCCTCGAGCTTACACGTGCTGCTGCAGCAATCGCTCGGCACCTGGTTGCCGTCGTCGCATTGCTCGCCGCTGTTCAGGGTGCCATCCCCGCAGGCGGCGTTCAACGTGCAGGTCGTGCCGTTGCAGGTGTAGCCGTCCTCGGTCTGGCAGGTCTTGGAGCAGCCGTCGTTGCTGGTCGTGTTGCCGTCGTCACACGTTTCGCCGAACTCGGTCTGACCATTGCCGCACACCACCGGAGCCGTGGTCTCCGTGCACGGCTCGCCGTACTTCGCGCACGAGTAACCGGCTTCCACCGTACAGTCAGCCGAACAGCCGTCCTTGCTCTTGGTGTTTCCGTCGTCACAGGCCTCGTCGGGGCCGGGCAGGCCGTCGCCGCAGACCAAGGTGCTCACGCACTGCTCGCCTGGTTTCTTGCAGACGTAGCCGTTCTCCACTTTGCAGGTGCCGTCACAGCCATCGCCGCTCTTGGCGTTGCCGTCGTCGCAGCCTTCGTCCGGGCCGATCTTGCCATCGCCGCACACCGAGGCGTCCGGGTTGTCGTCGCCGCCCGCACCGGGGTCCACGTTCGAGCTCCCGGCGTCGCTCGGCGGTGGCGGCACGTCGATGTTGTTTCCGGTACCGCCGCTGTTCGATTGGCCGCTCGTGCCGCCATTGGGCTGCGAAGGGTCGTCGCCGCCGTTCACGACCTGAGGCGTCGACGAGCAAGCCACGCTGAGCGCGAGGCCGGCGAGCACCTGAGCGAGCGAACCCCAACGCAGCGAGCGAACCGACGAACCGAAAGTCTTAGCCATGGCGTGATCTCACAGAGTCCGATATTGGCGGCCGCGCCCCAACCCCGAAGTCGCAGCGAGCCGCCGATTTGTGGGCGAGCCGAAGGTCTCGTACGGCCGTGTACGCAGTTTGCGTAAGACCGTGCGCCTCCGCTTTGGGAGGCGCCGGCCACCGCAGCCAAGCCCTGGAGTGGATGTGGGTGGGCGCTCGTGGATGCCGCAATGCAGCTCGCGGCTTGCGCTCGGCTCGCGGTTCGAAGCGCGTTCAGCCACTCCGCCGCCCGTCCGCGACGCCGAAGGCTGGGGCGAGCCTCGGCGTGAAATGCGACCATCAACAAAAGATCGATAACCAATGCAACTTCAGCAGCTTAGACGCTCACCTTAAAGGTTGATTCTGGGCTGCGCGCGTGTCCGGAATTTGGCCCGAATTCGCGCTCTATGACATCCGCTTGGACGCACTTCGATAAACAGGAAGCGGCGTCCCTCATGGTTGTCATCAATCGCACCTGCACCATTTGCAAAAACGAGTTCGAGCTGCACTTCCGCTATCAGATGGAGGAACGCAGCGAGACCTGTGCCTCGGGCGTCACGGAGACGCATTACTCTTTCTACTGCTCGCAGCGCTGCCTGGAGGCGAGCCACCACGGCCGCACGGACGGCGCGGTGGCTTGCGACGCCTGCGCGACTCGCTTCGAGGTCGAGCTGGCTTCACAGGTGCTCTTCACCGGCGGGCGGCGCCACTATGCGTGCAGCACGGAGTGCCGCACCCGCATCTTGTCCGGCGTGCGCTCGGTTCGCCTCGGGCAGCTGCTCGATCCGAGCTACCCGGTCGAAGAGACGCAAGACGCCGAGAACGACGCTGACGACGCGCTGAGCTTGCCCATGCGCACACCAGCGCCCAGCGCCGTTGCTACGCCTGCGCCGCCCACGGTCGCCGCAATGGCTGCCGCCAATGCCGCCGCTGCGGCTGCCACCCCGATCCCTCCGCTGGCCTCGGTGTCCGAGCTGCGCCCGTTGCCGCGCGCCGCGGATAATGCGGCCCGCCCCCGCACCGCGGCGGGCAGCTCGATGCCGCGCATCCTGGCCGTGTTCAATCACAAAGGCGGCACGGGGAAGACCACTTCCGCGGTGCATGTGGCAGCGGGGCTCGCTGCGCGCGGCGCCAAGGTGCTCTTGGTCGATGCGGATGGTCAGGGCAATGTCGGCGCTTCGCTCGGGCTGGAAGCCGAGCGCTCGCTGTATCACGTGCTCGTGATGGGCCTGCCCTTCGAGCAGGCCTGCGTGGCAGCACGCCCAAACCTGGACGTGATCGTGGCCAACGAGACGCTGGCCGCGGCCGAGCTATATATCGCCGGCCAGCGCAACCGTGACCGCGTGATGGCTTCACGTTTGGGCCGCGCGCGCGAGATTTACGATTACGTGATCGTCGACTGCTCGCCGAGCTTGTCGCTCTTGAATCAAAATGCCCTGGTTTTGGCCGACGCCGTGCTGTGCCCCGTGGCCTGCGATTATCTTTCGTTGATCGGCATCCGTCAGGTCGTGCGCACGGTGAAGCACGTGAACAAGATCTTGAACCACCCGGTGAACTTCTGGGGCGTCTTGCCGACGCTGTACGATAGCCGCGCCCGCATCTGCAACGAGGCGCTAGATACGCTGAGAAAGAACTTCCGAGACGTGT
>JBEQTH010000024.1:0-16969 GCA_040348785.1 Myxococcales bacterium | reverse complement strand
CGCAACACTAACCGCGGCACGCTCTCGCCCGTGCGCGCCCCGCAAATCGTGGTCTTGAACCGGTACTCCGCGCCGAAGTGGTGGAGCACGGCGGCCGTGGTCAGGATTTTTTGGTTCGACGCGGGGTTTTCCGGCGAGCTCGCGGCAACACTGCCCAAGACGGCGCCGCTCGCGACGTCGTCGAGCTCGGCGCTGAGCGCGCCGCCGTTCTTTTTCACCCACTGGGCGAATTGAGCGAGCGCGTGCTGAAACTCGCCGCCCTTCCAGACGTGCGGCGGCGAGGTGGGCTCGCTGGCAGGTGTGCTCGGCTCCACGAGTGGCGCCGCGGGTGTCGTCGTATCCGGTGTCGTCGCGGGGGCTTCGAGGCTGGCTTGGCTGCTCAGAGCGGGAGCGAGCGACGCGGCCGGGACGAGTGGCGCGGCGGAGACGGAGCTCGCGGCCGCTGGCGCGGGTGTGGGCGCGGCCGCGACGGCTGGGCTTTGCGCGGGGGGAGCGGCGCAACCGGTGAGGCCCGGCGCGGCGGGGGGCGCGCCGCCAACGATCATCGCGGTGGCGAGCGCGGCGCACGGGTAGCTCAGGCGGATCGGGCGGCTCTTCACGGGGACCACTGGAGTATCCATGGGCGGCCGACCTGGGCCAAATCCTGGGACAGCAACGCTCGAACGATCGCCCCGCTTCCCGCTTGCATCGAGCGGGCCTGCGGGTGCAGAGTCCGCCCCGCATGGCCCCCCGCCCCGCCATTCGTTTCATTTTGCGCGCGTTTCTGGCGGCGGCCACGCTGTTCGGCCTTTTGGCCGGCGCTCTTCCCGGGGTCGCTCAGGCTCAGTCGGTCGAGGCCGCTCCGTCCGACGCAGAGCTTCAGGAGCCGCTCGCCCGAGTGCCGAACGTCGCGCTCGACCAGTACCCGCCTCCCTCCGCTCGGACCAATCTGCTGATCGCCGGAGCGGTCTCGACCGCCGCTTGGTACGGGTTGGCCCTCGGCTCGTCCTACGCTTGGCCGGACACGGTGGGCGCAAAAGATCTGCGAATTCCGGTGGCTGGGCCTTGGATTGCCCTCTCCCACAGCGGCTGCGGCAACGTGGCTGACTGCAGCAAGGTGATCGTCGTGCTGCGCGCGATCGCAACAGCCCTAGATGGCATCGGGCAAGCGGGCAGCCTCGGGCTCTTCGCTGAGGGTTTGTTTCTGCCGACACAAGAACCGAAGCGCAAGCGCGCGGAACTAAAGCTGAAGGGCGTCGAGTGGCGTCCGACGTTCGACGCTGGGAAAAACACCGTCGGCTTTGGCGTGCTAGGCGTATTCTAACGGCGCTACGCGGCGGTGCTCGTCGCGAGTGATTACGATGGCTCAGATGCACGCGAGACAAACGCATGAAACGTGGAACACGTGACGGAGCCACGGTGAGTCGGCGAACCAAGTTCGTCCTGGTGACGGGTGGTGTCGTTTCTTCGATCGGCAAGGGCCTTACCGCCGCGTCGATTGGCGCGCTGATGGAAGCCCGCGGGCTGACCGTCACGCACATGAAACTCGACCCGTACATCAACGTCGATCCGGGCACGATGTCGCCCTACCAACACGGCGAGGTGTTCGTCACGGAAGACGGCGCCGAAACCGATTTGGATTTGGGCCACTACGAGCGCTTCACTTCGGCCAAACTGACGCGCCGCGCCAACGTGACCACCGGTCGCATCTACGAAGCGGTGATCACCAAAGAGCGTCGCGGTGAGTACCTGGGCGCGACCGTGCAGGTGATCCCGCACATCACCGACGAGATCAAAACCCGCATTTATGACGCCACGAGTGACGTCGACATCGCCATCATCGAGGTCGGTGGGACCGTGGGTGACATCGAATCCCTGCCGTTTTTGGAGGCAATTCGCCAGCTCAAGCTGGAAGCGGGCACTGGAAATGCGCTCAGCGTCCACGTCACGCTCGTGCCGCACATCGTCACCGCTGGCGAGCTCAAGACCAAGCCCACCCAGCACTCGGTGCGGGAGATGCGGGAGATCGGCATTCAGCCCGACATCTTGATCTGTCGCAGCGATCGCCCGTTAGCCCACGGCTTGAAGGAGAAGATCGCGCTGTTCTCCAACGTGGCGGTGGATAGCGTCATCTCCGCCGTGGACGTGGCGTGCATCTACGAGCTGCCGCTGGTGCTGCACGCCGAGGGTTTGGACGATCAGATCGCCGAGCGCTTGAACATCTGGTCGCGCCAGCCCGATCTGACCAATTGGATGCGCGTCGTCGACCGGTTCAAGAAGCCCGCCAAGGGCTCGGTGCGCATCGGTGTCGTCGGCAAGTACGTGCACTTGAAGGACAGCTACAAATCGCTGAACGAAGCGCTCGTCGCCGGTGGCCTCGCGAACGACGTCGCGGTTCAGCTCGAGCACATCGACTCCGAGCAGATCGAGCGCGGCAGCGCGCCCGCCTTGCTCAGCGGGCTGGACGCGATCCTCGTCCCCGGTGGCTTCGGTGACCGCGGGGTGGAGGGGAAGATTTCCGCCATCCGTTACGCTCGCGAGCAGGGCGTGCCGTTCTTCGGCATTTGCCTCGGCATGCAGCTCGCCGTCATCGAGTTCGCGCGCAACGTGTGCGGTTTGAAGGGCGTGAGCTCGACCGAGTTCGAGAAAGAGTGCGCCAATCCGGTCATAGACCTGATGCCCGACCAACGCGGCGTGAAGGACAAGGGCGGCACCATGCGCCTGGGCGCCTACCCCTGTGCGTTGAAGCCCGGAAGCCGCGCGCTCGACTTGTACAAGAGCGAGCAGATCTCCGAGCGCCATCGGCATCGCTTCGAGTTCAACAACGAGTACCGCGAGCAGCTCACCCGTACGGGCCTCGTGCTCAGCGGCACTAGCCCGGATGATCGCCTGGTGGAGATCGTCGAGCTGCCCGAGCACCCGTATTTCGTCGGCTGTCAGTTTCATCCGGAATTCAAGAGCCGGCCGATGCTCGCGCATCCTCTATTTCAAGGCTTCGTGGCCGCGGCCGCTCGTCGCCGCGACGAGATCGCAGCCTCCGCGCGCAGCGAAGCCGCGCAGACCGAATCCTCGTCCAGCGTCAACTGAGCGGTGGGGCGCGTTTCTCGACTCGGCATGTGGCGTTGGTCGCTTTCGTTGCTCCTGCTCGCCTCGTGTGCACCGAAACCTCCGGTGCGCACGGCGCTGCAAGGGAACCTCGCCGATCTCAAGCGAGACATCCTGACTGCGCAGCAGTCGGGTAAATTCGACAACGATCAGGCGGTCAAGCTCGCCCAAGCGATCGGTGAGCGCGAGCTGACCTCGGCCGAGGGCACGAACGGCGCGCTGCGCGTGCGTGGCCTACGCAGCTGTGAACGCCCGCTGCGCGACGCCATGGAACAGCGCGCGAAGAGCGAGGACGACGTCGCCGCCGAGCTGACCCTGATCTTGCTCGAGGCGCACGCGGCCGATCGCACGGCGCTGCTCAATCGCAACGCGCGCGCGCCGAGCGGTGCTTGGCGAGCCGTCGCGGCGCGCGCCGCAGTGCGGCCGGTCGACACCGATTTGCGCAAAGCCTACTACGTCGATCCCGACGAGCGTGTGCGGCGCGCCGCACTCACCACCGCGCGTGAAGTGCGTGATCCGAGCGAGCTCGAGCCCCTGCTCGAAGCTGCGCGGGTCGATCCGGACGCGCAGAGCCAAAGCCTGGCCACGCGCGCGGCCGGCGCGATTGGCGGCGAGCGCGCCGTGCTTGCGCTCAAGGATCTCTGGGTTCGCGCCGACGACACGCGCAGGATCGCAATCGTCGACGCCTGGACCGAACGAGCCTCATACACGGCAGGCGGCGCGCGCGAGCTCGCCCAAGCGGCGGCCAGCGGCGGAGGGCTCGCCGCGGTCAGCGCGTCGTACGCTTTGAGTCGCAGCGGCGGTGTCGAGGCAGCGTCGGCCAATGCTCGCCTACAACGGTACATCTCGGACGGCTCGGACGACGAAAAACGGCTCGCGCTGAACGTCGCGCCGCTGACCCCGGAAATCGAAGCCGCGATCGTCAAAGCCGCCAAGGATGCGAGCCCCGAGCTGCGCGTGGTCGCGCTTTCGCGGCTCAGCACGATCGACGAACGGCGCCCGGACGCCATCCGCGCCCTGCGCGACGTGGCGAATGCCAAGCCGAGCTCGGAAGCCGAAGCTCACGCGCGTGACGCCGCCGTTACAGTGCTGGCCAACGCGGGGGACACCAGCGTTTCAGCGTCGCTGATCAAAGGCTTGAAGAGCACTGACCCTGCCGAGCGTTGGCGGGCGGCTCACTCACTGGCGAGCCTGGGTGACTACAGCAACGCGGCCAGTGCCTTGGCGGATGACGACGCCAACCTGCGCAGTGATCTCGCCTGCAGCATTTTGGCGCGCGAAGCGCGGCGCTGAGGGCTGCGCGCTCAGCCAGATTTTCGCGAACCTGCGCGCCATGAGTCAGTGATAGATGACTCTCCGATCATGCTGACGCTGGCTCATTGGCTTCCGGTTCCGTTCGCGCTCGTTTGCCTCGGTTGCTCGTCCTCGCTCGGTCCCGTCTTCGAGCCGCTACCGTATCCCACAGAGATAGTCCGGGCTCACGTCCGTGAGGTAAACCTTTACGACCGACGCACGGAAACGCGGGGTGGGAACTTCGACACACCGATCGTTTCTCTCCCCGGCCAACACGAACGGGCGCAGCTTCGAATCACCGAGACCACGTTTCAAGAAATGAAACGAAGGCTCGGCAAGCTGATCGCCCACGGCAAGCGGGAGCTTATCGTGAACGTCTCGATCAATGCAGGCGAAGCCGGGTGGAGCTCCTCTTGGACGAGCGAAACTGCATTCGCCAGCGTCAAGCTCGACGTTGAATTCAGGGACGCAGTCTCCGGCGCGGTTCTCGTGAGCACATTCGGAGAGGCGTGGGGGCGTCACTCGTCGATCGACGTGAGCGATGGCGAGTCGAACCAACTCTTTCAAGCCGCCGCACTGGCCGCTTTCGACCGCGCCGTTGCGAGCCAGCAAGCCGTGCAGGCTCTGTCGGGCGCTGCGCAGTAGCGTTCGAGTGGTCTGTTTATGCTGCGTTGATGGCGCCTTGATGCTCTTGCGCGGTGATGAGCGTCAAGGCATCGCTGATAGAAGCGTTTCGCGCACTCCCACTCCACTCGACGTTCGAAGCTCGACAACAGATGAAGACTCGTCGCCACGTGCGAACCGCTCTTTGACTTAGCCGCCGCGCAAATCACAAGCCGCTGGCGGGAACGGTCACGGCGAAGATCGACGGCCAGAAGAGTCACGTCGCGTATTGACGCGTGTCGATGTGATATGTAGTTTGGCGACGTGGGGCGGCAATTGGGTGCCGCGTATTCAGGGAGGATGCAGATGATTCAATGGCGTGCGATCGCGGCCGTGTCGGCTGCGTTGGCAATCAGCTCGGTGTTTATTGGATGTAGCGGTGCCGGCGAGCAAACGCCTGGTTCGGGGCCGGGCTCGGGAGAGCAAACGAACAACGCGACCGCGCAGGACCTCGGGGAGGCGGAGCTACGTGAGCTCGTCGATCAGTACCTCAACCTCCACACCGATCGAGCAGGGATCGATGCGGTCAAGCAGCGGATCCGATCACTGAACCGGGCACAGGCACGAAGCTTCGGGATGATGGTGCTCGAGATGGGCAACGCAGACGCGCCCCAGCGGGCCTTGTCCGAAGCCGCGCTCCTTTACGCAGAAGAGAAAGGTATTTCATTTCTCGACCTGAATCGGCGAGACGGCCGCGAGATCATGGCCAGGGTCACCGGTTTGCCGATCGGACGCGTGCCTCTCGACGAGCCAAGCTCGTCGACCCCGGCGCCCTCGCAGCTTCCTTCAGCCCCGGAAGGCGTGGGGGTGGTGCGGGAGGCAGCCTGCTCCTTCGGCTACGTCGCGTGCTCGTATACTACCGCGTGGAATAGCGCTGTCGGTCTTACTTCGTGTAGCAGCGGTTGCACGCCCGGCAGTGGCTGGGACAACGTAAGCAACTCGAGCTGCGAGTTCTACTCTTGCGACACGCGGATTTGGGCTCCCCGTGCTTCTGCCCAATACATCGACGGAGCAACGCCCGCGGCCGACTGCGTGATCACGTATTACGGGGCGCTTTCCAAGTACTCTAGCGGCGGGTACACCTACGTCGGTTATGGTATCGGTGGCCCAGCGTATTGCTTGTTTTTTCCCACGAACCCCGCCGGATACTACGTGTTGAAGTGAGCGTTCGATTCGTGCTTCGGTTCCTCGGTAGCGCGCTCGCGGCGGTTCTGGCGGCAGTCGTCACGTCGTTCGTGGTATTCGTGATGCTGCTACCGGCTCTCGTGCGCCAGGGGCCGTCAGGGCCGGTCGAGCCGCACTGGTTGGGCTCTGTGATCTTGCTGCCGACCATCGCGCTCGCGAGCGCGGTGGCCGGCCGCTCCCTTGCTCGCGACGGCAGCGCTCGCCTCGCTTCGAGCGTGGCGCTCGGCTCGCTGATCGGCTCGCTATTGAACCTCGTGTGGCTCGGGCAACAACTCACGCAAGGCGTTGGTCGACCACAACCGATCTCCGGCGAGCACTTGTTGGTGCTGTTGCTCGCCGCGCTGGCCACCGTGCTGGGTTTTTGCTCCGTGTCGCGGTGGGCTCAACGAGGCACGAAGTGCACCTGATTCGCATTGATGGCGACATTTACAACGCAAAACGCCGCCACTCGGCGGCAGCTCCTGAACGGTGACGGCTGGCACGAAGACGACCGCCTTGTGCTTTGCCAACCGCCGACTAGCCCCTTGAGCGGCACGAAAGTTCTCGACCTCGCGCCTGGGTTACGTGCTGAAAATAGCGTTGCATGCGCAACGCTATTTTCGGTGCCGCTGGGCGTGTTCCGGAAACGGTGGCGCCATTCGAACCGGGCACTTCGAGGGCGCGCGTTGCAGTCGTCGTCCAACCAAGGCCCGCGGGCTATGTCATTTCAGAAAGTGCCTTGCAGCTCCAATGAGCCGGCTCCGACAGCTACTCGAGCCCTGTATTCGCTCACGGAGCGCCTAGTCTCGCGGAATTCTCAGTGCGCCGCGGCGTGGCCCGCTGTGCGCCCGTCGTCGTTTTCCGGGTGACCCCCGCCGTACTCGCTGGCGTGATAGCCGCGCTCGCCGTGGTCGGTGAGGTCGAGGCCGATCTCCTCGTCTTCGTCGCTCGGGCGCAGGCCGATCGTGGCCTTGAGCGCATACGCGAGGCCGGTCGTGGCGACGGCGGCCATCGCGATCGTGAAGCCCATGGCCTTGAGCTGCTCGATCCACAACGTGTGACCCACGATGCCTTTCAGGTTCGCGGTCAGGTTCGGGTTGGCATCCGCGGTGGCGAGGAAGCCCGTGAGCAGCGCGCCCATCGTGCCACCGACGGCGTGGACACCGAAGGTATCGAGCGCGTCGTCATAGCCGAGCGCGTTTTTCAGCTTGGTGCAGGCCAAAAATGGCACCACGCCCGCTAGCACGCCGATGATCATCGCGCCCACCGGCGTCACGAAGCCAGCCGCTGGCGTGATCACGACCAAGCCGCCGACCGCGCCCGAGCAGAAGCCGAGCACGGTTGGCTTGCCACGCGTCACCCACTCTGCGGCGGGCCAAGCGGCACAACCGACGGCGGCGGCGATCGTGGTGGTGACGAAGGCGTTGGCGGCGATGGTGTCGGCCGCGACGGCGCTGCCCGCATTGAAGCCGTACCAGCCGACCCAGAGCATCCCGGTGCCGACCATGGTGAGCACCAAGCTGTGCGGCGCAAAGCTCTCTTTACCGAAACCGCGCCGCTTGCCGATGATCAATGCGAGCACGATTGCGGACCAACCGGAGGACATGTGGACCACGGTGCCGCCCGCAAAATCGATGGCCTTGATCGAAGCGTTGGGATTCCAAACGCCGTTCATCAAGCCATCGATACCCCACACCATGTGCGCGAGCGGGAAATACACGATGAACATCCACGCCACCGTAAATACCATCAGCGCGCTGAACTTCATGCGCTCGGCGATCGCCCCGACGATCAGCGCGGGCGTGATGATCGCGAACATGAGCTGATACATCGCGAACACGTTCTGCGAGACCCACTGCGCATAGTCTCCGTTGGGCATGCCATCGACGCCGGCGAACATCGCGAATTTGGCGCTGCCGATGAATGCACTGCCAGGCGAGAAGACCAAGCTGTAGCCGATGACCACCCACAAGATCGTCACCACGCCGGCCATCGCCAAGCACTGCGCCATCACCGACAGCACGTTCTTGGCGCGCACCATGCCGCCGTAGAACAAGGCCAGGCCGGGCAAGGTCATGAACAGCACGAGCGCCGCGCAAACCATCATCCAGGCGTTGTGTCCCGGGCCTGGGCCAGGCACCTTCGACTCCTTGGCGACGCGGGCCGTGTTGTTCATGTACGCCTCGAGATCGCCGAGGCGCTCCTCGACGCTCTTGGCGTCACTCGCGGGAACTGCTGCCGGAGCCGCCACGGTGTCCGGCTTGGCCGACTCGGCGCTCTGCGCGAAGGCGGCCCGAGACCAGGCGAGGCTCGAGATCGACAACGCGAGCACGAACAATAGGCGCAGCGCGCCGTTCGTCGCGGCCGTTTTCCGCGATTTCAAAAATTCATTCGACATCAAATGCTCTCCTCCCGACGGAGATATAGATATACCCAGAGGACCCCGAATCACCTGTTTCACGGCTTACGCGGTCTATGCACGATTTCGTAAATTTTTTATATTCGGCCATTCGGCCTGCGCCTTCTCGCAACATGAGCTGGGCTATGCGGAAGGCGGATGGTGATGGGTATGCTGACGCGTGGAGCCTCGACGTGAAGCGCGCGCTGCTCTTGGTCGTGGAAGACGATCCGGAAATGCGCGGTGTGCTCACGCTTGCGCTGCAAGGGGAGGGCTTCGACGTGAAGGAAGCCGTCACTGGCGGTGAAGCCTTGCGCTTGATCCACACGCGCGCGCCGGACGCCGCCATTTTGGATCTCGGCCTGCCCGACATCGATGGCCTCGAGCTGATCACCAAGATTCGTAGCGAGCACGAGCTGCCGATCATCGTGCTGTCGGCCCGCACCGACGAAGAAGCGCAGATCCGTGCCTTGGACGGCGGTGCCAACGACTTCGTGACCAAGCCGTTTCGTGAACGGGAGTTGCTAGCGCGCGTGCGGGTCGCGTTGCGCAAGCCTCTTCCCTTTGCCTCGGCGACCGGCAGCATCACTTTGGGTGATCTGCGTATCGAGTCCGCGAGCCGCCGTGTGTTCCTGAGCGAGGCCGAGGTGAAGCTCACTCGCACGGAGTTCGAGTTGCTCGACGCACTGGCGCGCAAGGCCGATCACGTCGTGACTCACAACCAACTACTGCGCGCGGTCTGGGGCGCCGATCACGTCCACGAGATTCATTATTTGCGAGTGTACGTGAAGCTGTTGCGCCAAAAGATCGAAGTCGAGCCGACCAAACCCAGACGTCTGCTGACTGCGCTCGGCGTGGGTTACCGGCTCGTCGCTGCCCCCCGCTGAGCGGGCGCCGAACGGCAACTTTCCCCTGCTCGACTCACCGAGCGACCGCGCGCGGCTGTCGCGCTCTTCGGTCTCGCGTATGGAATGCGTCAGCGACGTAGCCGCCGCGTGACGGGCTGATCGCACCGGCCCGGCAGAGCCGCCCGTCGTCGGCCTACGTTTCATGCGCGCTTTTCGGCGGGTGGCGGCGTTGCCAGCGTAAGCCGATGTGCGTGCGCGGCAGCGAGCGCGCATGATGCGGCCATGGGCAAGCTGGTCGACGGCAAGTGGACGGATCAGAAGGTACCGACCAACGACAAGGGGCACTTCGTGCGCGAAGACACGAAGTTCCGCGGCTGCATCAGCGCCGATGGCTCGAGCGGCTACCGCGCTGAAGCCGGGCGATACCATTTGTACGCGAGCTTGGCCTGCCCCTGGGCGCATCGCACGTTGATCGCCCGTGAGCTCCAGGGTTTGCAGGACGTGATCGGCGTCAGCATCGTGCATCCTCACATGGGCGACGACGGCTGGGAGTTCGGCGAATTCCCGGGCGCGACGCCCGACGCGCTCCACGGCGCGCGCTACCTGCATGAAGTCTACACACGCGCGCAAGCGGACTACACGGGGCGCGTCACCGTGCCCGTGCTGTGGGACAAACAGACCGAGAGCATCGTATGCAACGAATCGCGCTTGATCATGCGCATGCTCGATCGCGAATTTACGGCCTTCGGCACGACCCACCTCGATCTGTGTCCGGCCGAGCTAACGGCCGCAATCGACGCGGAGATCGACGCTTTGTACGGCCCGGTGAACAACGGCGTGTACCGCGCCGGCTTCGCCGTCAAACAAAGCGCTTACGAGAGCGCCCTGCGCGAGCTATTTGCCGCCTTGGACGGTTACGAAGCACGGCTCGCAAAGCAGCGCTACCTGCTCGGTGCTCGCCTCACCGAAGCCGACATTTGCTTGTTCACGACGCTGCTGCGCTTCGACCCGGTGTACCACTACCACTTCAAGTGCAACCTGAGCCGCTTGCGTGACTATCCCGCGCTGTACGGCTTCTTGCGCGACGTGTATCAGACCGGTGGCGTGGCGAGCACCTGCAACCTCGAGCACGTGAAGCACCACTACTACACCAGCCATCCCACCATCAATCCGAACCGGATCGTCCCGCTCGGACCGCCGCTCGATTTGCTCGAGCCGCACGAGCGGAACGCCTTGGGCTAATGCACAGGGCTCAGATCGCGCCGTCCTCCCACGGCCCAGTAATGGCCAAGGTGAGGCCCGGGTACTGCACGTTCAAAACAGCCATTTACTGTCGGGGCTGTTCCGAAACATTTAGGCAGGCAGGTTCTTCAACTTCAGATTGCGCTCGACGGGAGGGAAACCCGCTTCGCCTGCAACCGCCACGATGGCCTTGTTGGTCTCGAAGTAGACCTGCCAGTAATGATCGGTGTGCGTGAAGGGGCGCACCGCGAGTACGGGCCCAAACTCGGTGAAGGTCAGGATCTCGACGGAAGGCGGAGTCGAGGCAGACACGTTCGGGATTGCTTTGACCTTGCTCGTGATGCGCTCGATCGCTTCGGCGACGTTGACCGAGTAGTGCAGCTGAGCCGTCAAGTCGACGCGGCGCAAGGCGTTGGCCGAGAAGTTTTGCACGGTGTTGCTCAGGATCTTGTTGTTCCCGACGTGAGTCTGCACGCCGTCGGGCGTGTCGAGCGTGGTGACGAACAAGCCGATGGCGGTCACGGTGCCCACCACTTCACCCGCGCTCACGAAGTCACCGACCTTGTACGGGCGCAAGATGACCAAAAACGCGCCAGCGGCGAAGTTCGAAAGCAGCCCGCCCCAGGCCGTGCCGATCGCCAACCCAGCGCCGGCCAGGAGCGCCGCGAAGGACGTGGTCTCGACGCCGAAGTAGCCGAGGATGGCAATCACGAGCGCGATGTTCGCCAAGACGGCGATCACCGTGCCGACGTAGCGCAGCAGGGTGGGATCCACCTTTTGGCGTTCCAACGTGCGCTGCACCAACGCGATCACCCAGTTGATCAGCGCGCGGCCAATCAAATACAGGACAATCGCACCGATCACCTTCAACCCGACGTTGGTCAAAGTGGTGACGACCCCGTCCAACACGCGATTCATCTGAGCTGACTCCATAGCGGTCGGTTCTCACCAATCGACGCTCAGGGCAAGCAAAAGTGCCACAGCCCCGGTTCCACGCTCGGGCGCTGGGCCGACTGAGAAAAGCAGCTAGAAAAAAAGCTTTTCAAATTCTCGAAATCTGCCCGCAGCGGCGGCTCGTATCTCTCACTGCCAGTCGGCATTCCTTCGAAAGGGACGGAGATGATCAAGAAGATATTCGCTGCGGGCGTCATGCTCGCGGCAATGCAGGGTTGCGGCAGCGATAGCGATTCCGGCACACCGGAAACGGTCGCCAAGGGTCCGGGCGCGGCCCTGAAGTGCACGAGCAGCGGGATGGACGCCTTCGACACCTACAAGGCAGCGGGCTTCGTCGCCGTGAACAAGGCGATCGTAGCCAACGTGGTGGCCGAGCTCACCGCCAATGGCACGACCAATCTCGGTGATTCGTTTACCAAGATCGGCTCGGGAATGCCCGCGTCGACCACGGATGACATGGCCACGTTCGAGGGCAAGTTGGCGGCATTCTTGGTGTACGCCTACGGCGGCCCGACCAGCATCACTTACACGGACAACAAGACGTACTCGGGGTTGCAAGACATGACCGCCGCGCACGTCGGTCTGAACATCACCAGCGATCAGTACGACTACTTCATCACCAATCAAGTCGTCCCCGCGCTCACCAGCAGCGGCGTACCCGAGGCCGATGTCACGAGCTGTTTTGCTCCTATCGTCACCGACGCGGCTTTCAAGGCGTCGATTGTAGGTCACTGATGAAGCGCGCTCTCGCTCGGGTCCTGGCCGTCGCTGGAGGCAGCGTCGCGCTGCTCGTCGGTTTGGTCGGGGTGGCTCACACGTCTGCCGGTCGGCCGCTGCTTGGCGCCGTGACCCGTATGGCGCACGGCGGCTGTCCTTTCGGCTACGACAAGCCGATGAGCCCCGAACAGCGAGAGCGCGCACAAGCTAACTTTGCATCGAAGCACCGCGGTGACCGAGCGGCGACCAGCCGCCCCGCCCTCGGGTTCACGCTCGATCACACGACCCGCGCCGAGATCGTCGCGCACTTCGCGGCCCGCGGCATCAGCTGCACGCAGGGCAAGGGGCTCTCGGATCTGACGTGCAACGGAGTCCCGAGCAGCGCGCTGCCGGGCACGCCCACGCCGGCGCCGGCGCGCAATCTGTGGCTCACCTTCGGTACGCGTCAGCAATTGCTATCCGTCATTGCGGTATCGCGCGCGCCGGAGCCCGAGGCGATCAGCGCCGCGTTCGTCGCCCTTCGCAGCGAGGTCGACCGCGCTGCAGGGGCAGTGACCGAAACCCACGGCAACCCAGACCCGCACGCTTTGGCGGAGGGCGCCCTACACCAAGCAAGCGCAGAATTTCGGTTTCGCGACTACTACGCGGTCCAGCGCGCGACGAACCTGACGAAGGATTTCGTACTGACCGAAGAGTACCGCTCGCTGCCCGATTGATACGCGGCGGGCCCGCCCCCAGCCGGACCGGCTTACTCTTCGCGGCCTCAGCGTTGGGCCTCGCCGCATTCCGCCGCCCTCGCCGTCTCTCCTGAGCGCGCGCACGCACGCTCGCCTGAGCGCGCGCATGCAGGCTCGCTCCGAACAGTCTCGACTCAATTAGCGGAGGCGATGGCTCCCATCCCCCTCCGTCTCGCCGGAGGCCCGTTGCGTAGCGAAAATAGCGTTCGGGCACGAACACTATTTTCGGCCGCGAACCGGGCCTTCAGCAAAAGGCGGCAACGGCGAACCGCTCACCGTCGCGGTGCCGGCGCCCTGCTTCAGCGGTCGCGGCGCGAGCTAGATCGCGATCGATTTCCAGTCGCCGCGACGGAACTTCCAGACCATCACCGTCGTGAGCAGCAGCACGTAGACCGCCGCGGAAGCCCAGATGCCAGTCAGGCCGAGGTTCAGCGTGATTCCGAACAGCCAGGCCAGCGGCACGAGGCAGAAGAAGTGCAGCACGAGCTCGACCAGCATCACGAACTTGGTGTTGCCGGCGCCGAACAGGGCTTGGGTCAGGATCATGCCGACGGCGATCAGCGGTGTGCACAGGCCCATCATGCGCATGGGTACGAGCGCGGTTTCGTACACCGCGGGGCTCTGAGTCACGAGGTGCAAGAGCGGGCTCGTGAGAAACACGCCCTCGAGCAGCCCGACCACACCGAAGATGACTAGGCCGAGGCGCACCGAGACCCAGCCGAAATTCGAAGCCGCATCTGGCTTTCCTGCGCCCAGCGACTGACTCACGAGGGTCGCGGTCGATGTGCCGAAGGCGAGGCAGGCCGTGAACGTCAGCTTGAGGATCTCGACGATCAGCGCCGTGGCCGCGCTGTTCACGGCTTCACCGTGACCGCCCGGGCAGTCCGAGTGCAGCACCGCGGAGTGCGACACGCTGTCTAAGTGACTCACGATGCCGGAGAACAACGCGAAGCCGCTCATCACCGCGACCGTCGCGATCGCGCTCGGCACCGAGAGCCGCAAAATATCACCCATCAAGCCGCGCACGACGCGACTCAGATCGAAGGGGCGGAAGTTGACGCGGTAGTGCGAGAGGCACGCCCAGCCGGCCATGATGAACAAGCCGACCCAAGACGAGACCGCGCCGGCCACGCCCGCGCCCGTCATGCCCATGCGCGGCGAGCCCCAGTACCCGAAAATCAACGCAATGCAGAGCACGACGTTGATCACGTTCATGACCACCGAGGCGACCATGTGCACGTGCGTCTTGCCGATGCCGTCGAAGAACGCCTTGAACGAAAAGGTCGCGGCCATCGAGGTGATGCCGAGCAGCCGCCACTTCAAGTAACCCTGCGCGGCCTCGCGCACCTCAGGCACGCGGATCAGCGCGTTCAATGCGTACGGCATCACGAGGTAGCCCAGGGCAGTGAACACCGCCCCCGCGAGCAGCGCGCAGACCCAGGAATTGACCAACACTGCGCCTGCGTCGTTCGACTTGCCCTCGGCGAAGCGGCGCGCCGAAATGGCCTGCGTGCCGACCGAAATAGCGCTCAGCGAGCCGCCGAACATCCACAGCAAAATGAGCGACGGCAAGAGCGCGGCCTGCGCCGTAGAAGACTCCGGGCACGGCAAGCGCGAGAAGAAGATGATGTCGACTTCGTTGACCGCGCTCTGCGCCAGCATGGCCAGCACCGTCGGCAACGCCAACTTCAAAATCACTTTGACGGGTGAGCCCGTGGTGACGAGTGCTTTGCTGCTGACGCTGGGGGGAAGTGCCATACCGGAGACCGAACCGAGTCCGGCGCCGTTCTAGCACCAGAACCAGGCCCGAGAGCTAGCTTCTAGTCCGCGCTCTGAACCGGCTACTTTTCGGCCACGAGAAACCGCGGCGGGCCTTTGCTGGCGGAATAAAACTCAACCGTGTTTGTTTTTTTGATGGTCACCGAGCACGCCCGAGCCACACCCAGCCTTCGGCGCCACTGACGGCCGCGCGCCCTTCGCGAAAATCGAACCTCGACGCCGAAGGCTGTGACGACGCGCGCCGTAGCGCGTGACCATCAAAAAAATCACAGCCCGGCAGTCACGTAGATCGTCGATAGAGCTAGCTCAATCCCAATGCAGGCGAGCTTGAGCGGCTGATCGCCTACGACAATCTCGGTTCGGAAACCAAGCTCCGTGCGCTCGTGCAGCTCGACTCGGCGCGAGGTCTGAGAGAACAGCAGAACGGCTTGGAGTGACTCGATCTTCTTGTACTGCTCGAGCTTCTCGCCGCGATCGTACTTGGCAGTGGCGTCGCTCAGAACTTCGACCAAAACCTTCGGGTTGACCACCGTCGAGGCGTCTTCGGGATCGCTTTGGGCTTCGCCGCATACAATCGTCACATCGGGATAGGCTGCCAAGCCAGTCGCAAGAACACGCACCCGAAGGTCGGAGGTAAAGACTCGACAAGTCCCAGCTTGGAGCTGCGCTGACAACGACGAGATGATGGCGGCGCTCAGGGCAGCATGCGCGATTGAGCCGCCAGCCATCGCATAGATCTCGCCATTGAGGTACTCGTGCTTAACGTTCGCGAATTCCTCGAGCTGGAGGTATTCGCGAAACGTGTAGCTATGATACGGCGCTGGCTGCGTCACGTGTGCAGCATAACACGCGCACCGCGAGCCCGCCCAGACGGGCCCGCGCGATTCGATTCTCGCTTACTTCTGCAGCGCCACGCGCTCGGTGCCACCGAGTTGGTTCAGCATGGCCGTCGCTTCCGGCGAGTCCGGGCTGTCTTTGAGCACGCTACGTACGAGCTCGAGTGCTCGGCTGCGATGACCAGTCTTGCGCTCGAGGCGCGCGAGCTCGAGCTTGGATTCGGCGCTCGGCTCGACTTCGACCAGGCGGCGTGCGACGCGCACGGCTTCACCCCAGGCGCGATCTTGTTCGGCGGCGCTGGCGAGCTCGGCCAGGACTTTGCCGTCTTTCGGGAACTTCTTCGCGGCGTGGCGGAGCAGGTTCAGGGCCTTCAGCTTGTTGCCGGCGGCGGCGTACTTGTGGGCTTCGGCGATGGCGTCGGCACCCGCGGACGGAAGCTCGGCGCTGCTCACCGCGCTCGCGGGCTCGGCTTTTTCCGGCGTGGCGCTGTCGCTGCTCTGCGAATCGTCCTCGACCTCACCGTCGTCGTTCGCAGCCGTGTTGGCGGCGAGCGCCGCTTCGGGAGCGACGGGCGCAGGCGCGGGCTCCGGCGTGGCGACGACCGTGACGCTGGCCGGCGCGTCGAGCTTCAGGGCGGCGACCTGAGTCGGCGCGGGGGCCGCCGGGTGCGCGCCGTGCATGCGCTCGGCAGCGCGGGCTTGCAGCGCGTGCATCTTTTCGATCATCGGCGCGAGGGCCACGACCGCACGCTCACGCACCGCGGGGCGCGCGGCGCCGACACCGATCACGCCGATGACGGCAAGGGCGACGGCCGAGGCCAGACCGCGCGTGACGAGCTTGCGGCGCGCCGAGGGCGCTTCCGGCTCGCGGAGCGCGGCTTCCAGCGCTTCGCGGAGCTCGGCGGCAGACTTGTAGCGGTGTTCCGGTTCCGTAGAGAGCGCGCGAGAGACGGCAGCGTCGAGCATTTTCGGAATTCCTCTTTCGGGGGCGATGTTACGGAGTGATTCGGGTTCTTTGCGGAACTTCGCGTCGAGCAAGAGCACGGGGCTCTCGGCTTCGTGCGGCAAACGACCAGACAGGAGCTCGAACAGCACGACGCCCAGCGCGTAGATATCGCTGCGTTCGTCGGCCGTGCCGCGCGCTTGCTCGGGAGCCATGTATTCGGGCGTACCGACGATGCTGAGCCCCTCGCCGTCGGCTTCCACGTTGAACGCGGCCTTGGCGACGCCGAAATCGAGCAGCTTGAGCTTGCC
>JBEQTH010000023.1:0-167962 GCA_040348785.1 Myxococcales bacterium | reverse complement strand
TGGTCGGCTGGCGCGCGCGGCAATTGGCGCCTCGACCGCGACGGGCAAACCCTGGCCGGAGAACAGGTTGCCTCGCGCTCGCGTGCCGACTTTGCCTATGGCGCGCCGCTCGGCGCGGGCGCAAGCGAAGTGGTCGACGCGATCGCGGTGCGCATCGGCATGACTTTGGGCGGGGTGCCGGAGTCGAGAGTAGTTTCGCCGGTACCTTTGCCGGCAGTGGCGACGGCGCCGCTCGAGGCTGCGCCCGCTTCAGCAGTGGCGACGCCGCTCGAGGAGAAGAAGGGGAGCGTTGGGGTTGAGGCTGCGCGGAGCTTGGCGAAGTCGAGCGAGTGACAGTGGGGTAATTGGGGCTTTTGGGAGATCGGCCTTCGGCCGATCGGGCCCCCGGCCATCGGCCATCGGCCTTCGGCCGATCGGGTCCCCGGCCATCGGCCTTCGGCCGATCGGGCCCCGGCCATCGGCCTTCGGCCGATCGGGCTCCCGGCCATCGGCCTTCGGCCGATCGAGCCCCCGGCCATCGGGAGATCAGTAGTTCGGCGATCGGTGGCTCAGACCCCTCTGACCGAAGGCCGAAGGCCGAAGGCCGAAGGCCCCTCTGACCGAAGGCCGAAGGCCGAAGGCCCCTCTGACCGAAGGCCGAAGGCCCCTCTGACCGAAGGCCGATCGGCCCTACTCACAAACGAATAGAGAGGCACCGCGACGCACACCGAGCTGCGTCGCAGGTCTTCCGAGCGCCCCCAAAAAAATCAGGACTCTGACGACGCGAGCCGCTGCTCAATCGCTTCGAGATGCGCATTCACCTGCGGATCGCGCTGACGCAACGCCTCGACGCGGCGGACGGCGGACATGACCGTGGTGTGATCGCGGTTGCCGAAGGCGCGGCCGAGCTCGGGGAAGCTGCACTTGAGGCGTTGGCGGCACAGGTACATCGCGACTTGGCGCGCGAAGGCGACGCTCTTGTGACGATCTTTGGAGAGGAGATCCGAGTTCGAGAGCCGGAAGTGCCCGCACACGGCGCGCTGGATGTCTTCCACGCTCATCAGCTCGGGGCGGCGAGGGGAGACGAGGGCGAGCTCACTGAGCGTGAACTCTTCGTCGATGAGTCGGCCGGTGAGGGACGACTTGGCGGCTAGGCGGATTAGCGCGCCTTCTAGCTCGCGCACGTTGCTCTGCACGTTTTGGGCGAGCATGACCGCTACTTCGTCCGAAAGCTCGATGCCTTCTAGCTCGGCTTTTTTGCGGACGATGGCGACGCGCGTCTCGAGCTGCGGCGTCTGGATGTCGGCGACGAGGCCCGAGGTGAAGCGCGAGACGAGGCGCTCCGGCATGCGCTGCAGCTGCTGCGGATACTTGTCGCTCGTGACGATGATCGGACGATCGGCGTCGTGCAGCGCGTTGAAGGTGTGGAAGAACTCTTCCTGCGTTTGCTCGCGGCCCGCGAGGAACTGGATGTCGTCCACCAGGAGGAGATCGCAGTCCGTGCGGTAGCGCGAGCGGAACTCGTCCATCTTGTGGTGCTGGAGCGCCTCGATGAACTCGTTCGTGAAGTGCTCCGCGGAGACGTACACGATGCGCGCGTCGGGGCGCTCGCTCAGCACCTTGTGCGCGATGGCGTGCATCAAGTGCGTCTTGCCGAGGCCCGTGCCGCCCGCGATGAACAGTGGGTTGTAGCGAGGGCCTCCGCCGCCAGCGGACGCAAAGGCGGCGGCGTGTGCCAGCTCGTTCGACGGGCCGACCACGAAATTCGGGAAGGTGTGCTTCGGGTTCAGCGCGGCCAGCAGCTGCGCGCGCGAGTAGCGGGAAGGGCGCTCCGAGCGCGAGCGCCCGTTCGTGCCCGACGCGGGAGGAACGGAGGGCGGCGGCTCCGAGTTGCGCCGGCGCGGCTGGCAAACCGGGCGATCGAGCCCGTTCGAAATGTTCCACTTCACGCGCAGGCTGGCCGGATTTGCCTCACCCGCCAAGCGCGCCAAATGGCTCAGCAGATCGGGGAGGAAATGCGCCTTCACCCAGTCGCGCACGAACTCGTCGCGCGCGGTGAGGGAGAGCAGGCCGGTCTCGAAGCCGTCGTATTGGACGCTCGAAAACCACTGCTCAAATGACGCAGGCGAGCGACTGCGGGTCTGCTCCAGCGCAGCTGTCCACAGGCGTTCCCCAGGGGTTGTGGGTTGGGAGGCTTGCAAGGAATGAATTTGAGGGGTTTCGATCGTCACGAGATAAAATTCCCCAACTTATCCACAGCTCTGTGGACAGGTTGGGCCTTGAAGCAACCCGGTATCTTCCAACGGATGTTGGATCCCCAACCAGATTTTGACGTGTTCGAGCGGGCGTTGGCGGACGTTGATGAATTCTTTCATCGCGCACGAACCGCTCTCGATGCGGAGCACGAGTGCTCCGAGCGACAACGGGGAGGCAGCTAGCACCGACCTCATTCAAAGTTCAATCCCAAGATTTTCAAAACACGAAAGGACGCCAAAAGACGCTGAATCGTAACACAGCTCGGATCGAGCGTACCCCATTTGCGGTGATGGGCATCCGAGCGCGATCAGTAACCTCGCAGACAGAGAAGAGAATCTTTCGCGGCGCGCGCTCGTCAGGATTTAGGCGGGCAAACTTTCGGTGTTTGAGGCGTCAAGAGGCAACGGTCGAAAACTTGTCCGTTCTTGATGCTGTTTTTCACGCGCGCGCCTCACGCGCGTTGCGGTCAGCTCTGGCCGAACGGCCGCTCCTGCGTGACGCGCATTTTTCTGATTGCATCGATTGAGCGCGCTCGATCCTCGCTAAGAAGTTGGCCGCCGTTCGTACGCGAGGGTAAGCCGCACGGATGAAAGCGCAAATGCGCGAATGCGATCGAGATACGGAGCGTTCCTCTGAAGCACGTGCGAAGTGATCGGCAACGATTCGGAGCGTCTCGCTCGAGCGAGCTCGCGGTGACGCGCGCCGCGTGGCTGCGTGCGCTGCTCGTGTGCGTGGGCGTTGCCGCGTTCACGGTGCCCGCGCGCGCCGACAAGAGCGCCGTCAGGCCCGAGGTTGGCTACAACTATCAAGAGATAGAGACGCCGCGCCTGGCCGCGACCAACGGTGCCACACGCGCGCTCAGCAGCTCGACGGAGGCGCTGTTCAACAACCCTGCCAACATGTCGGCCTCGCGCGTGTATCACCTGTCTGCTTTGGCCCAAATTTGGCCCGAATCACGGCGCCAGAGCTATGGCGCGGCGGCCGTCGATTCGGTGGGATCCAGCGCTCGCGTCGCCGGCGGCGTGGGGGCGACTTACAACACGCAGGACACCGACGGCATCAACCGAAAGTGGACCGACGTGCGCTTCGCGCTGTCGTATCCGTTTTCGGAAAAGCTGTTCCTCGGCGTCGGTGGCCGCTACCTGCGGCTCACTCAAGACGGTCAGGGTCCGCTCGGCAGCAGCGCCGCTTCGAGCGGGTTGTCGGGCGAGCACATCATTGCCGGCTTCGCCCTGGATGCGGGCGCGACCTTCAAGCCGAGTGACGGGCTTGCGATCTCGATCGTGGGCATGAACTTGAACAACCCGAACAATGGCTTACAGCCCATGAGCGTGGGCGGCGGCATCGGCTTCGGCAAAGAGATGTTCAGCCTCGAGGCGGACATGGCAGCGGACTTCACGACCTGGGATCGCACCACCGTGCGTGCCATGTTCGGCGGTGAGCTGCTGGCCGCCGACCACTTTCCGTTGCGCGCCGGCTACCGCTACGACGACGGCGCGAAGAATCATTCGATCAGCGGTGGCTTCGGCTACGTCGATACGACGTTCCAAGCGGAGCTTGCCGTACGCCGCGTGGTGAGCGGTGACTCCGCGACTGCCGTGGTGATCGGGTTCACGTATCACTTGGATTCGGGCGGCCTGACTCAAGGCGAGAACGACTCGTTCTGAGACGCTTTTCGGCTCGTGGGGCCGATTTCAGAGTCAGAGTCAGAGTAAGGGTTGGATGCGCTGGATGAACGCGCCCATGCCTGCGCTCAACGACGCTGCGTTCGGTAAATCGGGCGCGGGCTCGCCGAGCTCGGCGCGCAGCTCGGCGATGGCGCGCGGGTTGCGAAACCAATCATCGTCGTGCGTTTGCACGAGCTGCTCGTAGCGGCTGGCCGCGAGCAGCGCGCCCGCGAAGCGCTGCGAGTCCCGCGGGCGGACGCGAATGAACACACCGGCGAGCTCGAACGGCAGCTCGAAGCCGAGCGTGCTCACGCTGACCTCGGGCAGCTCGCTCCGTAAGCGACTCGCGCTGCCGGCCAAGAGCGCGCGCAAGAGGACGCGAAAGGCGGCCACGCGCAGATCTGCCAATGCGGCTCGAGCCAGCGCGCGCTGATGATCGGCCACGCGGGTCGGACCGAGGCCGAGCCGGCGCGTGGCAAATGCTGGCGAGAGCGGCAGCAGGCCGAGCAACGCGCCCAGGCCGTGGCGGCGCAAATCGAACACATCCGTCGCGAGCACGAACGGCGAGCGCAGCGCGTTTGCCGCGTCACAGATGGCGCGCCCGGCTTGCGCCAGCGCGATCACGAAGCTGCCCGCGCCGCGGGCTTCGGGCAACGTGAAGGGGCGCAAACTGAGGCCGTGGGTCCAGGTCGGGTCCGCGAGCAGATCGAGCGTCGTGCGCGGCGTCAGGCGCGCCGGCCAGCCCTGTGCGGCGGATTCTGCGAGCAGCGTGGACACGAGCGGTGCCGGCTCGTGAATGTCGAGCGTTTCGAACGCGCCGCGTGTTTCGCTGACGAAGGCGCGCGCGGCGGGCAATAGATCGGGGCTTACGACCTCGCAGCTGTCGAGCGAAGTCTGCAACGACTCGGCGAACACTTGCCGCTCTTCCCACAGCCGCCGCACGAGCTCGCCCAACTCGCCGGACGCGCCGAAGTAACTGCGCAGGTATGCCGCGCGCTCGCGGGGGCGTGCCAGGCTGAGGCGCAACATTTCCGCCAGCGGCAGCAGCGCTCGTTCTGGATCGCTGATCGGGCGCGGCACGACGCGCTGTGCGCGCGTCAGCTCGGCGCGCCGGGTCGAAAAATGCGCTTGCTCACGCAGACGGAGCAGCCAGGCCTCGAGCGCGGGCGCCAGCGGATCCCGGGCCCGTGATTCGCGCAGCCAGGGCAGCGTCTCTTCGTCGAGCAGCACGGCGGGCAGCATGGCGCTTGCGGGCTCGGCGCTCCATTTTTGGCGCTCGAGCTCCCGCGCTGCAGCGCGCAGCGTGCGGTCGAACGCCAATGACTCGAGCTCGCGCATGGGGTGCCGAGCTTACACGAGGCGCGCCCTACAAGCCCGGCCCGAGCACGATCGAGAGCCGAAGCGCGAAGCTCGTGAAGCCCGTGCCGTGCCCGTAGCTGCCTTCGTCCAAGTCCACGCAGCGACCGCCACCGCAGCGCCGCACGCGGCTGACATTGAACGTCGTCCAATCGAAGGCCGGGCCGAGGCGCACGTGATGGCCGAGGTAGAATTCGAGCCCACCACCCGTGCGGAAAGCGAGCCCGGACGTACTCTCGTCATAGACGGCGCCGGCTTCGTCGGCGCGGGTATCGACGCCGCCCGAGCCGAGCCCGAGCTCGAGATACGGGTCCACCACGCCGCGCTCGAAAAAATAGACCCGGCCCAGGACGCCCACGAAGTGGCCGGACGCGCCGCTCCCGCTCAGCCCCGAGCTCTGGCCGGGATGAAAGCCGAAGTGGAGTCCGTCGAACGTGCCACCGAGCGCGAAATACGGGTTCGGCCGCCAAAGCAACGCGCCGCCCGCGCCAAGCCCTGCGGCGATTCCGGCGCAGCGCTGGTTGTCCGCGCTGCCCTCGGCACAGCTGGGCAGGCCCAAGACGAGCTCGGGAGCGATCTCGAACGGGCGACGCGAGTAATCCGGCGTCGGCAGCTCCGGCGCAGGCGGCGCTTCCAGCACGATTGGGGGCGGGGGTGCGTGCTCGGCTGCGGCAGCGCCAGCGAGCGAAGACGAGAGCGCGAACGCCGAGCACGCGAAAGCTAGGCGGAGCGCGCCGATCCGCGCCATGCTTGAGCACGCGATGGTGCGCCGGCTCCCCGTCCTCCAAAACCAAGACACAGACGACGCCGCGGCAGCGCGCCGGCCGCGTTGGCACTGGGTGTTGATCGGTGCTGGCTTCGTCATCACGTTGTTCCTGCCCCTGTCGATGTTGGGCGTTTGGCTGGGGGCTGTGCTCAGCCGCGCAGTGCCCGGCGGGGGTGCGACTCAAATCGTCCTGGGCGCTGCGCCAGTTGCGCTTTCTTTTCTGGTCGCGTGCGGCGCCGCCGGCGCGCTCGTCGGGCGCTTCGGCGGCAAAGCGAAGGCGCGCGAGGCAGCGCTTTCTGGCTCGCTCGGTGCCCTGGCCGGTTGGGGGCTCGCGGCCTTGGGCGGCTCGCTCACGCCGTGGCTCGTGGCCCTCGCCTCACTCGTGGTGCTCGTCGCGTTTGGCGCGGCTGCCGCCTTCTTGGGGGCACGCGTCACGCTGGCTCGTCGCGTTTAGCAATTCTTTCGGCTTTCCGGTGCGGCCATAGCTTTCGTGAACCCGTGCTCGCGGGTGGACCGGTGCGCTGCGCAAGGCTAGGCTTTCGGCACGATGAGTGACCTCGATAAGGAGCTCGAGCGCGCGGCTGCCGCGGTCGATGCGGTGGACCCGCCTGCTGCCCGCCGGGAGCCTGCCGCCCCTTCGCCGAAGCGCAAGAAAGGCAACCTCGGTCTATTGATCGGGCTGCTCGTGATGGGCGGCGGGATCCTGACCTTGGTCTTCACCAGCTTCAAGGGCTCGGCCGTCTACTCCAAGGGAGTGGACGACCTGCTGCGCGACAAGGTGAAGTACTCGGACCGCGCCGTGCGCGTCGAGGGGATCTTGGTCAAGGGCAGCTTGGTGCGCCGCGATCAGCCGTGCGAGTACCGCTTCAACATCGAGAAGAAGGGCGTCGTTTTGCCCGTGCACTACGCGCAGTGCATCGTGCCCGACACCTTCCGCGACATGCCGGGGATGGACGTGTCGGTGACTGCCGAAGGCAAGCTCACCGATTCCGGCCACTTCGAGGCCAGCAACATCATGGCCAAGTGCCCCTCGAAGTACGAAATGAAAGAGATGCAGAAGGGCGGCGCGAAAGCTCCGCACGCCGCATCCATGACGCAGGCCCTATAAGAAACAAAATGTGGGATCGATTCTTACGGGCTTGTCGTCGCGAGCCCGTCGACGCGACGCCGATCTGGTTCATGCGCCAAGCCGGCCGTTACATGGCCGAGTACCGCGCGTTGCGTGCGAAGTACACGCTGCTCGAGATCTGTAAGAACCCGGAGCTTGCTACCGAGGTCACGCTGCAGCCGGTGATCGCGCACCAGGTCGACGCGGCCATCTTGTTCGCCGACATCTTGCTGCCGCTCGAGCCGATGGGCGCGCCCTTCGAGTTCGCCAAGGGCGAAGGCCCGGTGATTCACGCGCCCGTGCGCGATCGCACGGCGGTCGAGCGCCTGCGGGTAATCGAGCCGGAAGACGGGCTCGGCTACGTGCTGGACGCGATCAAAATGATCCGCAAAGAGCTGGACGGCAAAACGCCGCTGATCGGTTTTGCCGGCGCACCATTCACGCTCGCCAGCTACTTGATCGAGGGCGGCAAGAGCTCCAACTACGCGCTCACCAAGCGCATGATGTACAACGAGCCGGAGACCTGGAATTTGCTGATGAGCAAGTTCAGCGAGGTCGTGCGCCGATATTTACACGCGCAAATCAAAGCCGGGGCCAATGCCGTGCAGTTGTTCGACTCCTGGGTGGGGTCGCTCTCGCCGACTGACTACGAGCAGTTCATCTTGCCGCACGTCTCCGGCATCCTGAAGGACGTGGAGAAGGCGGGCGTGCCCGTGATCCACTTCGGCGTGCACAGCGCAAACCTGCTGCCGCTGCAAAAGCGTGCGGGCGGTACGGTGATTGGCGTGGATTGGACGACGCCGCTCGACCACGCCATCGAGCTCTTGGGCCCGGACGTGGCCGTGCAGGGCAATCTAGACCCGCTTTTGCTGAGCGCTCCCCGGGAGCTATTGACCGCCCGGGTCGACGACATCCTGCGCCGCGCCAAAGGCGCCTCCGGTCACGTCTTCAATTTGGGCCACGGGATCCTGCCCGAGACCGATCCGGACGCCGTGAAATTCGTGGTCGATCTGGTCCACGAGCGCACAAAACGCGCCTAGCGGGCCCAGCTCGTCGCAGAGTGGTTGACTTGTCGCCCCGAGCCGACAAAAAGACACCGGCCTCTCTTCCCGCATCGTCTAAAGGCAGGACAAGGGACTTTGAATCCCTGAATCGTGGTTCGAATCCATGTGCGGGAACTACGTCGCCAATCAGCAGCAAGAGCTGCTGATTGCGCCCGGCTCCGCCGGGCGGCGCTGCTTCGCAGCGCGCTCCTCCGTGCTGTCGTGCGGGAGCCGACCACCGTTGGCGCCTTGTCGGCGATCCGCGGCACGATCGAGGTCGCCGACGTCGACAAGCTCCGCTTGGATCCGAAACACCGCGATGCCAAAGGCGCGATCGTGTTCGCGCGCATCGCCTACCTGACCCCCGCCGGCGTTTACTTCAAGGAAGGCGACTGGCCGACCACGACCGATCCAGTGAGCGGACAGGCGGCGCACAAGCGAACCGGGTTGCTCGTGGTCGGCTATTGGGCAGACGCCGCTCGCTTCGACTCTCACCTCCCTGACTTCGAAGCGTTGCTGAATCACGTCGTCATTCCGCCCGCCGCAATTCCGGACAACAACACGCCAGCGAGCATCAAGGTGCCTGTCGGCGAGCCCGCTCCGACGACGCCGACAACGCCGCCTCCGGTCGTTCCTGCCGAACCTGCCGCTCCCGCTGCGCCGCCCGCGCCGTCCGCGGCCGTCGTTCCTGCGAAGTAATTCAGCCGTCGCCCCACGGCCGCACGAAAAGCGCGATCTTTTTCAAGCCGTCCGATTCGGGCTACGCTCCGTCCGGCAGGATGTCGATGACTGGCGGAGCTGCACGAGTCTCGGTCGTCGCGGCGCTGCGTGCTGGCGACGAGGCGGCGTTCACGGCGTTGGTCCGAGAGCACCAAGGAACGTTCCTGCGCGTGGCGCGCGTCTGGGTCCGTGATCGAGCGTCCGCGTCCGAGGTCGTGCAGCAGACCTGGCTCGCTGCGCTCGAATCGCTGCACCGCTTCGACGAGCGCTCGTCACTGCGGACCTGGCTGTACGGCATTCTGCTCAACGTGGCTCGCAGCCATGCGCGGGCCGCGCGTCGGGAGGTGCCGCTCGCGGCCTGGGCGGCCGAGGAGCTGGAGTATGGAGAGCCCGCGGTCGCCCCCGATCGCTTCTCGCCTGACGGCCACGAATGGGCGGGCCACTGGGCCGTTTGGCCCACCCCTTTTCCAGCTCCGGACCAGGCCCTGGAGCGGCAAGAGCTGGCCCGAGCACTCGAGGTAGCAATCGGCGATTTGCCCCCGATTCAGCAGCAGGTGCTGATCCTGTGTGACGTGCAGGGGCTCACGGGAGAGGAAGCCTGTAACATTTTGGGGCTCACCGGCACTCATCAACGAGTCCTGCTCCACCGCGCTCGTTCCAAGGTTCGGGCCCAGCTCGAGCAGTGCTGCAGCGAGGTCAGCCAATCATGAGCGATTCGAACGTCGACGATCTGCTGTGCCGCGAGCTGGTCGAGCTCGTCACCGACTATTTGGGTGACGCCCTGAGCAGCGAAGAAAAGGCGCGCTTCGACCGGCACCTGCTCGGCTGTCCCCCGTGCACCGAGTACTTGGCGCAGATGAGGGCGACCATCGACCTAACGGGCAGCCTGGGCCGGACCGCGAGCGAGCCCTTGGAATCGAGCCTGCTCGACCTTTTTCGAAGCTGGTCTCGGAAATGAGCCGAGCGGCGTAACAATCGCAGCGCGCCGAGCACTCACCCGCATGGAGCCCGGAATTGGGCTTCGATTCGAAGGGACACTGCGATGAACGACCAACCCCCGCGCGACAAAGCCGGCCGACGTGAATGGCTCGGGCTGATGGTGATTGCGCTGCCGTGCTTGCTGTACGCCATGGATCTCACCGTGCTCAACCTGGCGTTGCCCCGGCTGAGCGAGGCGTTGCGGCCGACCAGCACGCAACTCCTTTGGATCGTCGATATCTACGGCTTCATGGTGGCGGGCATGCTCGTGCCCATGGGCATGCTCGGCGACCGCCTGGGCCGGCGCCGCGTGCTGCTCGCTGGTGCAGCCGCGTTCGGCGTGGCCTCGGTTGGCGCGGCCTTCTCGACGAGCGCGCCGCTCCTGATCGCAGCCCGCGCGTTGCTCGGAGTTGCGGGAGCAACGCTTGCGCCTTCGACGCTGTCGCTCATCCGCAACATGTTCCTCGATCATCGCGAACGCACGATCGCGATCGGGGTGTGGACGACCAGCTTCTCGGTCGGTGCCGCGCTCGGCCCCTTGCTCGGCGGGGTCTTGCTCGAGCACTTCTGGTGGGGGTCGGTGTTCTTGCTCGGCGTGCCGGTGATGGGCGCGCTCCTGATTCTCGGCCCGATCCTGTTGCCCGAGTATCGGGAGCCCAATACCGGCAAGCCCGATCTGACGAGCGCCGCGCTCTCGTTGTGCGCCGTGTTGTCTGCCATCTACGGCATGAAGACCTGGGCCAAGGACGGTTGGGGTGCGCTGCCGCTCGCGAGCATTGCGCTCGGCGTCTCGTTGTTCGTCGTGTTCGTGCGACGCCAACAACGGCTCGTCGATCCGCTCTTGGACTTGAAGCTGTTTCGCGTGCCGGCGTTCTGCGTTTCGCTCGCGACCTTCACCCTCACCTCGCTGATCGTGTTCGGCTTCTACGTGTTCACGGCTCAGTACCTGCAGCTCGTGTTGGCGCTCTCGCCGTTGCGGGCTGGGCTGTGGATGCTGCCCGGCTCCTGTTCCGTGATCTTGGGCTCGCTGCTCGCGCCTGCGGTGGTTCGCCGCGTGCAACCGGCTTACGTGATCGCCGGTGCGCTCGGCTTGTGTGCGGTTGGCTTCAGCGTGCTCACACAGATCTCACACGCCGGTCTGGCGGGCCTGGTTTGCGGTTGGAGCATCGTGTACTTGGGCTTGGGCCCAGTCTACACGCTCGGTACGGACTTGATCATCGGTGCGGCCCCCCCCGAGCGCGCGGGCGCAGCGGCCGCGCTCTCGGAGACGAGCTCGGAGCTCGGCGGAGCGCTCGGCATTGCAACGCTCGGCAGCTTCGGTACCGCGACTTACCGCAGCTTCATGGCCGCAGCCGATCTGAGCTCCGTATCACCCGCCGCGCAGCGCGCGGCGCGCGAGACGCTGGGCGGCGCTGCGGCGTTGGCGCAGGAGCTCGCCGAGCCCGCGTCAGGGCGATTGCTGAGCGTGGCTCGGGCCGCTTTCGTCGAGGCAATGGCCCACAGCGCGCTCATCTGCGCGCTGATCTCGGTGGCCATTGCCCTGCTCGCGGTGCTCGTCCTGCGCGGTCAGCGGCCGAGCCAAGACGCCGAGCTGTCGTCTCCCGCGCCGGACCCGAGCCACAACGTGAGTGTCAGCATGAGCCGGCCAATTCCCGACGCCTGAGCTCGTGCTCACTACGGGCTCAGTGCGACGGTCACGATCGAACGCGCGAGAATTTGCACGATGTGCTCGTTGGACAAACTGCCCAGGGCGACCGCGCGCTTCGCACCGTCGAACACGGTGCGCACGACGCGAGACGTCCCGGTACGGCCGCGATCCTCGTTTCGGCCTGGCAGGCGCCAGCGGGTGACGCGCTGACGCTCGTCATAATCAACGCCGGGCGGAACCGCATTGCGGCCGACCACCCGATAGCGCGCTTCTTTACCTTTGCCCGTACGGCACGAGCCCGCTCGCGACGAGGTCGTTCGAGATGCTGCGCACTTTGGCCTGTTCGTCGTGCTTGAAGTGCACGATCAGCTCGGCGCGGCTCGCCGAAGGACGCTCGGCCAAATAGGCGTGCACCGCTCCCACAGCGTGAGGCCCTGACGCGTCGCGGACTCGGCCAAACGCTGCATCGCCGAGCTCGAGTCGGGTGAGGAAATTCTCACCCCTGCCATTCAAACGTGCACGCGCGCGTGCGAGCACCGATCAATGCGAGTCACCGAGGACAGGCTGCTCGTGTCGAGACGAGGTCTTTCATCCGCTTCAACGGCTCGATCGGGCGCCCCGAATGATTGAGCCAGGTGAGAAACTTCCGCATCCGTCCGCCGCCACGTCCGGGGGGGCCGCCGCGGCTGCTGCTCGGCCGCCGGCCTAAGCCTGTTTGTGGAGGCTTTTCGGGATCTCTTGAGGGGTGCGGCGGCGGCATGTCAGTCTGCAGCGGTGCCGGTAGCCCTGACAGCGGTGTTGCTTGCGCTCGGGGTCCAGGCGGTTCCAGTTCGGGTCAGCTACGACGTTCCAGCGGACTGCCCCAATGCGCAGGCGTTCTACGACGCGGTGCGCGCGCGCACCGATCACGTCCGGCAAGCGGTCGGAGAAGAGCCGCGGCTCGACGTGAGCGTGCGCGTGACTCACGACCCTCGCGGATTTGCAGGTGAAGTTCGAGAAGCCGTGAACGGTAAGGAGAGCGCCGTTCGCTCCATGGACGGCGTGACGTGCAAAGAAGTCGTAGAAGCGCTGTCCTTGACGGTGGCGCTGTCCATCGATCCCGACGCGCATGCCCCGGTGGCGCAGCCGCCTGGCCCGCCGCCAGGGCCCACCGCGCCGCCCGCTGCCGCGAACGCGCCTGCGGAGGTCGCGCCGCCAGCGTCGAACGCGCCACTTCGTCTGGAAATTGGCCTCGGTGCGCTGGGCACGGTCGTGGATACCGCTGGTTTGAGCCTGGGCGGCGCGCTGTTCGCGAGCGTGCTGCGCGAGGCGAGCCCGTACACGAGCAGCTCCGTTCAGCTCGCCTTGTCTTTCGCGAGCACAGGCTTGCCGAGCGCGCCGTCGGATCATCGCGCTCGCTTCGGCGCGCTCGTGCTCGACGCTTGTCCCTGGCGGCATCGCATGGGTGATGTAGAGCTCGCGCCGTGCGCGCTCGGTTCGTTCGGCGTGCTCGAAGTGTCCGGTCGCGCCATTTCAGACGCGAAAACCGTGGACCGCGCCTGGTGGAGCGCGGGTCTCGACGCGCAACTCTCTTGGCTGCTCGGGAGCGGCTGGGTGTTCGAAGGCGCGCTGGGCGGCACGGTGCCGCTCGTCCGCCGGCGCTACTTCGCGAACGACTCCGATCACGTGGTCGCAGAAACCCCGCTTGTCTCACCTTTGGCGAGGTTCGGCATCGGTGTTCGCTTCTAGCTGGAACCGCGATATTCTCGAGGTTTGCGAAGACTTTTGGAGCGCGGTGATCGGTTCGGAGCATAGCGGGAATTGGACCAGATAGAACAATTCGCTGGGTTCAGAATCGATCCAAATCAATGGTCGGCACTCTCAATACATCGGTGCTGTGGTTGCCTGTCTCCACCGACACCGCTACGCTGTGCCCGGTGAATCGCGCGAGCGAACGGGAAGCACGTCTGCGCGGTTTGGTGGATCGCTACCTCGACTTCGTTGCGCGCGTGCTGCGCAACGCCGGCACGCCCGAGGCGGAGATCGACGACGACGTGCAACGCACGTTCATTGCGGTCTCCAACCGTCTGGATGACGTGCGTCCCGACGCCGAAAAGAGCTTCCTGTTGCAGACCGCGCTGCGTATGGCTGCACACGCCCGCCGCACGTTGGCCCGCCGTCGTGAGGTGCATGATTCGGACGCCCAGTTGCGTCTGCAAGGGCCGTTGCACCCCGAGCAAATGCTGGATCAAAAGCGGGCCCGTGAGCTGCTCGACGAAGTGCTGGCGGAGATGCCCTTCGACCTGCGAACGGTGTTCGTGCTGTACGAGCTAGAAGAGCTGAGCATGACGGAGATCGCCGCGGCCTTGCAGATCCCGTCCGGTACGGTCGCCTCGCGCTTGCGCCGCGCCCGTGCTGATTTTCGCGAGCGCGTGGCGGCGCTCTCCGGCGTGCCGCACGCCGAGGTGGGCTCGTGAACGAGCCTCGGCGCTTGCGCGACGATCCGGGCAGCCCGCTCGAGCGTTCGTTACTCGAAGCTGGCCGTGGCTACACGGCTTCGGCCGCGACGCGGCGCCGGGCCTTGGCGGCGCTGGGCGTCGCAAGTGTTGCCACGTCGGGGACCGCTGCTGCGACCTCGCTCACGAAAGCCGGCATCGCGAAGTGGGCGGTGGCGGTAGCGCTCGTCGGGGGCGGGGCCGTCACCGCCGCGCATTTCCTGGCCCAGCCGAGCCCTGCTTCCGCGCCCTTAGCTGGCACGGTCGTCCCCGCGCCGAGCGTGCAGCCGCAGCCCGCGCCGGTCGTTGCCAAAGATCCGGAGCCCGCACCCGTCGCCGCGGACGCTCCGAGTCCGAGCGCGCCGGTCAGTGCCCAGCGTGTCGAGCCGAAGACTGGGGCGCCCGCGCTCTCCGCCGAGCTGAGCGCGCTCGATGCTGCGCGGTCTTCGCTGAGCGCGCGCGATCCGAAATCCGCCCTGACTGCGCTCGACGCTTACGCTCGCAACTTTCCACACGGAAAGCTGGCGATCGAGGCCGAGGTGCTGCGCATCGATGCTCTTGCCAAGAGCGGGCAAACAGCGGCTGCGCGCAGCCGTGCCGAAGCGTTCATCAAGCGCCACCCGGACAGCGTGCTGGCTTCGAGAGTGCGCAGCTCCGTCGGGTTATGAAGCGCGTGCGCGGCTGGTGGCCCGCGCTCGGCGCGCTCGCGCTCAGTGGGCTCGTGGGTTGTAGCGGCACGCTGGATTCGATCGGCGGCGCCTCGGGCGGCGGGCGCTCGAGCGCGGGCAGCTCCGGTGAAGTGGGCGTGAGCGGTGCGGGCGCGGGCGGCGCGCTCACTACGCCGCTACCGCTGACCGGCCCTGCCACGTACCCGAACGCGTTCAAAGAGCTGCTCGGCAAGACCGAGCCCGAGATCGACGCCAAAGTGAACGCCGCGTTCGCGCAGTTGTTCCACGGCGATCCAGACACGGAAGCCATCTACGTACCGGTCGGCACGGACCAAGCATACATCCACGACGTCTTGCACGACGACGTCCGCAGCGAAGGCATCGCGGTGTGCATGGTCGTCGCGGTCGAGCTCGACAAGCGGGACGAGTTCGACAAGTTGTGGACCTACGCGCAGGCCAAGCTCGAACAAAAGACGGGCCCCGGCAGCGGATATTTCAATTCGATCTGCGACGACAGCACGGCCTGCTTCGACCCCTACGGCATGCAGCAATTCGTGACCGCGCTGCTTTTCGCGCACGGTCGTTGGGGGAGCAGCAGTGCCACACCTTACGGGAGCCAAGCGCTGAGCTTGCTCGCCGAACTCAAGGACAAAGAGAGCAACAACGGCGGCGTGGTGAACAACGTGGCCAGCGTGTTCGATGCCACGACGGCGCTCGCTCGCGAGCAGCCGAACCTCGCTACCGCGGGCTACACGCGCGCCTCGCTGCAAATGCCGGGAGCGTACCAGCTTTGGGCGCAAGCGAGTGGCGATCCGTTTTGGCTGCGTGCAGTCTTCGCTGGGCGAGCGCTGCTCGTCGCGTCGGCCGATCCGACCACCGGGCTTTGGCCGATGCGCAACTATTTCGACGGCTCGGTGGCCAGCGGCTTCGAAGCCTATCGCTCGCAGGGTTATCGCACGCAATTCAACTTGGCCCTCGACGAGGCGTGGGGCGGCGGCAGCACGGCGCAGACGGCAGTCGCCGACCGAGTGCTCGGCTTCTTCACCAAGCAGGGGCTGAATACCTACGGCGCCTCCTACTCCATCGACGGCACCGTGCTCGACCCGACGCGTGAAGTGGGCCTAGTCGCCGCAAACGGCGCGCTCGCGATCGCTGGCTCGACCCCCAACCGCATCGCGTTCGTCAATGCCGTTTGGTCCCAAGCCATCCCGAGCGGCATCATTCGCTACTACGACGGCATCATGTACTTGATGAGCGTGCTCGTGCTCAGCGGCCAATATCGGATTTATTGAGCCGTTGGGCCGTCCGAGTCGCCGAAGGCTGGGCCGGGGTGCGACGAGGTGCGTGACCATCCACCCGAATTTCGAGGGAACCTGGGACGCCAACGGTTGTCTTACGTAGAACCATGGCAGATCGGCGCGACGCGGCGGCGCTTCCGGTCTACCGTGAGAGCGGCGTGGCGGACGCGGAAGACCAGAGCGAGCGTAAGTTCATCGAGCGCCTGGCTCAGCGCGACGAACGCGCGTTCAACGAGCTGGTCGAGCTGTACGAGGCGCGCGTGTTCCGCTTGCTCTTGCGCATGCTCGGGCGGCGCGACGAAGCCGAGGACATGGCGCAAGAAGTCTTCGTGCAGATCTTCAAAGCGGTCGGCACTTTTCGGGGCGACTCCAAGCTCAGCACTTGGGTTTACCGAGTCACCGTGAACCTGTGCAAGAACCGGATGAAGTACTTGTCGCGGCGCCACAGCGACGGTGAGGACGAGCTCGAGCCGGTCGCTGAGCGCGCCACGCTGGATCAGGCCAAGGGCGTGACCTTCGGTGAGATTGCCCAGCCGGACCGACTGGTGGAGGGCTACCAAATCGAGCGCGTGGTCCAACAATGCATTGCCGAGCTCGATCCCGATTTTCGCGAGGTGCTCATTTTGCGAGATCTAGAAGACCTAAGTTACGAAGAACTGTCGGAGATCACGGGGCTGCCCGACGGAACCGTGAAAAGCCGGCTGCACCGCGCGCGCAGCATGCTCAAGTCGAGCGTCGAGCGTAAGATGGGGGAGAAGCTTCGATGACCGGCCCGAACGAGCGCCACGACGAACCCCCGAGCACGTCGAATGCGTCGAATGCGTCAGACGCCGAGCCCCCCGTGGACGCCGAAGAATCCGTGCGCTCGATGTTGCGCGGCGCCTTACGCGAGGAAGAGCCGCCCCCCAACGTGCTCGCCGGCGTGCAAAAGCGGATCCGCGAACGCAGCCGCGGCAAGTTCTACGCCGACGGTTGGAGCACTGCAAAACACCCGCCCCTGAACACGTACCTCGTGACGAGCTTGCTGATGCTCGCCGTGCTCGCGGTCAGCTACATGCTCTTGAGCCCGCTCGTTGGCAGTCCGGAACCGGTGCGCAATCAGCCGGCACCGATTCAGATCATCCCGAGGTAGTTTTGTTTTTTTGTTGGGGGTAGCGGGCGCTTTGCGGGGATAGCGGCGCAAAGCTCGGTGTTCGGGAATGAGTTTCGAGAGAAGATGGGAGTTGGGGACGATCGGGGTTTGGGGGAGGATCGTGATCGGTAAGGATCGGTAGGATCGGGTGATCGGTGGGATCGGGTGATCGGTGGCATTGGGGGCATCGTGCGAGTCCCTGCGCGCGCCGGTCGCGCGGCGCGGACCGGGTACATGGGTGACGAAATAGACCGGGCACATGGGTGACAGCTGAACCGATCTCCCCGATCCTACCGATGCTACCGATCCTCCCTCAGACCCCGATCCTACCGATCCTCCCCCAAGAGCCGGGGATCAAACCAAAGAGCAGAGACACCGACTAAACCACTCGGCACCGATCAACAACGCGTGCGCCCAAAAACAGCGAAGCCACGAGCCGCATCGAGCACCCGCGAGCGCCCAAAAAACAAACGCTTCGACTCAGTCGCTAAACTCGACCGGCTATTGAATCCAGCGCGCGACGACGCACGTGATGTTGTCGGGGCCGCCGTTTTCGTTCGCGCTCTCGATCAGCCGGTGCGTTGCGCTCGGGAGATCGGGCGCGTTGCTCACGATCTTCAGGATGTCTTCGTCGGTGACCGGGCCGCACAGGCCGTCGCTACAGAGCACGACGCAATCACCGGCGCGTGGCGCTTCGAAGCGCGTGTCCACCTTCACCGTGTCCTTCATGCCGAGCGCGCGCACAATCACGTTCTTGTGCGGGAAATTGGCGATTTCCTCCTCGGTGAGGCGCTTCATCTTCTTGTAGTCGTTGAGCAGCGAATGATCTTCCGTCAGCTGCTCGAGCGAGCCGTCGCGGATGCGGTACACGCGGCTGTCGCCCACGTGCGCGACGTACACCCCGTCTTCGACGGCGAACAGGGCGGCGAGCGTGGTGCCCATGCCGCGCTGCTTGGCGTTGCGCTGCGCTTGCTCGTAGATGCGCAGGTTGCAAAGCTTGATGCCGGTGATGAGCCGGTTCTCTTCGTAACCCTTGCCGCGGTCCATCTTGTACGGCCAGGTTCGCTCAGGGTCGTCAGCCGTGGCTGCGAAGAACTCCTGCAACGTGTCGACCGCCATCTTGGAGGCGACTTCGCCGGAGGCGTGCCCGCCCATGCCGTCTGCGACGACGTACAGGCCATACTCCGCCATGATCGCGAAGTTGTCCTCGTTGTGTGAGCGTTTGCGGCCGACGTCAGTTTGGCCAGCGACTTCGATACGCAGGGGCCGATTCACGCGTACATTCCGTGGAAAAGCCGGAGAGATTCCGGCTGGGGTGAATCTCGATGATCGCCAGCCAGTGACCCTTCTGTCAATGATTTCCTGGAATTACTCACGCTCGCCCTTGCTTTTCGATCGCTCGGTGGCTCCGGTGCCTGTCGCGTCCCGACACCCACAACGTACGCAGGGCGTTCAACGATAAGGGTTCGGCGGGTTTCCTGGCGAGCGCGGCTGCGGCCACGGGCGCGACGGGTTCGACTGGAACACGCGATCGTTCCTGAGCGGCGCAGCCGTTGGCGGGCCCTCCGGCGCTCGCAAGGTCAGCGCGACCTCGCGGTACCGCCCCTCTGACAGCACCATGAGCCGCAACGGGATGCCGTTACCGATTGGGTGGCTGTCGACTGCATCTGCGAACGCCTCCGAGGTTGCGACTGGCGCGCCATCGACCGCGAGCACTACGTCACCCACGCCGGGCGGCCCGGGGCGTAGCCCGGCGTTCGCTGCGGGCCCATCCGGGCTCACTGCGGCTACGCGCACGCCGCGCGCGACGCCGGCGTCGAACGCGACCACGTCGAGACCGACGAAGGGTGCGCGCCGCAACGGCACGCCGCGCAAGAACTCACGCACGGCGCTGACGGGTGCGGCGTACGGCGCCAGCGTGCAGCCCACCTTGTCCGTCACCGAGCAGGCCCGCGCCACGATCGCGACCACTTCACCTTGCTCGTTCACCAGCGGGCCACCGATGTCGTTCGGCTTGGGTGCGAACGGCAGCTCGAGCGCGTCCACCAGCTCGGCGCTGTCGCCGCCGCGGAGCGTGCTCTTGGCTTTGATGGTGATGCTCGACGAACCGAGCTGTTTGTCTTTCACGTAACCGACCGCATAAAGCTTGGTGCCGGCAGCGGGGGTCGGTTCGCGCGAGGCTTTGAGCCCCGCATGGCGAGCATCACCCACGGGAGTGAGCAGCGCCAAATCCCAGGCGCGGCTGGCGTGGCTCAGCTTCACGCGCACAATCTGCCCTTCTGGGTAGTGCGCATCGATCAGGTTGCCGTGGGTCAGCGGCGAGAGCGCGGTCAAGATCCGCCCATCCCCGTTGAGCAGCGTGCCCACGCCGATGGGGCGGCCCGCGCGCTCGAGCATCACGACCTGTTGAACCGCGGCGTCCACGGGGTTCTTCGCGCCGGGCAATTTCGCGTTCGGCTTGACGAGGCCAGGCGGCGGCGCGACGGCTCCGGGAGTGGGCGCGAGCGCCGGCGGCGCTGCAGCCATTGGAGGCGATGCCGGCGGCGGCGACGGAGCCGCGGCGGCTGGTGGCGTTGCGGGTTTGGCCACAGGCGGGCCTGCAACCGGCTTGGCCGGCGCGGCCGGGGTCGGCGGCTTCGCGCTCGCATCCCCCGGCGCAGCCTGGCTAACCAGCGGCAGCGCGAGCGCGCAGATCAGGATCGCAGACGAGTGAAGGGTTCGCGGTTCCACGACGCGTAGTTTAGCGCCAAACCGGCGCTGCTGCGGCCCGGCTCACGATTGTCGCGAAAGCTGGCGGATTCCCGCGGCTTCGGCCACGATCACCCAATCCGCGCGGCCGCAGAACAGGCCCGTTTCGACGACGCCCGGCACCTGGTGCAGCGCCAGATCCACGGTGTGCGGTTCGGCGAGCGGTGTCACCGCGACGTCGTAGATGTAGTTGCCGGAGTCGGTGATCACGGGCGCGCCGTCGCGCAGCCGCAACTTCGGTGTGCCGAACACCTCGAGCGCATGCGCGGTGGTCAAATGCCCGAACACGAGCACTTCGACCGGGATGGCGCGCTTCTCACCCAGACGCGCGCTTAGCTTCGAGCCATCGACGATGATGATGTTGGTCTTGGACGCGTAGTTTACGATCTTCTCGCGCGTGTGCGCGGCGCCGCCGCCTTTGATCACGTCGAGCGTGCTGCTCACTTCGTCCGCCCCATCCACACACGCGTCGATGTTCCACGGACCCGTGTCGGGCAGCAGCGGGATGCCGCATTCGCTGGCCAAGGCGCGGCTGGCCTGGCTGGTCGGCACGCCGATGAACTTTCGTCCGCCGCGCACGAGCTCGCCCACGGCTTCGATGAAAAAACGGGTCGTGGACCCGGTGCCGAGCCCGATCACTCCGGATTCGGGCAGAAGGTTCAACGCGGCGCGAGCAGCGCGCTTCTTGGCCTCGTCATCGCTCTCACTCATCCCGCTCAGCGTATCATTGCCCGGCCGCGCGCCAGCCGAGTTTCGTTACTGCTGGCACTCTGGGCAATAGTGTGTGGCGCGCGTGGCGATCACGACCCGCCGAATCGGGGTCTTGCACACGAGGCAAGCCAGCCCTTTGCGCGCGTAGACCTTACGCTCATTTTGGTAACCCCCGTCCGATCCGTCCGGCGTCACGTAGTCGCTGATGCTCGAGCCACCGGTTTGGATGGAGCGCTTCATCACGCGTTTGGCGGCGCTGACGATGGCGGCGCACTCTTGGGCCGTGACGCGCCGCGCGCCCCGCGTGGGCCTGACCTTGGCCAGAAATAGCGCCTCGTCCGCGTAGATATTGCCGATGCCGGCGATCACGCCCTGATCGAGGAGCAAGGTCTTGATCGGGATCTTACGCGAGCGCGCTGCCTCGAACAGCGTGCTGCCAACGGCGGCGAGGGCGTCGACTCCGAGCTTCTCGAGCCGTGGGTCGTCGACCCCGGCTTCGAGCAGTAAGACCTTGCCGAACTTTCGAACGTCGCGAAACAGCACCGAGGGACCGGCGTCCTCGAAGTGCAAGCTCAAGTGCGTGTGCTGATCGGGTTTGAACGCGCGCAGCTCCTCGGGAGGCAACGAGCCGCGCGTCTTCGCGGAGAACAAGCGCATGCTCGTGACCGCGGAAGAGAAGAGCTGCCCGGTCATGCCCAGGTGGAGCAATAGGCGATCGCCATCGTCGAGCTCGGCGAGCAAGTATTTCCCATGCCGGTTGAGCTCGCGCACGGTGCGCCCGACGAGCTTTCGTTTCAGCTCCTCCGGCTCGGTCAGGAAGAAGTAGCTGTTCTTGGTGGTCTCGACTCGCTCGATGGTTCGCCCCACCAAGATCGGAGCGAGTCGACGTCGAGTGACCTCGACCTCGGGAAGTTCAGGCACCGCGCAAGAGTAATGGATAACTGTGGGCGCGCCCGCACCCCGGAATCTGCCCGAGAATCCTCGGCTTTCCTCGGGCATTGGCGGTAAGGGTCGAAGTCTTCAGCCAATCTGCCTTGCGGAAAGGGGGGGAGTGATCAACTATTTGGATGGATCCCCTGACGCGGCTGTCCCCCCCGGCCCGCAGGGGTTTCCACTTTTGTGCATGCGTTTTCAACGCGCGGCTCAGCGCGCGTTCGGCGCAGGGGGCGCAGGCTCCTTGCGCAAAATGTAGAAGAAGTCGCGCTTCTCCTTCTTCCGCAGGTACTCATCGTCGGAGTATTCGAAGCCGGGCGCGAGTGGCACTGGGTGCAAGACGGACGTGTGACCGATGGGCTCGAAGGTGACGAACTTGGGGTACGACCAATTGACGTCCAGCTGGGCGACGTCCGTCGCGCCCGCGTGATGCAAGCCGTCGGCGAGCACGCGCGCCGACGTGTGGTTCGTGATGGCCACGTACAGCACGCTGCGGTCGGCGTTGAGCCCGATTGCGGACCGGCGAATCACGGTCTCGCCGTCGATCGTCGAACCCCATTTCTTCAGCCCGGCTCCGGCCTGGAGCCCAGCGTGCAGCTTGTCGCCCTCCCACATGCACTCCGGCGTTTGACGAAACCAGACCATGTTCGGCTCACCATCGCCGAGCGCCTGCCAGCTACCGATGCGCAGTGACTCGTCTTTGTAGAAGGCGATCGTGCACGCGCGGGGCTTCGGTTTGGCGATGGTCACGTCCTCGAGCTTCATCCCGTAGCCGCCGTGCTCGGTCATGAACCCGCCGTTGAATGCCGCGATCAGGGTGGGTTGGCGGTCGACGGGTATTTTTCCCTCGCGCACGTAGCGCCGCGCTTCGTCCGAGTCCGGCTGCGGCTCTTGCGTGCCTGCGACCGGGAACACTTGCACTCGTTTGAGGTCGATGGCGACCACGAACACTTCCGACCAAGAGCGACCCTTGTCGGGGTGGAGTAAGGTCTTGAACATGCGCGGCGCTTCGTCGGGGTGGCGTGCATCGACCACGCCCAGCCATTCGCCGTCGCCTGGAGCCGACCACTCTTTTAGCGCAGGACCGGGATTGGTCGGGTGGAACGTCGCCTCGGCCGAAGGAGTAGCTGCGGGCGTCGGTGCCGCGCTATTGGCGGGCGCATCCGTGCTCGGCGCGGCGCTCTCCGCCGCCGCCGTATCCGGCACGTGCCAGTAGGTTTTGGGGGGCTCGTCCTTTTTGACGAGGTGGTTGACCTGATCTTCCACGCCGTAGACGAAGTCTTCGAGCTTGGCCACGTTGTCGTCGCCGAGCACGGAGCGCAGCGAATTGGCCACGAGCGGGCCGGCCCAATCGAAATGGTGCACGGCGTACCAAACCAGCAGCACCACAAGAACGCAGCCAGCCGCGAAACCGAGCACCAGTCGACCAATCCGCAGCTTTTTTCGGGTGGCCTTCTGCTTCACGTATGAAGCCGGATAGTAGAGCCTCGGCCGCCTGCCAACTATCTGTCGCAGGATTCGTGAACCGAAGCGCGGCTTGTGACCCGTGGCGCCGCAGTCTGGTGTAAGACAGGCGCCATGCGGCTTGGACAGATGCCCTTGCTTTGGGTGTTGCTAGCCGTTTTCTCGTTCCTCACTCCGAGCCTCGCGCGCGCGGCCGAAGGCGAGGCGTCTTTGGACTTGCAATCGGCGCCGGACTTATCGGCTTACCTCGGGCAGCCCATCGCGCGCATCGTCGTGCTGACCGAGGGCGGGCGTTGGCCGAGCATGCCCAGCATCGAGCACGCGAAGGTCGGTCAGCTGATGACGACCGATCTCGTGCGGCGTGTGCTGCAAGAGCTCGGTGATACTGGGCACTTCGCCGATCTACGAGCGAGCGTGGATGCCGACAGCGGCGGCGTGCGGCTGGTGATCCGCGTGGTCCCGCGCCGTTTGATCGCGAGCATTCGCGTCTCCCCGGGCCCTCTCGACCAAGACGACGTGCTGCGCGCTGCCGACGTGCGCGTGGGGAGTGCGCTGACCGCGGCCGACCTCAGCGCCATGCAGACGCGCGTGATGCAGCTCTACACTCGTCGCGGTTTCGACCGCGCGCACGTCGCCGTGGAGGCGGTAGACACCGACGACCCGTTCTCGGTCGTGCTCACGATCGAGGTCGTGTCCGGCGCGCCGCGCATCATCGCCGCGCGCCGCTTCGGGGTGTGGCCCGACCCGGAAGCCTCCGGCATGGCCGAGGCGCTCTCCGCCTATTCGCTCGGCGTCGGTGATCGAGCGAACGAGGATGCCCTGTCCGATGCCGATCGGGCGCTCGAGGCGGATCTGAAGACGCGTGGCTTCCACCGCGCCAAGGTGACGCACGAAGTGTCCGGTAACACGCAGCCCTTGCTGCGCGTTTCGGTGTACGCGTACGCGAAGGTTCGCTTTCGCTTCGAAGGCAATCGTCACTTCGACTCTTCGCAGCTCGAGAACGTGCTCGACGTGGAGAGCGCGAGCGATCTGTCGCCCTCGGCGCTGACCGAGAAAATCGTCAAATTCTATCGAGAACGTGGCTTTTTCGACGTCGAGCTCAGCTACTCCGAGCGCGGTTCGGCAAACGATCCGATGCAAGACGTCGTGTTCGTGGTTCGCGAGGGGAAGCTCGTGCACGTCACGGCGCGCGAATACCCGTGCTTGACCGGCGCGCGCACCCCGCAACAAGTGGGCAGCGAGATCGATAGCTTCTTGTCCGAGCTGCCCGGCGGTCGCGTGTTCGACGCCGTGGATCCGGCCGTGGTCGACTCGCTTTACGGTCCGCGCAACGAAACCGGACGGCGTGTCGCGTCCGAAGAGCTGAGCCCCTGGGCGGTGTACGCGCCGGATGTGTACGACCGAGCCATCAAACACGTCCAAGACCTGTATCGCTCGGAGGGTTACCTGTCGGCGAACGTTGGCCCAGTGCAGGTGCTGCGGCGAGCGTGTGCACCGCGTTCGCCCGTCGGGCAGTGCATCCCGATTGGTCCCGCGCGTCGCCCCGTCACCGCTTGCCGCTATGACTCGATTGGTTTGCCGATCGAGGAAGCGCCGGTCGATCCCACGCTGTCCTGCGTGCCCGATCCGAAGCACGGCGTGAAGTGCGAGCCGTCGCTGGTCCTACATCTGCCGATCAAGCTCGGCCCGCGCGCCACGCTGTATGACTTGGGCTTCGAGGGCAACCACGCGGTCGTCGAGAAAGAGCTCCAGAAAATTGCTGATTTGTCGCTCGGCAATCCCGTGTCGCAGGTCGAAATCGAGAAGGCTCGCCGGCGCGTGCTGGACGAATACGCCGAGCGCGGCTTCGCCTTCGCAGAGGTCGAGACCGCGCTGGACCTGTCGCTCGATCACACGCGGGCTCGGGTGCGCTTCATCGTCAGTGAGCGGGAGCAGGTGCGCGTGTCGCGCATCGTGGTGCACGGCGCCGAGCGCACGAGCGAGAGTTTGATCCGAAGCCGCATCGCGCTCGAAATGGGTGGCCTCTATCAGCGCAGCTTGGTGCGCAAGACCGAAGAGCGCGTCGCCACCCTGGGCGTGTTCTCGAGCGTCAGCGTCGGCTTCGAAGATCCGTACGTGCCGGCGCGTCAAAAAGTGGTCGTGGTCGAGGTCGAGGAGCGCGTTCCGCAGTACCTCGACGTGCGCCCCGGCTTCAGCACGGGTGAGGGGTTCCGCGTTTCGTTCGAGTACGGTCATCGCAACCTCGGTGGCCAGGCGATCACGCTCACGCTGCGCTCGCAGCTCGGGTACTTGCCGAGCGCCTTCATTCTCGAGCGCGACGTGCAAAAGAAATACGACGAGCTGCACGTCGGTGAGCGGCTCGAGCGCCGTGACACCGCGACCGTGGAATTCCCGAACATCGGGCTCGGGCCGCTATTTCGGCTCAGCGTGGAAGGTGTGGACGTACGCGACAACGCGCGTGACTACGGCCTGAGCAAGGACGCCGGCATCGTCACCCTCGCTTATCGACCGGATCGGCGCGTGTCGGTGCAACTGGGCGTGTCGCTCGAGCGCAACTACGCGCAGATCTTCGGCGACGATCAGAAAGACGCGCTCAAGTGTTACTTGCAGGACCATCCTCAGCAACAAGCGTTGTTCCGGGTGCCGCAGGGCGTGTCCATCGCGCTCGCGCAGCGCCTCGGCGTGACTTGGGATCGGCGTGACAACCCGCTCGACGCGACGAGCGGCACGTTCCTCGCGGCCAGCGTCGAGCACGTGCACGCGAACCCCGAGAACTCGAGCGCATCACAAGACACCGGCTGCGGGGGGGGCATGCCCATCACTACGGGCAAGCCGCTGATCGATCCCTTTCAGTCGGTGCCCAGCGACTTCTTGCGCTACACGAGCCGCGTCGCGGGCTATGTCCGACTCAGCGACAAGGGCCTCGCGCTCGCGATGAGCTTTCGTTGGGGCGTGATTCAGCACCTGCTTTCGGGCTCGCAGACCTACCCGGATCGCCTGTTTTTCATGGGCGGTGTCGATTCCCTGCGCGGCTTTTTGCAGGACTCGCTCGTGCCACAGGACATCGCCAAACGCCTGCTCGATCCGACCTCGGGCCTCAGCTTGAACGACGTCGTGATTCGCGGCGGCGACATTTTCTTCAATCCGCGCGCCGAGCTGCGCATCCCCCTCGGCGGCAGCGTCGAGACCGCGGTGTTCATGGACGCCGGCAACCTTTGGACGGACCCAGCCCGCGTCGAACCGTTCGATTTACGCTACGCAGTGGGCACCGGGCTGCGCATCGCGACGCCCATCGGTCCGCTCGTATTCGACTACGGCTTCAACGTCGATCGCGTGCTCGATGACGTATTCCCAAAGCGAGACAAGCAACGCTTTTGGGAGGACTTGGGTGCGTTTCATTTCAGCATTGGGTTGTATTGAACTTGGAAGCTGCGCACGGGGGCTTTCTGTAACTGGCGGTCACTCAACGTAACAACCCAGCGCTGTACGCGTGTGAAGCCGTGTCGTGTTTTTGACACTGCGGACTTATGGCTGTGTGGCGTGCGCCGTTCTCAAGTTTTGGTCCATGGCACGCGTCTCGAAGCCTCCGGCGAATGCAATTCATGAAGCGGTCACATGCCGCCCGCCCAGCGCCAACCGTGACCTGCCGACATCCACGACTCAGCCGATTGCCCGCTCGGTGGCGATCGAAGCGACGTTGCGCCCGACCGCTTCGGTGCGCGAAGTAACGGCCAGTGACTTGGATGTGGTGTTCCAGCCCATCGTCGACCTGACGAACGGCGTGACCTTCGCGTACGAGGCGCTCACACGCTGTAAGTGGCCGGAATTCAAGAACCCAATGAAGCTGTTCGAGCAGGCGCAGGAAGAGCGCTGTTGCGGCAGCCTGGGGCGAAAGGTGCGCGAAGTAGCGTTCGCGCGTTGCACGGACGCGCCCCTGTTCGTGAACCTGCACCCGCACGAGCTCGACGAGGGGTGGCTGGTTCGCCCCGACGACCCGCTGTTTTTCCACGATCGCGCCGTGTACTTGGAAGTCACCGAGTCCGCCGCGTTCAACTATTTTTCGCTGTGCGTCAATGTACTGAAAGAGATCTGCTCTCGCAGTGGTGCGTTCCTGGTCGTCGACGACTTCGGTGCCGGTCACTCCAATTTGAAACGCATCATCGACTTGGAGCCCCACGTCGTTAAATTGGATCTGGCATTGATACGCGGCATCGAGAAGAGCAAACGCCAGCAGATCTTGGTACGTCAGGTAGTCTCTTTGTGCAAAGAGCTCGGCGCCCGAGTCGTGGCCGAAGGCATCGAGACCGAGGACGAGCTGTCGGCGGTTATCGACACCGGCGCGCACTGGGGTCAGGGTTACTTGTTCGCACGCCCGGCGTTCCCGATTCCGAAACCCAGCTGGCCAATGCCGCGGCGCAGCCACGCCTGAGTCTCAATTTGAGCACTTTTGCAGGCTAATCTGGGCCTAACCGCGCTCAGCTGTAGCAGGATGTACGCGAGGCTCCCAGGCCTGACCACTCATTCTAGGGAGTGACGTTCGAGTGTCGTGCGACAGTGCCGTCGTACAACACTGTCGTGTTGCGCCGGCGCGCGGCTCGTCGCACCCGTTGCGGTTTGGTTGCCGTGCCTGCGCGAAAAGGCCCCATAAAAATCGGACTGCTGCGAGGCGACTCGCGCGCAATTCGTGCGCGCGACTGAGGCGGGACCGAGGTACGACAAGTCATGGGAACGGACCGCGCCCTAACGCGCGACTGACGCGCGACTGACGCGCGCCTGACCACGCGACTGACGTGCGCAGCGATCGTTGACATTGGTCGTGATCGGGAGTCCGATGACAAGGTTGGGATGACTTCTGCTGCGCTTGCCAGCCGGTTCAGCACGGCTCACGCCGATGAGAATTGCAGTGACTTGAATCAGGTCATCGCACGCGCGGAACGCTCCATCAGTGAAGTCGCGGGTCGAGAGGTGAGCGTGCAGTTCGCGCTGGCACCGGGCGTAATGCGCGTGGCCGTGCCGTTCACGGACCTCGAACGCATCGTGCTCGGCTTGTGCTCTGCGGCGCGCAGCCTGCTCAGCGCCGGCGGTCGCATGGTGATCGAGACGCGCGGTATAAACGACGCACTCGTTACGCCCATGTCCGGCGTCGTGTCGACCAATCCTGCTCGCGCGCGCATCTTGGTGCGCGCCGAACAAATGGGCAACGAGCCGCCACGCACTCCACAGCGCGATGAGCTCGCCGTGCAGCCCACCATCGGCTACTCCGTTCTCGAGGACTTGCTCGAGCACCTCGGCGGCCACCTCGAGTTCGTGCCGCTCTCCCAAGACGACATCGCTTACGTCGCGCACCTGCCGTTTGCGATGAGTAGTGAGTCCTCGGGGCGCATGGCCATCGCCGTGCCGCAAGAGGCGGGCGTCATCTTACTGGTAGAGGACGAGCCACAGGTGCAAGCCGTGACGACGCGCATCCTGCGTGCGTTCGGCTACGCGGTGATCGCCGCCCACAACGAGCGCACCGCGCTCGCCCACGCCGAGCAATACGGCGCCGCAATCAGCCTCATCGTCTCCGACTTGGTGTTGCCGGGTGTGTCGGGCAAGGAGCTGGTGAGGCGCCTGCATCGGCCCTGTGAACAGGCGCGCGTATTGTACATTTCCGGGTACTCTCCCGAGCACGTGGGCGCGCTGCCAGCGGGGGAGTGCTTCTTGCGAAAGCCCTTTACGGCTCAAGAGTTGCTCGCCGCCGTTCGCGAGCTCATGCCCGAAGCCGCTTTCTGAGCCTCGAGGGGGCTTACCAGCCAAGCGGCGAGGCCTTATAAGGCCCCGCTTCAGCCTCATCGGGCCCGCGCTCAGCCGTCCAGCAGTGAACATCGACAGCACCCCCAAAACCCCCGCCGTGCCGGTCCGGCTGCTGGGGCAGTTCTACCGTCATGCGCCGCGCTATGGCGTGGGCTTGTTATTGCTCGCTGCCTACCAGCTCTTTCAGTGGTGGTTCGATACGCGCATGCGTCGCGCCATCAACTTCGCGACCGCCGGCCACAGCCCGCAGGCGATTCAGCTGGGTGAGCTGCTCGTGGTCGCTGCGCTCGGCGCGTTCGTGGTGCGCGTGTTGTCGCGGGTCGTGATCTTCAACGCCGGCCGCATCGCGGAGTACGAGCTGCGCAAGGAAATCCTGGAGCGCTTGCTCAAGCTCGGCCCTTCGTTCTACCGGCGCATGAGCACTGGCGAAATCATGAGCCGCGTCACCAATGACTTGGTGCAGGTTCGCCTGCTGCTCGGCTTCGGGATTCTGAACATCATCAACACTGGCTTCGCTCTGGTCAGCGCGCTGGCCGTCACGATCCCGATCTCTCCGAAGCTCACTTTGGCATCGCTCGCCCCGCTGCCCTTCGTGCTCCTGATCACGCGCCGCTTCTCGCATGCCTTCTATACCAAGACGCGCGCCAACCAAGACGCGCTCGGTAAGATGAGCGCTCGCGTTTTGTCGAGCGTGGCCGGCGTGCGCGTGATTCGTTCGTTCGCGCTCGAGCCACGAGAAGTCGCCGCTTTCGAAAAGACGAACCAGGACTACCTGGACAAGAGCTTGTCTTTGGCGCGCCTGCGCGGGTTCTTGGGGCCGATCCTGACGGCGACCATCTCGATCGGCGTCTTGGTCGTCTTTTGGTACGGCGGGCTAATGATGCTGCGCGGCGAGCTGGACGCGGGTGGCTTCTTGTCGTTCTACCGCGCGCTCGGCCGCCTCACTTGGCCGCTGATCTCGCTCGGGTTCGTGGTCGGCTTGTTGCAGCGCGGGCGGGCCGCGTTCTCGCGCCTCACCGACATCTTCAGCGCCGAGCCGGATATCACGGATGGTAGCGAGAGCTTGCCGGCTGACGCCGCTGGGCGGCTCGAGGTGAAGCACCTGTCCTTCGCCTACAACGGCCGCCCCGTTCTGGATGACGTGAGCTTCGAGCTGCCCGCGGGCAAATCGCTGGCCATCGTCGGGCGCACCGGCAGCGGGAAGTCGTCTTTGGCCGTGCTGCTGGCGCGCTTACAGCCCACCCCGCGCGGCAGCGTTTTCCTGGACGGGATCGACGTCTGTGATTTGCCGCTGCGAGCCGTGCGCGAGAGCGTGGGCTACGCCCAACAGAACGCGTTCTTGTTCTCGACCACGGTGGCGCGCAACATCGGATTTTCCCTGGACGATCCGGATGGAGCTGAATCGATCCTGAGGATCGAGGAGGCCGCGCGCGAGGCATGCATCGAGCAAGAGGTGTTGGACTTGCCCGACGGCTTCGATACCGTGGTCGGCGAGCGCGGAGTGCAGTTGTCTGGCGGTCAGAAGCAGCGCGTGGCTTTGGCGACCGCGTTCGCGTCCGAGCCCAAAGTGCTCGTGCTCGACGATCCGCTGAGCGCCGTGGATGCCCGGACCGAGCGCGCGATCTTGGAGGCTATCGATCGCCAGCGCAGCAAGCGCGGCTTGATTTTGATCACGCATCGCGTGGCTGCTGCGGCTCACTGTGACGAGATCATCGTGCTCGAAAAAGGCCGCGTCGTCGAACGCGGCACGCACGCCGTGCTCAGCAAAAATGCCGGAATTTACGCGATTTTCGCGGAAGAGCAGCGGATCGAGAACGAGCTCGCCAAGCTCGGCGGGGTGATCCCCGACGCGGATCAACAGGTGGCCCAATGAACGCACCTGCCAGCTCCAGCGCGCCTCCGCGCAGCACGCGCGAGCAGCGTGGGCGTTCGGACAAGAAACGCACCGAACGCATTCTCAAAGCCTTTCACGAGGAAGAGCGCTTCGGCAAAGCCTACGACGCAAAGCTGACCCGTCGCTTGTGGGGCTACCTGGTTCCCTATAGCTTGCTCTTGTGGTCTGCCGTGGTGGTCATCGTCTTGACCTCGGTGGGCGCGCTCGTGCGCCCGCTGATCATGCGCTCGGCCATCGACGGCGTGGTGAAGAGCGGTGATCGCGCTGCGCTGTTCCACGGCGGCCTGCTGCTCGCGGGCGTGCTGATTGCCGAGCAGCTGCTCGGTCTGGTGCAGGTGTATGCGGTGCAAGTAGCAGGCGCGCGCGCTGTCGCCGACATGCGCCGTGAGGTGTTCGAGTTTTTGCAGCAGCTGCGGCTCGGCTTCTTCGACAAGCAGCTCGTTGGGCGCTTGGTCTCGCGCGTGACCAACGACACCGACGCCATCTTGGAGATGTTCGCCTCCGGCGCGCTGAGCGCGGTCGGGGACTTGGTGCGGCTGATCGGCATCGTCACTTTGATGCTGGTTTTGGACTGGAAATTGTCCCTGATCGCGTTCGCCGCCGTGCCGCCCATGGCGGTGCTGGTGGTGCTCGTGCGGCGCAACATTCGCGAAGCGTTCCGCGCCATCCGCGCCAAAACCTCGCGCATGAACGCGACCATGAACGAACAGGTCACGGGCATGACTCTGATCCAAGCGTTCAGTCGGCAAGAGGGCGCCGCCGCGGAGTTCGACGAGAGCAATCTCTCGTATCGCGACGCCAACATGAGCGCGATCAAGTGGGACTCCATCCAGGACGCCGCCATCGACACCATCGCCGCGGTCTGTCTCGCGCTGGTGGTCATGTCCTTCGGCTATCGGCCGGTCAGCTTCGGCACGCTGGTCGCGTTCAGCGCCTATCTATCGCAGTTCTTCGAGCCCATCTCGCAGCTCGCTCAGCGCTACACGCTGCTGCAAGCCGCCATGGCCGGCGCCGAGCGCGTGTTCAGCTTGCTCGACGTCGTCGAGCCCGACGCCCCGCGGCGCGAGGCACAGCCGAAGGGCAACGCCGATTTCGCGCTCGAGCTCGAGCACGTGAGCTTCAGCTACAAGCCCGGCACTCCGGTGCTCTCGGACGTCAGCTTCGCCGCGAAGCGCGGCGAGCGCATCGCGCTGGTCGGTCCGACGGGCTCGGGAAAGACCACGATTACCGCGCTTTTACTGCGTCTGTACGAGGCCGAGCAAGGCACCGTGCGCGTGGACGGCGATGACGTCGTGGGTCTTGCCCGCGAGCAGTTGCGGCCACGCTTTGCCGTCGTGCCGCAAGACGTGGTGCTGTTCCCGGGCACGGTAGCGACCAACGTCGGCGCCTCCGAAGATCCCGATCGCGCGCGGGTGGAGGACGTGCTGCGCCGCATCGGCGCGCTCGACTTGTTCGCCGCTCGCGAGCGAGGCATCGACACGCGCGTGGACGAGTACGGCTCCAATTTCTCGAGCGGGGAGCGGCAGCTGATCGCGTTCGCGCGCGCGCTGTATCGCGACGCGGAGATCCTGATTTTGGACGAGGCCACGGCCAGCGTGGACAGTGACACCGAGGCCCGTCTGCAGCGCGCCCTGGAAGAGCTGATGCGCGGGCGCACCGCGCTGGTGATCGCGCATCGCCTGAGCACCGTTCAGAAGGCGGATCGCATCCTCGTGCTTCGCAAGGGCAGCATCGTGGAGCAAGGCACGCACGCCGAGCTGATCGCCCAGGGCGGCTTGTATGCGCGTTTGCACGAGTTGCAGTTTTCGCGAGCCGAAAAGGAAGTGGCGCTACAAACCGCGCTCGAACACGCCCCCGCACAGGCGGAGTAGCTACTCCGCCCAGCCCATGACCACGCTGCGCTCGGCGAGCGCCTCGACCACGTCTTCGACGCGGCCGATCTCACGAGCCCGAAAGGGGCGTGATTTGCGGCCCACCTCGAACAGCGCGACCAGCTCGCCGTAGACCAAGAGCGGGACCATTGCCACGCTCTTGATGTCGGCGGCGCAGCGAGTCATGCGGCCGAGCATGTGCCGCCCGACCTCACCGCATTGCGGCTCGGTGAGCACCGTATGCCCGCCGCGCGCGGCGCTGAGCGTCGGGTCGTCGGCCGTGAGGCGCTCGCCGAGCAAGTGCTCGGTGGCTAGACCATGCCCGCCCACGGTGATGGCAGCGCCGATGTCCGTGCGCACGCGGTGAACGAGACCGAGGTCCGCGCCTGCGGCCGTGACTGCCGTGACCACGCTCAGCAGGAGCGCGTCGGACAGCTCGCTTACGCTCGACAGCACGCCCACCGGGTCGACCGCGGCGGGACGGAAGCTCTGACGGGGCGCGCGGTCGATGCCGCCGGTGCGCGATGACAATTCGGCGCCGCTCGGCGGCGGCGGCGGCTCGCTGAAGATGCTGCGCGCGCGCGACTCCACCGCAGCGCTGTGCTGCGCCAGATCCTCGATCGTTTGCCGCCGGTTGCCCGCGCTCTGCGCCTCGATGTCCTCGAGCCGGCGCCAGACCTGCCACGACTCGTGACGCACGAAGGAGCCGGCGGGGATCCGACCATAGGCAACACCGCGCAGCACCAGCTCGTACGTCACCGGGCCGACCGCAACCACGCCGTTGGTCACGAACCAGCGGTCGGATTTGGCGCTATCCTGCGGATCGTGGGCGTTGCGCATTCCTGCTTCCCGTGTGTGCAATTTAGACACAGGTACGTACAAGGTAGGACAATTGTCCAGGTTGTGCGCTAGTTCGTCAAGGTGTTTCGACCTGACGCATCGCGGCGGCGAGCACTACCCTCGCCGAGCGCGCGGCGTGCTCGTGATTTCCAAACGCTGCCAGCGACCCTCCGCACTCACGCCCGCATGAACCCCGGCAAAGTCTTTCTCGTTGGCGCTGGCCCTGGTGACCCCGGGCTGATCACCGTGCGCGGGCTCGAGGTGCTGTCACGTGCCGAGGTCGTGCTGTACGACGCGCTCGCGCATCCGGCGCTGCTCGACGCCTGCCCCAACGCGGACAGACGCAACGTCGGTAAACGCTACGGACAAGACAGCGCCGCGCAGACGGCGATCAACGCGGAGCTGGTCGCGCTGGCGCGAGCCGGAAAATGCGTCGTGCGGCTCAAGGGCGGCGACCCGATGCTGTTCGCCCGCGGCGCGGAGGAGCTGCTCGCCTTGCGCGAAGCTGGCATCGAGTTCGAGATCGTGCCCGGCGTGTCCTCGCCGTTCGCAGCCAGCGCCTTCGGCGGCATTCCGCTCACCCACCGCGAGCTGTCGTCGAGCGTCACCTTCATCACGGGCAGCGATCGCGAGGGAAAAGATTGGTCGCCCGAGTCATGGCAGAAGCTCGCCACGGCGACGGACACGATTTGCGTATTCATGGGCATGCGCCGGATCGAGGCGATTACCCAGGCGATCGTCGATGGCGGGCGCTGCGCCGACACTCAGGTGGCGGTCGTGCAATGGGCAGCGCGCGCCGAGCAGCGCGTGGTCACCGGCACCCTGAGCACCATCGCCGGCATCGTGCGCGCCGAAGGCGTCTCCAATCCCGCGTTGATCATCGTCGGAGAGGTCGTCGGTCTGCGCGACGAATTGCGCTGGTTCGACAATCGCCCGCTGTTCGGCAAAACCCTGCTCGTGCCGCGGCCGGCGGAGCAAGGCAAGGCCACCGCAGCCGCGATCCGCGCGCGCGGCGCCAACGCGCGCCTCTTGCCGGCGATCGAGATTCGCGAGCCGCTGGATCGCGCGCCGCTCGACGCCGCGATCGCCGAGCTCCGGAGCTACGACTGGGTGCTGTTCACGAGCGCCAACGGCGTCACGCGCTTCACGCAAGCGTTGACGCTCGCCGGGCTCGACGCGCGCGCGTTCGGGAGCGCAAAAATTGGTGCCATTGGCCCGAAGACGGCGAGTGCGCTCGAGTCTTTCGGGCTGCGCGCCGACGCGGTGGCCGACGAATTCATCGGTGAAGGCTTGGCGCGCGCCGTGCTCGCGCAGGGCGTGCCCAAGCGCGTGCTCTTGGCGCGCGCGCTCGTCGCCCGCGACGCCCTGCCCGATCTGCTCCGTCAATCGGGCGCGCAGGTCGACGTCGCGCCGGTCTACGAGACGGTGACCGCGGATGCTGGTGAATCCCTGCGCGCGCACTTCGAGCGCGGTGAAATCGACGTCGCGCTCTTCACCTCGAGCTCCACGGTGAACGCCGTGCTCGACATCCTCGGCGCCAGTGCGAACGAGCTGCTCGCTCAGGTCACCGTCGCGAGCATCGGCCCCATCACCTCGAAGACCCTGACCGAGCGCGGCATCCGCACCGACGTCGTCGCGACGACCTTCACCGTCGATGGCCTGCTCGACGCCCTCGAGGCTCACTTCAAGCTTTGAGCCGCGCACCGCACGCCGCGCCCGCTACCCCAAAAAAATCCCCTCTTCTTGGCGCCTCGGCTGCTTGGCGGTTCTGTCCTCACTTGCGCTCGAAGCGATACCCCGCCGCACCCAGCCGCGCACACACCTCGTCGATGTGCTCGAAGCCGTGCGTCTCCAAGACCAGCTCGATCAACGTTTCCCCGAGCTCCGCACCGGAAAAGGCACGGTCGTGGTTGAGCTCGAGGATGTTGGCGCGCGTTCCCGCGACGACGCGGGTGAGCTCGGCGAGCGCACCGGAGACGTCCGGCACGGTGACCAGGATGCGCGTCAGACGCCCGGTCTTCACCAAGCCGCGCTCGATGATGCGTGCGATCAGGTTCACGTCGATGTTGCCGCCGCTGAGCACGACGGCAACGTGCTGCCCGTTCAAAGCGAAGCGTTGATGCAATAGCGCGGCGATCCCGACGGCTCCTGCGCCCTCCACGACGGCCTTCTCGCGCTCCAGCAGCAAGAGCACGGCTTGCGCGATCTCGGCCTCGTCGACCAGCGCGATCTCGTCCACGTACTTGCGCACGATCTCGCGCGCCTGAGCCCCGACGCGGCGCACGGCGATGCCGTCGGCGATCGTCTTGCCTCCCGGCAAGGACGGCGGCGGGCTGCTCTCGAGGGCGTGTTTCATGCTCGGAAAGCGGCGCGCTTCGACACCCAGCACGCGCACGCGCGGGTTGGTTTCCTTCACGGCGCAAGCCACGCCCGCGATTAGCCCGCCGCCGCCCACGGGCAAGATGATCGCGTCCAAGTCGGGCGCGTCTTCCAAGAGCTCGAGACCGATGGTGCCTTGGCCCGCCATCACCCAGGGATCGTCGAACGGGTGCACGTAGAGCAGATTGCGCTCCCGAGCGAGGCGCGCGGCGTGCTCCGCCGCTTCGTCGTAGCTGGTGCCGCTCAAGATCACCTCTGCACCGAAGCGTCGTGTCGCCGTCACTTTCACGAGTGGCGTGGCCTCCGGCATGACGACCGTGACAGAAACGCCGAGCCGCGCCCCGTGTCGCGCAACCGCTTGAGCGTGGTTGCCCGCGCTGGCCGTGACCACTCCTTGCGCGCGCTCGCTCTCGGTCATTACTTCGAGGCGGTTACAGGCGCCGCGCTCTTTGAAGGAACCGGTAAATTGCAGATTCTCGAGCTTCAGCCGCAACTTGACCGAGGTGAGCGCCGATAAGGCAGGGCTCTCGACGAGAGGCGTTCGCCTCACTTTGCCAGCAATGCGAAGTTGCGCTGCGGTAATGTCGGTGAGGCTCAGCATCTTGCGACTTGAACGATCTGCTCTTGATCCTGGCACTCTTTGGGGCGTTTCCCACGCCGCTGGCGAGTGACGCGGGTCGCGAGCTGCTGGAAAGCCGGCCGATGTGGGTCGCGGTGCTTGATCCGGCGACCTTTCTCACCCGTAGGTGAGGGTGGTTTGGAGGCACTTCCGAGCACTTGCCGCTTGCCGAGTGGCTCTCCCGTCGTCCGCTCGGCTCCTTGACCAAACCAGCGATATCCCCTAGGATTTAGGACCTCGGAGAGGCAATCCGGCTGCCCGCCGGGTCTGAGTCATCCCCTCGTCCTCCGAGCCCCGGCGAAAAACGCACGTGCAGCAAATCGAACGCGAGAAGACGCTTCAGGCTGCCCAGAAGTACATCGAGAAAAAGAGGTACGACCGGGCAATCGCGGAGTACCAGCGGATCGTCCAAGACGATCCGAATGACGCTCGCACGCTCCTCAAGATCGGCGATCTGCAGGCGCGCTTGTCTGCCTATCCCGAGGCCATCGCGACCTACGATCGCGTCGGGCAGTATTACTCGTCGCAAGGCTTCGCACTCAAAGCGATCGCGGTTTACAAGCAGATCCGCGAGCTGATCAAGAAGCATGCGCCGGACCTGGCGGATCGCTACGGGCACATCGTGCCCAAGCTTGCTGAAATTTACACGCAGCTTGGCCTGACCAGCGACGCGCTCGCCGCCTACGACGAGGTAGCGACGCGCCTGCAACGCGCCGGTCGCGACCGTGAAGCAATCGAAGTCTTCAGTAAGATGGTTGGGCTCGACGCGCAGAACCCCTTGCCCCACCTGCGCTTGGCCGAGGCCCGCTGCCGCGTGCAGAGCCTGGACGAGGCGATCGAGTCGTTTTGGGCCGCGGCAGAGCTGCTCTTGAGCCTCGAGCGGCGTGACGACGCGCTCAAGGTCATCGAGCGCATCTTGCACTTCAAGGTCGACGCGCGGTACGCGTGGGTCGCGGCCGAGCTCTACCTGCAACGCGGCACGCGTGAGGACGGGCTGCAAGCGCTGACCAAGCTACAGGTCTGCTTCCAAGCCGACCCGAAAAATTTGGATACGCTCGGCTTGCTCGCGCAAGCGTTCACCCTGATCGGGCAAGAAGCCAAAGCGATCGAGGTGTACAAGGAAATGGCGCGCATCGCCCGCGACAGCGAGCGCCGAGACTTGTTCGAGCAGCTGCTCGCGCACTTGCGCGAGGTCGCGCCCCAAGACGAGCAGGTGCGCGCCTTGCAGAGCCTGCCGCCCACCCTGGGCGCGCCCAACGCCTCGTCGCGGCCGCCGGGTCTGGAGTCGCTCGCGCCCATGAGCGTCGGTGACAGTGACGTCGAGTTCATCGACGACGCCACCGAACGGAACGTGCTCGAGGTCGCGCCGAACCACGCGCTGCCGCTGCCTGCGCCGCGCCCGGTGATGGCCAGCGCGCCAGACGTCGTGGTCGTGGACGACGAGCTGGAAGCCGCTGAAGAATTGGGCGATCCGAGCTCTTTCGACGCACGCGCGCACGCTCGCAAAGCGGTCGTAGATGCGGAGTCGTTCCGCAAGCTGCGCTTGTATCCCAAGGCCATCGAGGCGCTGCACATCGCGCTCGAGATCGATCCGCGCTCGCTGGAGATTCGTCAGAAGCTGCGTGAGCTGTTGGTCGAGTCCGGGGATCGCGAGGGCGCGATCGCCGAGACGCTCAACATGGCGTCGCTGCAGCTGGACAACGGGGATCTCGCGCAGACCGAAGCGCTGGTGTACGAGGTGCTCGAGATCGAGCCCGAGCATCCCGAAGCGTTGGCGATGCTCGAGCACCTTGCGGCAATCACAGGTAGCGCGTCCGCGCAGACGCTGTACGGCGAGACCGACGATGGCCGCACGCGCCTGCAAGCGCCGCGCGACATGATGCCGTCGGTGGACGGCTACGATCCGGACGCACCGCTGCCCTCTTACGACCTGGAGGAGATCGGCGCCGCACAGGCGATGAACTCCGAGCCGGAGCGCCCGTTCTCGACGCGCCAGCCGTTCGACGTGCAGGACGATCCGTTCGAGGCGGACGGTCCTTTGCCGAGCTTCCCGATGGGCTCCGAGTCAGAGCTGCGCGCGGCGGCTGACGCGCGCGCCCTCGACGACTACGAAGAAGACGTGCTCGAAGTCTCGAACGTCGAGGATTTCGAGCCTTCTGCGCCGGCAGCTGCCGCCCAGGCGAGCTCGTCGAGCTCGCCGAGCTCGACAGAGGGGTTGGAAGACGTCCTGGACGAGGCGGACTTCTTCGCCACGCGCGGCTTGTACGAAGATGCCAAGGCGATCCTGGTCGAGCAACTCACGCGCACCCCGCACCACCCGCTGGTGCTCGAGCGCTTGCGCGAGATTGACACGGCGCTCGGTTCCTCCGGCGAGAGCCAGACCATCGAGCGCTCGCAGCTCAACAAGAACCAAGAGCAGGACACTCTGGATTTCGACGTCGCGCAGTCACTGGGCGCGCTCGACGAGATGGAGCTGCCGGCCGATAGCGTCGCGCTCAGCGCCGGCGGTGACGTCGACGTCGACCAGGTGTTCGAGAAATTCCGGGCGGGGATTCGCTCGCAGGTCTCCGAGAACGACAGCGCCACGCATTACGATCTCGGCGTGGCGTACAAAGAGATGGGCCTGATCGCCGACGCCATTCACGAATTCGAGCTCGCGGCGCGCGATCCGCAACGCGAGTGCAACTGCTTCGCGATGATCGGCATGGTCTACCTCGAGCAGAACGAGCTCGACCGAGCCGTGGAAGCTTACGTGCGCGCGCTCAGCGCCGGTGACAAGACGGTCGAGCAGGAGATGAACCTGTATTACGACCTCGGCACCGTGTACGAGATGAAGGGCAAGGCACAAGACGCCTTGTATTACTTCCAGAAGATCGCGCGCCGCGACCCGGGCTACCGCGACGTGAGCGAGCGCCTCAGCTCGCTGCAGCCCGAAAAAGAAGCCGTGCCCGTGTCTCAGAGCGCGCGCGCCGTGGGCGACCCGGACGAATTCGATAGCGTGTTCGACGACCTGTTCGAAGGCGGCGGCAAGAGCTCGCGCTGACGCGAGCTAACGCACGTAGCCGACCCAGAATTCACTCGTGGCGCTCTGCACCGTGTTGGCGCCCAGCTGGTCGACGGCCGGTGCATAGCGCTCGGCAAAACCGGCGCGGAATGCGCTCGCCCAAGGTTGCCAAGAGACGGCAGCACCGAGCTCGGTCGTGCGTTGAGCGGTGCCGCGCTGCTCGCGTTGCCGGAGGCTGGCATTGCCTTCCCAACGCAAGCCGAGCAGCGCGCTCAACACCCAATCCGGCGTAGCGAAGTAGGAGAGCGTGAATTCGGCGCTCGCTCGCGGGCCCAGGCGGCGCGTGATGCCGAGGCTCGTGTCCGGAAGACGGCCGGCGATCTCCGCGACGAGCCCGGCCCGGAACAGCGGCGACAGCGCGCGTTCCAAGACCACGCCCAGCGCGAATTCAGTAGCGCCCAAGCCGCGCGGCGCGAGACCCCTGGCGTTTGCAGTCGGCAAGCGCACCGAGCCCAGCATGGCGAGCCCGGGGTAAATGCCCGTTTGCCAGGGCTCTGGCTCGCTCGCGGCCTCGTAGCGGGCGCGCAGCGTGGTGTCGCCGAAGCCCACGCTGCGCTCCGACTGGGCGGAGATTGCTGCAGACCTAGCGCCGTAGCTGAACGTGGAGCTCAGCTCCAAGCGTTGCCAGCGGTAGGCAGATAGGAGCCCGTATTCGACCGTGCGGTCATGCTCGTGCGGTGCGAAGGCGGCGTGCTCACCGTGCGCGTTGAACGCGCCGTTGCCCAGCACCAGCCGTTCGGAGAGCCGCACGCCCCAGGTTTGATCGGGACGCGTGAGCGCGCTGGCCGGCCCCTGGCCGCTGCACGAGCAGGCACGAGCGGGTGCGAGCCCGAGCAGCGTCGTGATGAAGATGCTCGAGCACGCCACTATTGCGAGAGGTTTCATGGCACGTCGAGCGCGAAGTCGACGCTGTCCGAACGGGCCTCGAGCTCGACCCCGAGTGTGACTTGCCAGCGCCCGCTCATGAACAAATCCAAGTGCTCGACGCGGAACGTGCCGTCCGTCTCGGGCACGATGCTCGGTGCGCCGGCGTGGTGACCGTGCGCGGCCATCACGGCTTCGACGCCGATGAGCCGGGGCACGCCGCCGCTCGCCGAGCCATCGCCGACGGCTTGCAGCGTGATCAGGAAATCATTGGGACCGCGCGTCAGCTCGGCGGTTTCGAGAGCGACCGTGGCTTCCACGAGCCCCTGCTCCGAGCGCTGATCGAGCGGATTGTCACGACTCAGGCGCACGGTGTCGTCGGGCGCCGACACGCACGCCGACAGGAGTAGGGAAAAAGCGAAGACGGCCGCGGCGCGAGTCATTGCGGTGCCGTGTCTATCACCGACGGAGCGCGCTCGCGGTGCGGTACGTTGTCGCGTACGGTACGTCGCCGCGCGCTACTCGTGAGTCAGCCGTCCCGATCGACGATCGACGCGAGCAGCTCACCCTGAGCGCACAGCGTGCCTTCGACCGTGGCCTCACCGCGCAGCTTCCACACGTTGGAGCGATGCTGAATCACCTCCACGTACAGATCCAAGCGATCACCAGGCGTGACCGTGTGGCGAAACTTCGCCTTATCGATGCCCAGGAAATACATCAGGCTGGTCGAGGCATCGAACGGCTCCGAGGCATACGCCAGGATGCCGCCAATTTGCGCGAGAGCTTCGATGATCAGCACGCCGGGCATGATGGGCCGCGCCGGGAAGTGACCCTGACACCAGGGCTCGTTCGCGCTCACCATCTTGTGCCCGCGAATGCTCTCGCCAGGCACGATGTCCGTCACGCGGTCGACCATCACGAACGGGTAGCGGTGCGGCAAGATCTCCAGGATCTTGCCGATCTCGAGTTTGACGCTCTTCCGTGGACTCATCTCGATCCGGCCCCCGCCGCGAGCGCTGCTGAAGTCGCGTTACTTCTTGGGTGCGGGCGCCAACGTCGACGGCGGCGTCGCGTTCGGCAGCGCAAGCGGCGCAGGAGCGGGGCCCGTGGCGGCGCCTTCCTTCTTGCTCGGCGCCTTGCTGCCGTCGTCACCTGCACCTTGGTTGTACAAGGTGATGATGCGATCGGTCACGTCCAAGTCACTGCGCACGTACGGCGCGGCTTGCTTGTCCACGACGAGATCCAGCCCATCTTGGGTGGCCAGGCGGCGAATCGCGCCCATGATCTTCTGCACGATGGGCTGGGTGAGCTCGCCCTGCTTCTTCTGCAGCTCTTTGTTGTAATCGACGAACACGCCCTGCAGCGCCATCATCTCGCGCTGCCACTTGTCGACGCGCTTGGCGAGCGCGGCTTTGCTGAGCACGTCGCGCTGCTTCTCGATGTCCTCGCGCTCTTTCTGAAGATCTTCCTGCTTCTTGTCGAGCTCGCGCTGTTTGTTGTCGAAGACTTTCTTCAGCGTGGCTTGAGCACGGAGGCCGTCCTCGGTTTCCATGATCGCGCGCTGCGTATCGACGACGGCGATCTTGGATTGAGCGTGGGCCTGCGCGCTGCCGAGCAGCACTGCGACTGCGGACACCACGACACTAAGGAACCGAAACGAGCTCTTCATGGGCCCCCGGCTTAGCGTTCGGTTTGGGGTAGGTCAAGCTTCACCGGGAATGCCGCTGAGAAGGCTGCAGAATTGGACTCGGCGGCCCGCCATACTCCCTGATTGAGACATGCCTTTGGCCCTGTCAGCGTCCCAGTCGCGTCCCCCGCGGGTGCTCGGCCTTGCCGCGGCCGTGCTCCTGTTTGCGAGCTGTCCTCGGGCGCACGCCGCGGAGCCGTGTCCGGACGTTGCGCCTTGGTCCCACTTATCGGGCACCGGCAGTCACTTCGCGCGCCCAGTTCCGTTGACGCTGACGGCCCTCGCCGTGGTCACGCCGTTCGCGATGATCCCCACGGGGCTCGACCAGCAAGTGCGCTTGCTCGCGCAGCGCGATCTGTTTGGCAAGCCGAAGCTCGAGCCCGTCAGCGTGTGGACGCCGTACGTGCTCGCGGGCGGTTTGTTGGTCGGTGAGGGCGTCGCGGCGATCGTCGATTCGTGCGCGGCGCAGCGTCGCATCGCCCCGGTATTGCAAGCCGGAGCGCTCACGTTCGGCACGGTCGGGATCTTGAAATTCGGTGTCGGTCGACAATGGCCGAACGGTGGGCGCAACCCCGACGCCCCGGATCGTCTCGAGCATCCCGAGTACGCGCGCGACTTTCGTCCCTTTCAACGCCCGTACGCGGCGTGGCCGAGCGGGCACACGGCGTTGATGTTCGCCGCTGCGGCCTCCTTTCGCGCCGCGAACCCCGATCTCGGTCTCGCGGCATGGCTCGGCTACCCGTTGGCCGTGGGCGTCGCGTCCGGGATGTGGCTCGGCGATCACCATTGGGGCTCGGACATCATTTCTGGCGCGCTGCTCGGCGAAGCCATTGGCAGCAGCGTCGGGCAAGGCTTTTCCGAAGCGCTGGGCGTCCCGGGCGCGCTCGTCCTCACGGCTCCGGGCAACGCGGGCCTCGGCGTGCAGTGGCTCACGCTCTGGTGACGTCACGCATCGGCCTCGCGCCGAAGCGCGCGCCAAGCAATCCCAGCCGCATGCTCGGAACTAAAACGAGCTCAAAGACTTTGGAAGACAAGATCACGATCTGCCAATCAGGCGCAGACCTACGAAGCCGCTCGGGAACACCCGAAGGGGTGGAACCGACCGAACGGGCGCGTGTTTTCCCTGAGCAACGCGCGGGCGGCCAGCGGCCACCAGCCGAGCCTTCGCAAACGCAAGTCTCGAATCGCGCGCCGCAGGCGCCGCGCGTCCTCTCAAAAGACGCTCACACGATCACGAAGTCGTCCGTCTCGGTCGCTTCTTCGGAGGCCATGGTGCTCGTCTCTTCGTCGCGCTTCACGGCCAGCTCGTACAGATCCACGAACACCTTGGGGTGAGCTTTGACGAGCTCCATCAGCCGTTCGCGCGCCAAAAATAACGTCACCGTCGGGTGATGCGCGACGACATCGGTGATTGCCGGGCGGCGCAGCACCAGTGCCACCTCACCCACGACCTCACCCGGACCGAGCTTGGCGACGATCGTGTTCGTACCGTCCGTCTTGTCTTGATGCACGATCGCTACCTCGCCGAGCGCGATCAAGTGCAGACCCTCGGATTGCGAGCCCTGCGTCACGACCTTCTCCCCGGCCTCGAACGTCCGGATCGAGAAGCGCTCGACCAGCGCCGGGCGCTCGGCGGGGCTGGCCGCGCGCAAGATGAAGTTCGTGCGCATCAGGTTTTCGAGCATCCGCCGCCGACAGAACTCGGCGAACTCTCGGCCCACGGTGGGCGCTGCGGCGACCACCTGATCCAAATCAGCCTTGGTGGCGACGAGCACCACGCAGGGCACTGCGGCGAGCACCGTCGCCGTGCGCGGCGCGCGCGAAAGCAACGCCATTTCGCCGAACAAAGCGCCTGCGCCCAGGCGCGCCAGCGCGATCGGCGTGCCGCCCGCTTTGGTCGGCGCCTTCTGCACGTCGAGCTCGCCGCGCGCCACGAAGAACGCTTCGTCCCCTGTGCTGCCCTCTTGCACGAGCAAGGAGCCCGCGGACACGACGCGCATGCTCAAGATCTCGATCATGGCGCGCAAGCCCTTCTCGTCGAGGGACGAGAACAGAGCTTGCGGAGGGATCTTCGGCGCGGCACCCTCCGCGCGATCGGCCTCGAACACGCCCACGCTGGTCTCGACGATGCTCACCCCTTTCTCGAGCAAGCCATTGCCCGATAGGGAGTCGGCGAGCGGTGTGAAGTTCGCGCTCACGCCGGGTAAGTTCGGGGGCGCGCCGCGCTTCTCGAGCAAGCGCGCCGACCCCTTGGCAAAGGCTCTGGCGATCAGGGACAACGCGGCTGCGTCGTCGCCGCCGAATTCGCGCAGCTTGCACGCCGCAGCGACCGAGAGCGGCAGGTTGCCGGTGTCGACGGCGCGTTCGACCGCCACTTCCAAGCCGCGCTTGGCGTGCTCCTGGTCACCGAGCGCGCCGAGCATCCAGGCGCTGACGAACAAGCGCACGGCCGAGCGCGGATCGAGCTCGAGCAGTGCGGCGCTGTGACGGAGGGCGGCCTCGTAATCAGCCGCTTCGGCGAACGTCAGTGCTTGGTCGATGGGCGAGCCGGTAGCCATGACGCCAGATGATAGGGGGGCTCAGGCTGGCTGTCTCTCGCAAAAGCGGCGCTCGCGCACTCGCACTCGCGCTCTTCAGCAGGCGCTACTCGCTCTGCCGCTTGGGATCGCGTAGCCGGCGCATGGCGGCGCTCATCGCAGTCGCGGTCGCACCGACGAGGGGCACGACGAACGGATAGTCCATGCGCGTCGGGCCGATGACACCGACCGCGCCGCTCGCCGCGCCGTCTTCCTCGGTGTACTGCGCAGCGACCAGGCTGACCGGGAAGCCGACCATCTTCTCGGTCTCTTCGCCGAGGAACACGTTGACGTGGGTCGAGCCCAAGGTGCGATCGAGCAAAGTCAAGAGCCGCTCGCGATCTTCGAGCGCGAACAGCAACTCACGCACGCGCTCCACGTTGCCGAACTCGGGGCTCTCGAGCAACCGCGATTGCCCTTGAATCACGACCTCCACGCCGCGCGTGGTGTTGTCCGTCGCGGCCCGTACCAAGGACAAGCCGAGCTGGCGCAAGGTCGCAATCTCGTCGGCGCGGTTGGAATCGGCGGCGAAGTACTCGCGAATGGCGGCGAGCGTGCGGCCCTTCACGACTTCACCGAGCATGTTGTGCACGCGCTCGAGCTCGAGCTCACTCACCGCCTTCTCCACGTGAATGAAGCGATTTTCGACCGTGCCGTCGGAGAACACGATCACGCTCAATAGCTCGAAGGGGCGTGTCGGAATGAAGCGCAGCGTGAGCAAGGTGCGGCTCTCGGCCCGCACTCGCACGAGCACCGCGGGCGCGCCGCTCAAATCGGACAGCAATTTCCCGGTCTCGCGCAAGATGTCGGAATCTGCGCTCAGCTCGCCGAAGTAGTCCCGGATCCGCGCGGCGTCAGTGTCCGACACTTCGCGCACTTGCATCAGTGCATCGACGAAGATCCGGAAAGCGGCTTCGGTCGGCACGCGGCCCGCGGAGGTGTGCGGCTGCGCGAGATAACCCGTGTCCTCCAGATCAGCGAGCTCGTTGCGGATCGTCGCGGCGGACAGCGAGAACCCGTATTTACGCGTCAGCGTGCGGCTGCCTACGGGCTCGGCGGTGGCGATGAATTCGGTGACCACCGCGTACAGCACCGAGCGGGCTCGTTTGCTGAGGGGCGGAACGACGCTCATTGGTACCCCGAGAGCTTTTGCTTTTTCGCGCCCCTCGTCAAATCGTGACGCTTTGGACCGAATTGTCGTCGCCCAATGCGCCCCGTCGGGCCGGGATTTGGCCCGCGCGGGCGCTTCGGGCCAGGCTTCGTGGGTGAGCTTGCCCTTCGCCCCCCTCGGGAGCCGCGCCGGCGGCGCATTGCTCGGCCTGCTGCTGCTCGCCGCGACGCCAGCAAAGCCCGTGAAACCCGTGAAGAAGCCGGCGGCGCCCGCGAAGGCGCACCGTCCGAGCTCCAAGCTGCACCGCCACACGCCGCTGCGGCTCGCGCACGGCAAGCCGATTCCGCTCCAGCACGCGCCGGGCTCGCGCGCCGAGGCGTACGCCGCAATGAGCCGTGATGCCTGCCTGGCCGAGCTGGGGCAACGGCACATCCCGTTCTCACGCGAGGAGCCGAAACGGGGCGTGAAAATTCCGGTTCGGCTCACGGGCAAAGTGGGTGGCGTGCTGTACCGCACCGACTACCCGGACAGCGAGCGCGCGAGCGTGCCTTGGGAGGTCTTCGACTGCCGCTTGGTGCTGTCGCTGGACGATTTTTCTACCGTCCTGCGCGAGCACTCGGTGGCAGAGGTCCGGATCTTCTCTGCCTGGCGCCCGCCCGCGAAGAGCTGGCCGATGGACGAGTGGGGCCGGCGTCATCAAGGCGCGCTGGCCATCGACTTGCGCGAGCTGCGCAAGGACACGGGTGAGGTGTTGAACGTGCTCAAAGACTTTCACGGCCAGCTCGGGAGCACGCAGTGCGCCCCCGCCGCGCCGCCGCCGACCGTGGACTGCCCGGAGGCGCGCGAGCTACACGCGTTGGTCTGCGAGGCCTCCGAGGCGCGCATCTTCAACAGCATCCTGACCCCCAACTACAACCCCGAGCATCGAAACCATTTTCACCTCGAGCTCACGCCGGACGTCGACTGGTTCATGCTGCGCTGACGCTCGATCGCGCCCGGCCGCTAAAACGACGGTTCCCGCCGGCCGGCACGAAAGGTGCGCAGCTCGCCGCACGCCGCGGAATCAGCAGATAATCGGGGGCAAGGCGGCACTTAAATAACCGCCCGGCGGCAAGCTTGGCGAAATCCTTGACAGTTTTTGGGTGGCCCCCGATGATCCGGCTTCGTCCATACGTCACACCGGAGGACCCGTGACCACCACGTTGTTGGCTGTCGATGACAGCAAGACCATGCGCAGGGTGCTTGAAATCACCTTCGCTGGCGAAGATTTTCGGACCGTCCTCTGCGAGAGCGCGGATGAGGCGCTGGGCAAGCTGGGGGAGAACCCGCAGGTTGCGCTCGTCGACGCCGGCCTCGATAACGCAGCCGGCTACGAGCTGTGCCAGAAGATCAAAGCGGCCTCGCCCAACGTTGCCGTGGTGATGCTCTCCAGCAAGCAGCAGCCGTATGATCGGGCGCGCGGCAGTGCGGTCGGTGCCGACGACTTCGTCGACAAGCCGTTCGACACGCAGCAACTGCTCGAGAAGGTGACCACCATCGCCCGCCGCGCCGCGAGCGCGCCGGTGATGGCCGTTGCTCCCTCGCCAGTGGTGATGCCGTCGGCTGCCAAGGCTTCTGACCCATTCGCGAGCCCTGGTCGGCCACGAGTGCAGACGCTGGCCTACGGTTCCACGCCAAGCCCGATCATCCCGGCCTCGCCGGCGCCGCCTGCGGTCGCTCCGGTGCAGCCGCTCGTGCCTGCTCGCTCCACGCTCACCAGCGCCCCCGCCGTGGATCTCGGTCCGGCGCCGAGCCCGGCGCCCGTGGTGGCTCCCGTGCCGGCTTACGTGCCTCCCGCGCCGGCTCCTGCCGCCGCGGCCCTGCCGGCGGACTTTGCAGGCAAGCTCGGCGGCCTCGGCCTGAGCAGCGCTCAGGTGGACGCGGTGCTCTCGCTTTCCCGTGAAGTGGTCGAGCAAGTGGTGTGGGAAGTCGTGCCCACGCTGGCCGAGACCATCATCAAAGAAGAGCTCAAGCGCCTCCTTCAGGCGTGAGCGAGGCCGGTGAGCGCGAGCGGGCAGGCCGGCAGCGTGGTGTCGGGCGCGGACAGCGACCACTCGGGTGAGGAAGTCCTATTCGAGGGTCGGCCTGCGCTCGTGCCCAGCATCGGCGTGCTGCTGCTCGCGATTCTCACCATTGGCATCTGGCTCTTGCCGCGCTGGTGGCACCGCGGCTCGAAATTGTACCGCGTGACCACGCGCCGGATCGTGGTCGAGACCGGCGTGCTCTCCAAGCGCCTCGAGCAAATCGATCTGTATCGCATCGCCGACTACACCGTGGATCGCCCGTTCGGTCAGCGCGCGCTGGGCACCGGCAACCTGCTGCTCAAGACGTTCGATAAATCCACGCCCGAGCTCAACGTGCACGAGATCAAGACGGACGTGGTCGCGCTGTACGAGAAGCTACGCGTCGCGACGGAAGCCGAAAAAGCGAAACGCGGCGTGCGCATGGTGGATTACGAAACGCGCGCCTGAGAGCGTGAGAGAGAGTGGGCGCCCCGTGGGCGCGGGCTGCAGCTCGTTTCGCGGCCTCAGGTGCACCTAGTGCGATGCGCAGCGTGCGCACTGTGGCGCGCCGGTGAGGTGCATTGCGGACCTGTGAGCGCCCCACTCTGCTGGTGCCCGCGAAGCGGCCCACGCCTCGCGCCGGAGCGCGCGCCAAGCAGTGCAGCCGCATGCCCGGAAATACCTCGAGCTTTCTGACTTTGGCACGATCAGATCACGATCGGCGAATGAGATGGAGGCCTACAAGAACTGACCGAACAGGCACGTGCGATCTATCAGCGACGCGCGGGCGGCGGAGCGGTCACCAGCCGAGGCTGCGCAACGTAAGTCTTCCACCGCGTAGCGCGTCCTTATCTCCTAGAGCTCCGCTCGGGCGAGCATGAATTTGTTGTTCAGCTCACGCGTGGTCAGCACCTTGAAGCTCTTCACGGTGCCAAGCTCGCTCTTGAGCGCGCTCACGCGCGTGTGCTCGGTGGTGAAGAACATCACTTTGACGCCCTTCTTCTTTTGATCGGCGACCCAGGTTTTGAATTTTGCGCCCGTGGACACGAAGGCGGGCACCCGGTTGCCGGTGTAGAAGTTCTCACCCTTCCAGTTCATCTGATAAGCCACGAACGGCTCTTCGGGGCCCTTGCGGGTCGCGTAGTAGGTCAAGATCGTCTCGCGCTGGCCCCAGTGCGGCGCGGCTTTCACCAGGTACACGTCGAGGCCCCAGGCCGTCCAGGCCACCGCAATCACTGCGAAGAGTGACAGCGCGTGGCGACGCACTTTGGGCAGCGCGAAGCCGAGGGCCACGAGCGCGCTCACCGCCGTGAAGGCGGCGATGATGCCGTTGAAGACCAGGGAATCGCTGGGCCACGGGCGGCGGTAGTTGTACGTGAACAGGTTCATCAAGCGCGCTTGGCCCTCGACGTCGTTGTAAACGGACGTCGACAAGTCGCGCCCGACGAGCACGATCGGAATCGCCGAAGCCACACCGAGCAGCGACAGCGCGAAGCTCTCGTAGCGGGCGCCGAACGAGCCGTCGCTTGCTTCGGCGGGCGCGCCATAGTGCTTCACGGTGAACACGGCGAGCAGCGCGCCGCAGGTGAACACCGCGAAGCCGAGGAGCGGCGCCGAGCGCGCGAGCTGCCCGTCAATCAAGCTGCCGCCGACGGTGCCCGGGAAGCAGCGCAACGCGCCGTACACGAGGAGCAACGCGCTGGCGCTCGAGCTCAGGAGATAGGGCGCGAGTTTGCCGGCGCGCGTCAGCTTGCCCGCGCCCAGCGCGCGATCGAGCAGCACGCCGCACAGGGCCGCGATGGGCGGCACCGTGGGCAGGGCATAGTGATGAAACTTGGTGAGCGTGATGGTGAACATGGCGAACGAGACGGTGAACCACAGCGCCAGGAACGCCATCACCTCTGCTTCGGCTCGTTCCGCTTCGTCTTTGAAGCGCTGCCACCACACGAGCCCCGCCGCTCCGAAGCCGGCCCACGGAAAGAGCCCGTAGCCCAACTGCCAGACGTAGTAGCGGAAGCTCACGTCGTCGCCCGTGTTCGTGTCGTGCACGTGCACGAAGGCGCGTTTGTACATGTCGTGGAACAGCAAGCGGTCGGTGAACTGCGGGCCGTGCCGCATGTACATCTGCATGTACCAAGGCAGGCACACACAGGCGAACATCAAGCCGAGCCCCACGAGCTCGAGCCGCGCGTAGTCTTTGTAGCGGCGCGCGGCGCCCACGCCGACCAGCGCGATCACGACCGGTAAGACCAAGCCCGGCGCGCCCTTGGCGAGGGCGGAAAGCGCCGTGAAGAACCAGGCTGCCAAGAAGTACAGCCGTTGCGCGCGGCGTTCACCGCGGTTCAGATACAGCAGCAAACCGAGCACCAAGCCCCAGATCAATGCGCCAAGGGCCGGCTGGAACAAGGGATTAACGGGGTCGGCCCAACGACACGGCTCGTTGCCGGGCAGCCCGCAGTTGCCGCCGCCCGAGCCGGAGAAGAACTCGTCCCAGTGCCAGCGGAAGCCGAAGTTCGGGCCCGAGAGCTGCAGCGCGACGTTGCGCGTCAGCAGATACACGAGCTGCGGCAGCACCGTCATGAGCACGCCGGCGAACAGCACGTGGAACGCCGACCAACGCAGCACGCGCTTGCCAACGGTGAGCTCGTAGCTCTGCACCAGCGCGTCGGGATCGGTGCCCATCCCGAGCAGTACGAGCGATAGCGCGGTGGTGAGCGGCGCCACGTACGGCATGTCGGTCATGCTCTGGTGCGCGATCAGGTACCAATAGGGCGCCGTGGTGAGCACGAGCCCGGCCCAGAACCCTGCGCGCCCGCCAAAGGTCTTGGCGACGGCCTTGTACAAAAAGTACGTGGCGACGACGGTGAGCAAGAACACGGGTAGACGCGCTGGCCACTCCGGAGCGGGGGACGCCCCACTGCTCGCCGCGGCCAGGATTTGGTCGGGCATGAAGTGCACGCCCGTCGCCGAAAAGCCCAGCCCTTGCAGCCAAAAGTCCAAAACTGGCTTCGACCAAAACCAGCCGTCTTGAGCCCACCACAGCGATATCCAATCGTCGCGCGCCAGCATCTCGCGCGAGACCTCGCCATAGTGCGTCTCCCAGGGATCACTCAGCGAGTAGCTGCCGAGCAGCGGCACGTACAAGAGGATGTTGAGCAGCGACAGCCAAAACCCGCGCCGTGCGAACCAGTGTTGCCCGTCGCTCGCGAATACCCGCGCCGCTTCCGCCAGCCGGCACAGTGCGACCAGCGCGCCGATCATGCTGGCCGTGACGAGCACGCCCGAGCTCAGCCGCGGCCAGGGCAGGCCACCCGCGACGGCGAGGCGCAGCGCGACGAACAGCACGAGCAGCGCGCCGCCCACCTCGAGCAGGCGCGGCGTGAGCTGCCGGAGCGTCGTTGCAGAGCCGAGCTCACTCGCTCGATCGTCGAACGTGCCGAGCACGTCGAGCAGGGCGAAGCTTGCGACGAGCAAGAGCGCGGCACCGAGCGGCACGCTGAAGCCGAAATGGCGATCGCACGCCATCAGCAAGAACAGGGGCGTCAGCGCGGCGAGCAGCCACCACAGGCGCTTGGGTCGAGGCGGATTGCCCTCGGGGATCAGCCGCTCGCTCTCGTCCGAGTCGGCGCTCGCCAGCGCTTGCTCGATTGCGGAAAGTGGTGGCTCTGCGCCGTCCGCGATGGGGGCAGCTGGGAGGGGAGCCACGGGGGCTTCGTCGTCTGACCGCATGCGCGGCGCAGAGTGGTAGTGCCTCGCGCCAAAAGTAGCAACGTCGAGAGCGCATTCCTCCCGAAGCGCCGCGAATCAGCCCTGGGCGATGACGCGATTTCGGCCGGCGTGTTTGGCAGCGTACAGGCGCTTGTCCGCGGTGCTGACCAGCGCTTCGGGCGTCTTTTCGTCGAGCTCGGCAAAAGAGGCGCAGCCGACACTCACGGTCACCGTCAGCACGCGGCCCTCGAAGTTGACGCGCATGGCCTCCACTCGCTCGCGCAGCCGCTCGCCGACGATGGCAGCACCGTTGCCATCGATACCGCGCAAGATCAAGGCGAACTCTTCGCCACCGTAGCGAGCGAACACGTCCTCGTTGCGGATCATGCCGCGAATGGCATTGGCGAGCGATACGAGCACCGCGTCCCCGCCTTGATGACCGTAGGTGTCGTTCACCTTCTTGAAGTGATCGACATCGAAAAAAGCGAGCGAAACGTCCGCCTTGTGGCGGCGCGCGAAGGAGAGCTCTGAACGCAGCTGCGTGTCGAGGTGCTCGCGGTTGTGCGCGCCGGTGAGCGCGTCGGTCACGCTCGCGTCGTACAGCTGTTGGAGCAACGCTTCTTGGCTCTCGTCCGTAATCGTGTAGCGGAACACGGCGGTGGGACCGAACTGGATGACGTCACCGTCGCGCAGCGCCTGGCGAGACACACGTTGACCTTGCACGAAGGTGCCGTTGGCCGACTCCGTATCTTCGATCAGGTACAACGTGCCTTCTTGGACGATGCGCGCGTGTTTGCGGCTCACACCGTCGTCCCCCAGCCACAGCTCGCAGTCTTGGCTGCGCCCAATGCGGAACGGCTCGGGGGGCAAGCGGGACACGCGGCCGAGCTCGGCGCCCTTCACGCGTACCAACAAGTGGCGGTCTTTCGACAGCTTTCGCGGACTACCGCGCAGCTCCGCCAAGCTGACGATCGCGGTGCGCTCATCCGGATCCTCCGACAGGAGGGGGTAATCTTCGGACTCCTTTTCGTCGGACAAGCTCGGACGCCTCACTATCCAGACTAACACGCTTCGAGCAGGGTAGGGATTTTCCCGATCGCGCGAGATCACGCAGTCACGGTGTGGGCCCCACGTTCGGCCGATGTAGGTGTGGCGGCTCCGCTCGTCCTTCTCATTGCCCGGTCAGTCCGGCTTCTTGGTCGCGGGTTCGTACGCGGGTTCGTGTGCCGTTTTGCTGCGTGCGAATTTTCGGAACATCTACGAGCCGGCTGCTGTCGGTTTAGGCGACACCGAACGACACGCTGCCGCGGCGAAGGTTTCGAGCTTTCGCCAAAGCGGTCTCGAGCGAGCGCGCCTCTGCGCTCGCCGATGTCGAGTGAGCGCGTTGCGCACTCGCTGACCGCGTTGGGCGCGCTTCGTTCGTCTGAACCAACAGGAGGATTCTGTCCATGGCACACGTGCAACCCGAGCATCATGCATTTCGTTCACGACCCGTATCGGCAGCCGGCTTCGGCTTCGCGAGCGCGCAAGAAAATACGTATCTGACGGAGCCCGACGCCCCCACCCACGTGCTGCTCAAGCAGCGCTCGCTCGAGCCGGGTGAGTTCGAGCGCGTCGGTGTGGAGGCCATCGAGATCATGGGCTTTTGGGGTTCCACCATCTTGTTCGCCAAGCACCAAGCCGCGACGCAGAGCTTCACGGTCGGTGAAGGCAACGCGGCAATGCCCGTCGACTTCGAGATCGCGGCCCAGCAACTCGGGATGGCCAGCGCGCAAATCGTGCAAGTGACGAACGGCACGGCCCACGTGGTCGTCCCGCCCGCCGCTCGCGTTCGCGTCAAGCAAGCTCACGAGCCGTACGCGCAAGAAAGCAACGCGACGAGCATCGCGCTGCTCGCGGGCACGGTCGTCGAGCTCGAGCTCGGCAAGTTGACGTTCCGAGTCGCCAACGTGGCGGCCGCGCAGAGCACGCCGCGCGAAGCCCTCGCTGGGGATCGCTCGGCGCTGTCGGCTTTCGGAGTAAGCTTTGCGATCGTGGGCGCGCTGGTCGCAAGCTTCGCGTTCTGGATGCCGGCCATGGGCCTCACCGACGGCGAAGACTTGGACAGTGATCGCCTGGAAACGATGAAGCAGTACTTGAGCGCGCAGGCCGAGCGAAACCGCGAGGAAGAGGCCGAGAAAGACCAATCCGGCAATAAAGACAATCAGCCCGGTGCGCCAGCAGAGGCCGCGCAGGGCCGCGAGGGAGCGATGGGCAAGCTGAACGCGCCCGTGACCAATCACCGCGCGGCGGTGCGCGGCGACGCGCCGCAGATCTCACTGTCGCGCGCGCAACAGCTGGAGTCGGCGCGCAACTTCGGCATGATCGAGCTGCTCGGCACGCTGTCGACGAGTGCGGGCGGTGGTTCGCCGTTCGTGCGCGACCCGGCGCTCGGCAGTGACGGCTTCGACGCCGAAGGCGGCATGTTCGGTGACCCCGGTGAATCCGGCGGCTTCGGTGGTTTGCGCTTGAGCGGTTTGGACCAGGGCGGTGGCGGCCACGGCTTCGGTGTTGCGCTCGGGGGCATTGGCACGTGCGGCACCGGCAATTGCGGCCCGGCAGGGTTTGGGCACAGCGTGGGCAATGCAACGGGTGAGCACAAGACGCGCCCCCCGGGCATTCGTATGGCGTCCAACTCGACTGTCAGCGGCCACCTGCCGCCGGAAGTCGTGCAGCGCATCGTGCGCCAGAATTATGGCCGCTTCCGGATGTGTTACGAGAACGGGCTGCACCTCAATCCGAACCTCACCGGCCGCGTCACCGCGCGCTTCGTGATCGGTCGTGAAGGCGCGGTGACGAACGCCGCGAATGGCGGCAGTGACATGCCGGACAGCGGTGTGACGTCTTGTGTCGTGCAGGCCTTCTACGGCCTGTCGTTCCCCAAACCGGAGAACGGCATCGTAACGGTGAGTTACCCAATCATGTTCAGCCCCGGCTGAGGCGTTCATGCCGAAGCAACCAACTCCGGGAATTTGCCGTGCTTCGAGGCTTGCCAAGGGCGCGGGGAGGAATGTTAGCCTCCTCGCGCCGTGAACAAAATTAAGTCCCTTGGTCTGTCTCTGCTTGCTCTCTTTGCTTGCCTCGCGCCGCGCGCCGCACACGCACAAGAATGGACTCGTCAGAGCTTCTTGCTGCCCAAAGGCGGCTTCGAGGTCACCGGCACGCCGGCGCGGCCCGAGCTGATGCGGATCAATACGAGCAAGAACTCATCGTTCAAACCGGTCGAGTTTCCGGTCAATCTGTTCTGGGGAATCTCGGACGACGTGATGATCGGCGTCACGCACGAGCGTGGCTTGCGCTTGAACACCGGGGATGGACCGGGTGATCGCAAGGTTTACAACGATGTCGGCTTTGGCGCGGTGGTGTTCCTGAGCGGCGGGCGCAACTACGAGGTCGACCTGCACCTCGGGGTTCCGTTTCACCAGCTGCGCCCCGACCTGTTCGTCGGTTTCCAGGTGGGTATCCTGGGTCGCGCCAACATCGCCGAGAGCGTGGCGTTGGTTTACGACCCGAGCATTTACGTCGGCGCCAACCGCCGCAAGCTCGGCAATGGCGATTACCTCAACGCGCCGATCTGGTTTTACTTCCAGCCCACACCGACGATCGCGCCGTTCGTGGGCACGGGGCTCGAAGGCCCGCTCGACAACTTCGGTGATTACTTTCGAATCCCGCTCGAAGGTGGCGTGTTGTTCACCGTCTCGCCAGGTATTCACATCGGCGGCATGCTTCGCTTTCCGAATGCGTTCGGAAAGAACAACACGCTCGATTGGAGCGAGGTCGGCTTCATCGGTCAGTTCCGGTTCTGATGCGACCCCCCCTCGCGTCGCTGCTGCCGCTCTTCGTCGCGCTCGCTCCGTTCGCCTGCGCTCCCGCAAAATCACCGCAGATCGCCGTCAAAGCAGCTGAGCCCACGCCCGCCGTTGCGGCCGGCCCGCGTGAGCGTTTGGCGAGCGCGCTGCGTTCGATCCCGCGCCCGCCGCCGGTGTGGGCCGCCCTTCCCGAGGGTGCACAGCAGCGTTTGCAAGCGCGTTTGGGGAGCTTCGACGCCGAGCACAAGCTCGCGATCCGCGCCGACGACGGCCCGCTGGTCGAGACCTTGCCGCTCTTACATCTGGCTTCGGGGGGCGGCTCGCCGCGTGCTCTCTACGCGCTTGCCACGAGCCCAGCCGCGAGCCAAGAGCTGGCTGGGCTATTGGGCGTCGAGGGTACCGCACCCGCTTCGTCGCCCGATACCGCACGCGTCGCGATCGTGCGCGAGATTGCGCGGCGTGCCGCGTTCGATTTTCTACGCGACCGCGCCGCAGACGTGGTTCAGGCCGGCAAGGGCACGGAGCTCGTTTGCCGGTTGGTCGCGCGCGTGGCGCTGACCGTGGGGCGTCGTGACTTGACGTTGCTGGCTCGCGAAGTTCTCGCCAGCAGCGCACCGAATTCGGACAATCGTCTAGAATTCGCCGCAGAATTGGCGCGCTCCGGTCGCGTCGAAGAGGCCACGCGCGTCGTCAGCGACAAGAAGCATCCGCTCCGTGAGGGCGCTGCGGCCAGCATCGAGCCGTTGCTCGCGGTCGCTCGCCTCGCGACGACCACGCCAGCTCCGGCGGAGCTCGCTGAGCGCCTGAAGGTGGCGCGTGCCTGGCTGCGCCTCGGTCGTCCCGACCAAGCAAGCGCGCTGCTCGAGCCGTTCGCGAATCAGGCCAAGACGCGGCTCGATCTGGCCAGCGCGCTCGCCGAGGCCAACATCGAAAATCCCTCCTGTCCACAGCTGCCCCCCGACGTCGGGAACGCGCAGCTTTGTGCAGTGGCGTTTCGTGCCAGCGGGCAAGTGAAGGCCGCGCGCAGCACGCTCGAGGCTGCATGGCGCAGCGGCGCGGGTCGCGACGACGAGGCCGTCGAAGTTTACGCCGCTCTGGGTCACGTGATCCCGTGGGTGCACGACACGGCCGCGGAGCTTTCACTAGGCGCGCTCAGCGCCGAGCAGGGCCAGGCGCGGGTCGCGGCGCTGTCGACCAAGATCGCAGAAATCTCGGCCGGCGCGCCGAAGCTCGCGGGGCTCGTGTTGTTCCTGGAGACCGTGCCTCGCGTCGAGCCGCACGCCTCCGGCCGTCGCAGTGCGGCCGATGCGCAGGCGCTCACCGCGCGCGCGCTGGCGCTGATCAGCTCGGACACGAGTCGCTTCGCGCAGGCGGGCGTGCTCGCGGTCGCCGCTGCGCTCTCACATCAGCAAGACATCGGGCCGTTGCTCGACGCCGTTCCTGCGCAAAGCACGGCTGCCTCGCTCGGAGTGGCGCGCACGGCGCTCGAGGTGTGGGCCGCGGCCAGCACCGCATCTGCCGAGCGCATGGCCGCAGCGCGTGCCCAGCTCGCAGCGGTCATGGCGCAAAGCTTGGGGACGTCCTTGGAGCGCTCACGCTTGGTGTTGAGCGTGACCGAGGCCGATGCCTTGCTCGACTCGTCGGAGCGCTCGTACCAACTATTGTCCCGGGTCTCGGGTCAGTTGCTGAACGAGAACATCCCGCCCGAGCTCGCGTTCCGCGCGGTGCTGGATGCCGCCGGCGCGCTTGCCCATGGGGAGCGCTTCGAACAGGCGGACCGCCTGCTGCAGGGGGCCGTCAACGCCGAATTACCGCCTGATTTGGAGCGCGCGCACGAGCTGCTACTCTTGATTCGCGGCTATCACCTCTTGCTCTCGGCGCACGGCGCACCGCTCGGCCGCTTCGCCGAGCTGCGAGCGGAGTGGGCGCGGCTAGCCGCCGATTCACGCTGGGAGGCGAGCACGGTCTGGTTCGAGCTCTGGAAACGCGAGCTCGAAGTCGCGCAGCGCGACTCGGAGTGCAAGAAGCGAAAGCTGACCACGTGCCGTGAGGCTGACGCCCTCCACCGTCAGGTCTATCGCGGCTTCGAGGAGCAGCTCGGTGGGCCTGGCAATGCCGTGCTGCTGCGCGGCGCGTTGCCTAGCGGCTCGTTCGAAGCCGGCTTTCGCTTCACCATCGAGAGCGGGCTCGAAGCGCTGATCGGCTTCGACCCGAGCTTCCTCGCGCTGGGCTTACCCAAGAACGCGGCTCAGTAGGCCTCCGCGAGGGGGGCGGCTCACTCCTTCAGCTCGTCGATCCATTTCAAGCTGTCGCTCAGGTTCGCGTGCTCGCGCTCCAGCGACTGCAATTGGCCGTTGGCTTCGACCACCACCTCGGGCGGGGCGTTCTTGATGAAATTGGCATTTTGGAGCCGCTTTTTCATCACTTCCACGTCCTTCTCGATCTTCTTCAGCTTGCGCTCGACGCGCTCTTTTTCCTTCGCGGGATCGACCAGCCCGCGCAGATTCACGAGCACGTCCACCTCACCGGCCACGGTGAGCACCGCGCCTTTCGGCCGCTCGCCGCCCGAGTCCGCCACGCTGGGCGTGCCTTCGGTGCGCACCAAGAAGGCGATGAACCGGCCTTGCTCTTCGAGCAGTGCGCGCAGTTTCGGATCGCGCGCGCGGAGCTCGACCTTGACCGGATCACTGGGGGCGATCTCGTGCTCGCTGCGCACCGTGCGAGCAGCGCCGATCACCGGCATCAGCAGGTTCATCGCGCGCTCGGCGTCGGCATCGAACCGGCCATCGGCGGCCGTGGGGTACGGCGCGAGCGCGATCGACGCAGGACGCGACGCGGGCCGCGGAATGCGCTGCCACAGATCTTCGGTGATGAACGGCGCGTAGGGATGCAGCGCGCGCAGCGCCGTCTCCAGGGTGTGCGCCAAGACCAGCCGAGTCTCGGCTTTTTCTTCGTCCGTGCCGTGCAAAAACACGGGCTTGGTGAGCTCCACGTACCACGCGCAGAACTCGTCCCAGAAGAAGTGGTAGAGCGCGCCCGAGCCCTCGTCGAGGCGGTAGCTATCGATGCCTTTGGTGCTGGCTTCTACGGCAGTGATCACGCGCGACAAGATCCAGCGATTGACGAGCAGCTTCGGCGTCGGCGCTGAGCCATCCACCGCGACGGTTTGCCCTTCGAGGTAGCCGAGCGAGAAGCGTGTCGCGTTGTAGATCTTGTTGCAAAACTTGCGATACCCGTCGACGCGCGCGGGCGAGAGCGCAATGCGTTTGGCCTGCGGCGAGTAGCTGGCGAGCGTGAAGCGCAAGGCATCCGCGCCGCTCGGCGAAAACCCTTTGCCCATCTGCGCGGACGAGGGATACGCCTTTTTGAACTTGGCCAGGGCTTCGTCCACCGGTGCGTCGGGCATCGTCTTTTGCACGATGGCCGAGAAATCGGCGCCGTAGATCAGGTCCAGCGGATCGAGCGTGTTGCCCTTCAGCTTGCCCATTTTGTCGCCGGTCTCGTCGACGACCATGCCGTGCAGCAAGACGCGCCGGAACGGCACCTCACCCATGAAGTGCAGGCCCATCATCATCATGCGCGCGACCCAGAAGAACAGGATGTCGTAGCCCGTCTCGAGATCGCTCGTCGGGTAGAAGCGCTCGAGCTCCGGCGTCTTGTTGGGCCAACCGAGGGTCGAGAACGGCCACAGGCCGCTCGAGAACCAAGTGTCGAGCACGTCCGGATCTTGAGTGAGGTTCTGACCCTTGCACTGCTCACACGCGGCTGGGTGCTCCTCGCGCGTGACCGTGATGTGCGCGCAGTCCGCGCAGTGAAAGGCCGGGATCTGATGGCCCCACCACAGCTGGCGCGAGATGCACCAATCCTGAATGTTGTTCAGGAAGTGCTCGTAGGTCTTCTCCCATTCCGCAGGGATGATCTCGGTCCGCTTGTCGCGCACGGCGGCCAGCGCGGGCTCGGCCAGCGGCTTCATGTCCACGAACCACTGCGTCGAGATGATCGGCTCGACCACGGTGTTCGAGCGGGTGCAGCGCGGCAGCTGTAATTTGTGCGGCTTGCTGCCGCGCTCGAGGCCCGCTTCGGCGAGCGCCTTCTTCACCGCGGTGCGCGCCTGTTTGATGTTCAAACCCTGGAACTGCCCGGCATGCTCGTTGAGCGTGCCGTCCAGATTCAGGATGTTGATCTCTTCGAGCTTGTGGCGTTTGCCGGTCGCAAAGTCGTTGAAGTCATGAGCCGGCGTGACCTTCACGGCGCCCGTGCCGAAGGCCATGTCCACCAAGATGGCATCGGTGATGATCGGCACTTCGCGATCCAGGAACGGGTGCTTCAGCTTCTTCCCGTGCAAGTGCGTGTAGCGCGGGTCGTCGGGGTGTACCGCGACGGCGGTGTCGCCGAGCATGGTCTCGGGCCGCGTGGTGGCGACGACCAGCTCGGCCGCGCCCTTCGCCGGATCGGCGTCGATCACGGGATAGGCGAGCTCGTACAGCTCGCCGTTGGCCTCTTCGCTCTCGACCTCGACGTCGCTCAGCGCGGTCCGGCAATCCGTGCACCAATTGATCAGCCGCGACGCGCGGTAGATCAACCTCTGTTCGTGAAGCTGTACGAAGGCCTCGCGCACCGCGACCTGTAGCTCAGGGTCCATCGTGAACTTGGAGCGCGCCCAGTCCGCCGAGCAGCCGAGCACTTTCATCTGCTCGGCGATGCGGCCGCCGCTCTGCGCCTTCCACTCCCAGACCCGTTCGATGAACTTGGCGCGCCCGAGATCGTGGCGCGTCTTGCCCTCGCGCTTGAGCTGGCGCTCGACCACGAGCTGGGTCGCGATGCCCGCGTGATCGATGCCCGGCTGCCAAAGCGTGTTGTAGCCCTGCATGCGCTTGTGCCGAATCAGCACGTCTTCGATCGTGTCCCCCAGGGCGTGGCCCATGTGCAGGGAGCCCGTGACGTTCGGCGGCGGCAGCGTGATCGTGTACGGCTTGCGCTGATCGGCCGGGTCGACGCTGGCCTCGAACACGCGGTGCTCGAGCCAGAACTTGTACCACTTGGGCTCGACCTCGGCGGGCTCGTAGCCCTTGCCCAGCTCGCTCTTTTCGTCGCCCTTCTCGTCACTCTTCACGTCGCTCATGGGGCCGGCGAACCTAGCAGAAATCCAGGCCCAGTCGCGCGCGGGAGAGCGGTTTTGTGCCGCTCTCCCTGGCCGTCCACGCCGCCGAAGGCTGGGCCGCTACGTGACGTAATTCGTGATCATCAACAAAAAATCAGCCCTTGCTCCAGGCGCTGGCCGAGCGATACGCGGCGAGGGCTTCGCGCACGACCTCGAGGGCGCGGCCGCGGCCGTACATGCCTTCGACGACGCTCATCTTGTTTTCGAGCGCCTTGTAGTCTTCGAAAAAGCGCTGAATCTCCATGGTGATGTGCGTTGGCATCTCGTGCACGTCGTGCAAATGGGCGAACGCCGGATCGTCGACCGCGACCGCGATGATCTTGTCGTCGATGCCCTTGTCGTCGGTCATCGAGAAGCCGCCGATGGGGCGCGCGCGTACGATGGTGAGCGGGACGACCGGTTCCTGCATCAAGACCAAGATGTCGAGCGGGTCGCCGTCGTCGGCGTGCGATTGGGGAACGAAGCCGTAGTTCGCGGGGTAGTGGACGGACGAGTAGAGCACCCGATCGAGCATCAGCAGGCCGGTGCGCTTGTCGAGCTCGTACTTGAGCTTCGAGCCTTGCGGGATCTCGATCACTGCCGGGATGAAGTCTTCGAGGCTTTCAGGAACCAGGATGTCGTGAAGTGGATGCACGGCGCGGAAGGTATCATCGCCAGGGTGCAGCGCTAGCCTCCGTTTGCCGGGTTCCGCGGCGGTTTTATGGCGAACGCCGCTTTGCTTCGGGTGCAGCGCGCGAAACAAAGCCGAGCCTCGGCTCCGGCGGCCACCAAACCGCTTTTTGGCCTGCTTGCACGGCCCATCCGAGAGCCGCATGATGGGTGAATGCGTATCGCGCCAGGACGGAATTCATGACTCAAAGCGCCTCTTACCAAGCTCCGTTCCGGCCCGGGGGCGAGGGCGCCATCGACGCCGAAATCGCCCGCAAGCTCCTCACCATCGCGCTCAGCCATGGCGGGGAGTATGCGGACTTGTTCTTCGAGTACCGCGCGGGCGGCGGCATCAGCTTCGAAGAGGGCATCACCCGCAGCGCTTCACGCGGTGTGAGCATGGGTCTCGGCGTTCGCGTCCAAAAGGGCGACGCCACGGGCTACGCGCACGTGGAGGACTTGAGCTGGGATGCCATGAAGCGCGCTGCGGAAACCGCCGCCCGCATCGCCCAGGGTGGAAAGACGATCACGCCCGTTGCCATCGAACGCCTCGCCTTGCCCTCGCGCTACGAGCTCGACCGTCCGTCGATCGACGTGCCAGGGGTCGACAAGCGCTCATTGCTCGAGCGCGCGAGTCGCGCTGCGTTGGCGCACGATCCGCGGATCATCAAAGCCGAAGCATCCTTCGCCGAAGAGGTGCGCGAGATCCTGATCGCGACCAGCGACGGTCGCATGGTGCACGACGTGCAGCCTTTGATGCGCTTCGGGATTCGCGCCATCGCGGAAAAAGACGGTCGTCGTGAGTCCGGGCGCAGCGGCGGCGGAGGCCGTATGACCCTCGGTTATTTCGACGGCTTTTCACCCGAGTGGCACGCCGAAGTGGCGGCCAAGCAAGCGCTCGTGCTGCTCGACGCACGCCCCGCACCCGCAGGTCAGATGGAGGTGATCCTCGCACCTGGCGACAGCGGCATTCTGTTGCACGAGGCTGTGGGCCACGGCCTAGAGGCTGACTTCAACCGCAAGGGCACGAGCAACTACACGGGCCAGGTTGGAAAGTCCGTTGCGAGCGATCTGTGCACCGTGGTGGATGACCCGACGTTCTTGCAAAGCCGTGGCTCGATCAACGTGGACGACGAAGGCGTCGAGCCCAAGAAGAGTGTCCTAATCGAAAACGGAGTGCTTCGCGGCTACCTCCAGGACCGGCTCTCGGCCAAACATTTCGGGGTAGGTTTCACAGGCAATGGGCGTCGCGAAAGCTTCGCCTGCGCGCCCATGCCGCGGATGACCAACACCGTTCTCTTGGCCGGTCCGCACGACCCAGAAGAGATGCTTCGCAGCGTAAAACGCGGCATTTACGCGAAAACCTTCGGCGGCGGCCAGGTCGACATTTCGAACGGGGACTTTGTTTTCTCCCTTACCGAAAGCTACCTGGTCGAGGACGGAAAACTAACTGCTCCGTTGAAGGGTGTGAATCTGATCGGCAACGGTCCCGAAACATTGCGTGATGTAACAATGCTTGGAAATGACGTGGCCGTTTCCGATGGAATATGGACCTGTGGCAAGGATGGCCAGAGCGTTCCCGTCGGCGTCGGCTGCCCAACCATCAAGATTGCGCGGATAACCGTTGGTGGCACCGAAATCTCCTGAGTTTACCTCTAGTCGAGCGAAAAGCTTCGTGGCGGTCATCGGGCACGGCCCGATGCTCGAACGGGAGGAGGGCGCGTCGTCGACGCTGAGGCAACTCGGCGCCACCGTGCGCACCCTCGACCTGTGGGACGACCCCGTCGAACTCATCGGTGACGATGACGACGAGCTCGAAATCCGCCCCCGAGCCCTGGTTTTCGAGGCGTTGGACCGCCCCGATCTAGCCGTGGCGGCGCTGCGCGCCGTCCGCAAGGAGCCGTATTTCGACAACGTTGGCGCTTTGATCGCCGTGACCGTCGGGCAGATCGCTCGCATCGACCCGTCCAGCGGGTTCGATGACTTCTGCCTGCACCCGTACGTTCCCGAGGAGCTGTACGGCCGCATCCGCGCGCTCGAATGGCGCCGGAGCGAGTTCGCGACCGAAGAGCGGCACAAGGTCGCGGGCATCGTGGTCGACAAGGCCGGTCACGAGGTCTACGTGGACGGCCGCCCCATCTCGCTCACCGCGAAGGAGTTCGCGCTGCTCGCCTACCTGTGCGAGCGCCGCGGCAAGGTGCTGTCTCGTGAGCACCTGCTCGCGCGCGTCTGGGGCAACCGCTACGAAGGTGGCCCGCGCACGGTCGACATTCACGTGCGCCGCCTGCGCGCCAAGTTGGGGGACGCGCTCCCGCTCGAGACCCTGCGCGGCTCGGGTTACAAGCTGCGCGCGCCGGACACCGAGGACACCAAGGGCCGCGGTAACGGCGAACGGCCGGAGCGCCCGGAGCGGATCGACGAGAACGAGGAAGTCGTCGAGGAAGAAGTGGGCTGAGCCGCGCGGAAGGGCGGCGTCTACTGGTGTTTCGACCCCCTCGTGGCAGGCGAGGGGGGCCAGCGCGCCGCTCTGTGGTTCCGTTTTCGGCCGCGAATGGCTATTAGGGGCCTGCCCATATGCCCACGGAAACGTCGTTGGGGGACAACCTAGGCGATCCAAGCGCCAGGTCACGCCCCGTGTGCGTCGCGCTGGACGGAGCGCTCGTCACCGCTCAGCTCTTTTCCGAGCGCGTCGCGCTCCTGTTTCGTCAGCGTCCCTGGGTGGCGTTCGTGCTGCCATTCTGGATTTTGGGCGGCCCAAGCCGACTGAAGCAACGGGTGGCCGAGAGCAGCCCGCTGGATCCGGCGTTCTTACCCTATCGTCATCCGTTGGTTCGGGCGCTCGAGGCGTGTCGAGAAGGCGGGCGCAAGGTCGTGCTCGCGGGGGCCAGCGATCCCGAGCTCGCCGAGCGCGTCGCACGCCACCTCAAGCTGTTCGACGCCGTTCACGTCAGTGACCGGTCCTCCGCGGCTCTGTGCAGCACGTTGCTCACCGAGTTTCCCGAGGGCTTCGACTACATCGCCCACTCGCTGAGCGATCGACCGGTGCTCGAGGCCGCCACGCGCGGCTACGTGCTGGATGCCTGGCCCGGCACCATCAACGCGCTCAGTGACTTGAAGCAGGTCGAGATCGTGTCGCGTCGGCCGAGCATGCTGCGCGCGCTCGTGAAGGAGTTGCGCCCGCACCAGTGGGCGAAGAACGCGCTCGTCGTCTTGCCGTCGCTGCTCGCCACTGCCCGTGACGCATTCCCGGTGGCCGAGGGCCTGCTCGCGGCCGGCACGTTCTCGCTGTGCGCGTCGGCGGGCTACGTGTTCAACGATCTGCTCGATCTCGATGCAGACCGAATTCATCCCTCCAAGGCCAAGCGCCCGTTCGCGAGTGGTGCGCTGCCAACCGTGCTCGGCTTCCCGATTTTCTTCGGCTTGCTCGCGCTCAGCTTCTCGCTGGCGTTCGCGCTCTTGCCGCTCGCGTTCGTCGCCATGCTGGCCCTGTACTTCGTCGGCACGGTGACCTACTCGCTGTACCTGAAGCGGCTGTTGCTCTTGGACGTGCTCGTGTTGGCCGGACTTTATACACACCGCATCTTGGCGGGCGGTATCGCGAGCGGCGTCCGCGTCAGCGCTTGGTTGCTCGGTTTTTCCATGTTCCTGTTCACGAGCTTGGCGTTCGCCAAGCGCTTCGTGGAGTTGCACGGGGCGAGCTCGGATGCGCAAGTGATGAACCGAGGCTACGCACGAGTCGACGTGCCGATGGTCACGGGGATGGGCACGGCGAGCGGTTATGTCGCGGCGCTCGTCTTCATGCTGTACGTAGACAGCAGCGCGGTTCGGGCGACCTATCGCGAGCCAACCATCTTATGGCTGGTGCTGCCTGCTCTGTTGTATTGGCTCGGTCGTATCTGGCTGCTCGCCGGCCGCGGTCAGATGCAAGAAGACCCGGTAAAATTCGCTTTGAGCGATCGCAAGAGCTTGGCTTGCGTGGGTTTCATCGGTGTGGTCGCAGTCGCGGCGCGCTTTACGCCGGACTGGTTGATCGCGCTGCTTCACTGATGCCCAGCGCGAGCCTCAACGGAGCAGCGACGAGATCTGATCGAGGATTGCTTCTTCTTCCGCGGCAACGCGCAAATCGCTGGTGAGCAGGTCCTTCACGGCGCGCATTACCTCCAAGCGGCGACCTTTGAGGAACCCGAGGTTCGGCGGCGGCAGCGGCTCGCGGCCGGCCAGCCAAGCGCCAAGCAACTCCAATTGGTCTTGCCCTAGGTTGCTCTTCCGAGCGTAGCCCAGGAGCGCGTCGGCCTCGGCCGGCGCGACGTCGTCGTCGGCCCACGCGACTTGCAGGAGCAGCTTCACGAGCTCGAAGGCAAACTGTCCGTCCGACGGAATGGGCATCGCACCAGCGTATCGGGCTCCGTTCGGTGATTCAATTCGGGGCGATTTCTCAGCTCCCTTTGCGCATGCTTTGCACGGCCGGGGCGCGTCTGTTACTCGCAGCAGGCGATGGCAGGCTCTGCGATGAGAAAAGCGAACCTCGAGCCCCTCGTGGTCTCGGTGGGTTGTCCTTGCGGTATCGGGCCGGAAGTGTCGGTGCGGGCCGCAGCCAAAGTTCCAGGAACCGTGCTGGTCGGCGACTGGGACATGCTCCAGGAGGCGGCGGCGCTCGTTTCCGTGCCGCGCAAGCGCCTGGTGCCGTTCGACGGCGAGTGCACGGACCCGCGCGCAATCTATGTGCACAGCGTAGGGCCGAAGCTCGGCGCGCGAGACCGTAAACCAGGTAAACCAAACGCTGCCTCGGGTGCCGCGCAGCTCGCATACATCAACGAGGCCTATCGCTTGACCAAAGCGGGCTCACGCCGCGCGTTAGTGACGGGACCCGTCAGCAAAGCGGCCATCGCACACTCGGGCGTACGCGGTGCCCAACGCTTCCTCGGCCACACGGAGTGGTTGCGCGATTTGGACGGCGCCGCGTTGAGCATCATGTGCTTTGCCGCCGGCCCGCTGGTCACGAGTCTCGTCACCACCCATCTGCCCCTCGCAAAGGTGCCGAAGGCGATCGAGCCGCGGGGCGTCAGCGATGCCGCGTTCTGGCTCGCCGAATTGTTGCTCGCCCTCGGCAAAAAACACCCGAAAATAGCGGTGTGCTCGCTCAATCCGCACGCCGGCGAGAGCGAGCTGCTGGGCGTGGAGGAGCGGCGCGCGATCGTGCCGGGCATCGACGACGCGCAGCGCCGCGTGGGGCGACGTGCCCGGTTGCTTGGGCCAATCGGTGCAGAGACGGCTTTCCGCAAGGCCGCCGCTGGCGTCTATGAAGGCGTGGTTGCGATGTATCACGACCAAGCCACGATTCCGATGAAGCTGGTCGCGTTCGGAGACGCCGTGAACGTCACCATGGGCCTGTCGATTGTCCGCACCAGCGTCGATCATGGCACTGCGTACGACATTGCCTGGACCGGCATCGCGGATGCCGGAGGAATGCACGCAGCGCTGGGCCTCGGACGACGCCTCGTCGCGAGTCGCTGATGGTTTTCTCGGACTCCGAGCTTGCGTATCGCTTCCATCGGCGGGGGCGGCGCGCGATGCTCGCGGCACTCACAGCCCTCGACGAGCTACCGCAAGCGCACAGAAAGCAACTAGCCAAGCTGCCCGTCGACTTGATTCACGAGGCCCTGGTCGTGGCCGTGTTGCGCTTCGTGGTGCTCGCGCTGGGCCGCGCGCGCGGCCTGTTTCGTACGGAGTCCGAGCTCGCGGGCGGGCGGCTCTTTGCCCCGAGCCATCCCCTGCTCGACGTGCAACCGAAGTTGGTCGACGGTTCCGTGAGCTGGCTGTTTCCCGAGGCATTGTGCGCCGCACAGCTCGCATTTCAGTACGAGCTCGATGCAGGGCTTCGTGGTGACGGCGCAGATTTCGCAGAATGTCCGGCAGAGCTCGTCGGCAATCTGTACGAATTGCTCCTCGGGGAGGGTGTAAAGCGAACACCCGAAGGCGGCCTTGGGCTCGCGTTCGGCGGGCGGCGTAAGCAGACCGGGACGTTCTTCACGCCGCGCGCGTTGACCGAAGTCGTGGTTTCAAGGGCGCTCGCCCCGCTTCAGCGGCGGGTCCGCGAATCTGCGCACCGCTCGCACGATTTCGTGAGTGATTTTCGAGTGTGTGATCCGACCGTCGGCGGCGGCGCATTCCTGGTGCAAACGGCCCGAGCTCTAGCTGCGCAACCGGGAACGGAGGCGACTCCCGAGCGTCGCCGCACGATCGCGACAGAAGTGCTGCACGGCGTAGACATCAACCCGATTGCGGTGGCCGTCGCGGAGGCGGCCTTGTGTTTGTTCGTCGCTGATCCGAAGCTACCCTTGGCCGCCGCGGGACCGAATTTACGCGTCGGCGACGCCTTGCTGGGTGCTCCGTACCGTGCGGGCACCCAGCTGCATCCCAAAGTCGCCTTCGACTTTCTAGCAGAATTTCCCGAGGTCTTCGAAAGAGGCGGCTTCGATCTGGTGATCGGAAACCCTCCTTGGATTGCTTTCGCCGGACGCGCTGCCCAGCCCTTGCCGGCGGAACGCAAAGCATACTTCGCCGCGCATTACACGACGCTCAAAGGTTATCCAACGCTCCACGGTTTGTTCGTGGAACGCGCGCTACATCTGGCGCCCCAAGGCACCGTCGCGCTGGTCGTGCCCAGTCCCATCGCGGATCTTCAGGGCTACCGCGCGGTGCGGCGAGCCGTGCGCGCGAGCCACACGCCATGTGAACCGATGTTGGAGTTCGGTCAAGATGCGTTCGAATCCGTCACGCAGCCCTGTTTCGCTTTGATCGCTGATGCGCGCACGGGATGCGCCGCGCTGGACCCGACCAGCGATCTGCCGTTCAGGCTCGCTGAGCGACAGCGTGCCGGCGCAGTCGCGCTCGAAGTGAAACCTCCCGAAGCGCTGACATTGATTTCGCGCTTGCCGCCGTTTCCACCGGCCCTGTTCGGTGAGATGGGTTTTCAAACCACGGGCCGGGTGACCAAGGAGTTGTTACTCCGCGCACCGCAAGCCGATGCCCGCCACCACTATCCGTTACTCGAAGGTCGCGATGTGCGTCCCTTTTGGCAGGGATCGCCGAACCTGTTTCTCGCGCCCGACCGCGACGTGCTTACCGCCACTCGTTGTCGTCTACGCGATCGCGACGATTACGCGCGAGTTCGGTTCGTGATTCGGCAAACCGCGCGCTTCCCGATCGCGGCGCTCCATGCCGGTTTGCCGTTTCGTAACTCGCTTCTTGCTGGCTTCACCGTCGACGGCATGCCTCCCGAGTTGGTCGTGGGCTTATTGAACAGCGCCCTGTACCGGGCAATGCATCTGGCAGCGCAGCGCGACGCCCGGCAGGCCACCTTTCCGCAAGTGAAGGTCGGTCATTTGCGGGCATTGCCGGCACCGCCCGAGGACGCGCCCCGGCGCGCGCAGATCGCCGCGCTCTGTGTGGATCTGAGCAAAGGCGGGGGGGAGTCGACCCTCGGCGAGCACCTCGACGCGGCCGTGTTCGAGCTGTTTGGCGTCAAAACCGAGGCGGCCCGGGAGATTCGGGAGTTCCTCAGCGTTCGGTGCGGGCCTCGACGCTGAGCTCTGCGCATCGCAAGGCCCGGAAGTATCGCGCCGGCAACGGCTCCGAGTCACACCGAGCCGCGCGCTCGTCCGGTTCCTGGCAATCGCGACGGCAGGGGATGGTATAGTCCCGCCGCGCCGACTCCCCGAATCCAGCTGCCTGCGATGTCCCACGTACGCCCCGGAGCCCTAATAGCGAGCATCGTATTTGCGGTCTTTGCCGCGTATGCTTTCTGTGCTCCCGCAACCTACCGCACGAGCGCTTTGATCGTGGTCGGACCAGCAAACACGGCGGCCCCGGTGCTTACGCCCGAGCCGCTCGAGGCCGCGCGCCGTTTGGGAGAGGCCGTCCTCGATCGCAAGACGCTCGAGCAGCTCTCACGAGAGCGCGCGGCTGGCTCTGGCCCCGAAGCCAACGCGCAAGCCGCGAGCGACGTGCGGCGGGGGCTGGAAATCGACACGAGCGACGGCCACACGTTCAGCATCGGCTATCGCGACACGAACCGCGCTCGTGTGCAAAGCGCGTGCAACTTGCTGGCTCGGCATGCGGTCGAGTTGGCGCCCCAGGTGCTCGTCGATCACAGCGCGGAGCGCGCGCTCGATCTCAAGCGCCAGCAGCAGACCCAGGAACTTGCCGCATTTCTCGCGTTGCACCCGCAGGTCGCCGCCGAGGTGTCTTCGTCCGGGTCCAGCTCTCCGGATCGAGACCCGGCGCTCTACGCGTTCCACGCGGAGAAGTCCAACCTCGAACGCCGCATTGCCATGATCGAGAGCGGCGTGGTCTCCGACAATCCCTATGTCGATCCGCGTGAATCCGACGTAAAGCTCCTGCGCAGGCGTCTGTCGGAGATTGACTCCGCGCTCGACGCCCGTCGCCGCGCGTTCGAAAACAAGCCGAACGGCGAAGCGCTCTCACCCGAAGTTCGCAGTACTTGGAAGCTTTTGCTCGAGGGAGTCACCCAATCGAGCGCCGAGCTCGACTCGAAGGGACAACCCGAGCTCGTGGCTCGGCTCGTCACGCCGCCGCCATTGCCGAGCTCGCCGATCGAGCCCAATCGCCGGCTGCTGTTATTTTTCGGCGCCGTGTTCGGGATTGGCTTGGGTGCTGCATTCACGCTGGCCTCTCGCTCCGCACAGATTCGGCGTACCGGCAAGCCGAGCCGGCCGCCGCCCGCGCAGCCGACACAGCCCTTCGCTCTCGGCCGTCAAACGCTACAACTTCCGTCTGCGCCTCCGGTGCCTTCTGACCTCGGCCCGGAGGTGCCGGTGACGCAGCCTCAGTCTCACCGCGCGCCACCGATCGTGCCGATCCCACAACGCTCCGTTTCCTCGTCACCGCCGGTGCCGGCTGCTGACCTGAACGGGAAGGCTGGGCACAGCATCGCAGCGCCGCAGCCCGCTCCCGCAAACGACCCGGCGCGGGCGGGTAACACGTCCAGCCGCCCACCCGCCCGTCGCTTCGCGTCTACGCTCGTGCTGCCGCCCTTGGAAAATCCGACTTCGCTCGAGGAGCGAACTCCAGACCCCGTGCTCGCCTCCGCCGAGCAAGCTTGGGATCAACAGATTCGCGCCCACGACGTACCAGGGTTCGCGGTCGTAAAGGCGGGTTCGGAGCCGCCCCCGCCCGCCGTTGCTGCCTCCGCGTATCTCATGCCGTCCCCGGCGAAGCCGCCCGAGGTAGCACCGCTTTCGCCCGCGCCCGCCCCTCGCCGAGCGAATTCCCGTCCGCCCAATCAGATGAAGGTGACTCAGCCGCTCGGCTCCTTCCTTCCGGACGCCGTATGGAAGTCACCGGCCAACCCTACGCAGTTGACGTCCCGGCGTTCGTCGCCGATGCCCTCGGGGCCACTGTCCTCCTCTTCCGAGTCCCGCTATAGCTACGTCAGCAGCTCTCCGCCTCCTCCTCAAGCGAGCGTGCCTCCTTCGCGCTCGTCGTCACACCCGCCGGCTCAGGAAGTGGTCCGAATCCGACCCGCACCGAGCAACTGGCAGCCTAATCCGGAGCTCACTCCCGACGCGCAGCGCGGCCTCTGTGAGCAGCTGTATCCCTACGCCGTGGAGTCCTGCTTCGTGGTGGCGGTCGTCGGCGTACCGGAGTCTACGCACTACAAGTCTCGAGTTGCGGTCGAATTGGCGCTTGCTCTCGCGGCGTCCGGGCACCCGCGGGTCCTGCTGTTGGAGGCTGATTTTCACCGTCCTTGGGTGCAGCGCATGCTTCAGCTCGATATGCCGATGGGCACTGGCTTCTCGCAGCAGCTACGCAATCGCATCAACAAGGGTGATCGCACACGCTGGACAGTGCTCGCGCCGATGAATTCACTGCACGTTCTCGCCGAAGGTGTCATGCGCACCCCGGGCCTAGTGCTCTCTCGGCAGTTCGCCGAGGCGTTGAAAGAGATGCGTGCCTACTACGATTTGATCATCATCGACGGGCCGACGTCGTCTCTGGACGTGGACTCGAACGCGCTCGACTCCGTGATCGACGGGCTGATTACCGTATGCCCAGCCGGTGGCTCGCCTTCCGTGGCGCGTTTGCAGGCGCTGTTCAGTAGCAAGCGCTTCAGCGCATTTGCGACGAGTCGCTGATCATCGGTTTACGCATCTGGCGCAGGACGATCTTGAAAAATTCCGGGTCGCGCAGCAAGTAGCGTCGCGCGAGCCGGCGCGGCTCCTGCAGCAGGCGATACAACCACTCCAGACCCAAGTTCGACAGCCAGCGCGGCGCGCGACGCACCGTTCCGGCGATGAAGTCCAAGCTCGCCCCAACCCCGATCAGTACGGCCCCCGAAAGGGCCGTGCGGTTCTCGTGACTCCAAATTTCCTGCTTGGGCGCACCGAGTGCCACCAGCAATAGATCCGGCTTTGCCGCTGCAATACGCTCCAATATCGGGCGTTTCGCGTCGGGCGAGGCGTTTACGTCGATTCGTGCCTCGTCGATGCCCACGATCTTCAACGTGGGCATGCGCTCCTGGAGCTTGGCCTTGGCGAGCTCCGCCGCACCGGGCGCTCCACCCAGGAAGTAAACGCGGTGGCCACGATCGGCGGCCCTTTGCATCAGCGGCAATACGAAATCGGACCCCGAGATCTTCTCGGGCAAAGGCGTTTTCAGCCAGCGAGATGCCCACATCAACGGCATGCCGTCCACCAGTGAAAGGCTGACTTCGTCGTATGCCGCGCGAAAGCGCGGATCGTGCTCGGCCTGTACGACGTGATCGACGTTGGGCGTGAACACCGTGCCACCGTGCTTATCGCGCACGAGGCGATCGACCACGTCGAGAGCCTGAGCCAACGAGACGGAGTCGACCGGGAGCAAGCCGATTCGAATCCGATGGGGCGCCGCGTTTGCGGCGCTCACGATCCGGTTCCTCCGAGAACGACCGGTAAGGTGCGAGCAAGCACGTATAGGTCGAGCCAGGGTGACCAATTGCGCACGTACTCGACGTCGAGCTGGACACGCTGTTCGAAGGTCGAAGCGTTCCGCTCGGTGACTTGCCAGATGCCCGTAATGCCCGGCTTCACTCGCAAGATGATGGCCTCTTTTCCGTCCATCTCCGGAATTTCTCGCTCCAGATAGGGTCGAGGACCGACCAAGCTCATATCACCCACGAACACGCTCCAGATCTGGGGCAGCTCGTCCAGGCTGAACTTCCTCAGGAACTTGCCGATGCGCGTCACTCGCGGATCGACGGTGAGTTTGTGGAACTCTTCGTACTCGGCCCGGAGTGCGGGATCTCGCGCTAGGACCTCTTGTAGCCGCTGCTCTCCATCGCCGTACATCGTGCGAAACTTGAAGGCTCGAAAACGGACGCCGTCTTGCCCCAGGCGCTTTTGCTGGTAGAAAATCGAGCCCCGCGAATCGAGCTTGATCAGCAAAGCGAGCAGCGCGACGAACGGCAGGACCAACAGGCCGCCGAGCGTCGTCAGCACGACGTCCATGATGCGCTTCGCCATACGCGGCCCGGTCAGCAACAACTGCCTGCGCACCTCGATGCCGAGCACGCCCCCCAAGCTATGGGTGGGCGTACCGAAGTGAGCTACGTTGAACAAGTCCGGAATGACGAGGACGCTCGAATAGCCCTCGGCGTAGCGTTCAATCACGCTCAAGAGCGCCGCCGAATCCAGCTTGGGCATTGCGATGACCGCCAAGCGAATGCCTAGGCGCTGGGCGAGAATCGGCGCTAGCTCTAGACCGCCAACGACCGGCACTCCTTCGACTTCGGCGAACTGCTCCAAAGCGGACCGAGCGGAGGGGGACTCGACGTCGTCCTTGGTGAAGGAGGTCGATTCAGGGCCTTGGCGGACCGACTGAACCATGAGGTCTTCCTCGCCCCAACTGGCGCGGACGGTGCCGTGTTTGGTGGGATCGTCGTCCAAGATCGCCACTGGTTTGAGGCCGAGCTGAGGTCGTTGCTGCAACGTCGCGACGACTGCACGCCCCACCTTGCCGGCGCCGAGCACGACGACCGCTTGGCCCCACCAGCTCTTCTCGGCGAGGTTACTGCGCAGCACTCCGCGGCAAATCGGCACCAACAACACCGAGATCAACCAGCCCGCCAGCCAGGCAACGTGGGGCATGTAGTGGATGGCGCCGTTACGAGAGACGGCTATCAACCAAGAGCCCGCGTAAACCAACGAGATCGTCAGCGTGCAGCGTCGAATCTCCTCCGACGGACTGGGTGGCGTGAGGCCGTACATCTGCGCAGCGGTCAACGCGGCGATGCACATCGGAACGAGCGACAGAACGCTGACCTGCTGCGCGCGTGACAGCGTATCGCTAGCGACGATTGCGCCGACGATGGCGGCCGCAAAACCGAGCGCACCGGTGTCCGTCGCCACCAAAAGCGCGCGAGCCAAACCGGGGCGGCTCTGAACCTTCAGCCCGACGATGGACGGGTTTTGACGAGCGCGATGCGCGAGGCCCACGGCCTTGTGACGAGCGATGCGAACTTGTTCGACCAACGCGTCGGCGATGGCCTTCGAGTCACAGGCCCCCATCTCCCGCAAGATCGCGCCCACGTGCCCGCCGCGCTCGGTCTGGATTCGAAGCGCTTGCCGTAGTTGCTCTGGCGTGATGATCCCATTGCGGATCAGCACTTGCCCGATCTCGTTATTGCGCTTTCGGCGACGTTTATAGAACGCGGGGGCCCGTTGCTTGCCCGACCCGCCCGGCGGTCCGGCGACCAGCACGGTCTTCACCCTGGGGCTCCTTCGCGCCGCAGCTTAGCCGAGCGCGAGGGGCCCTACCCAGCTCGGTTTGGCGCCAACGTTTCCCACACGCGTCACTTCGTTCAGTAACTGTGCGGCCTCGGGGTGGACGATGCGGAGTGCACTACAGGTCATCGGGGGCATGCCAATCACAGCCGTTTGCATCCTTGGATCCTTCCACCAGCAACCAGCTAAGTACCTCGAGACGGGGGCCAAGGGAAGGGGCTTCCTCACACACGACGGTATGTCGACCATGTTTCCATGGCTACGCTCGCTCCTCCCTTGCGCCTCCCTTGCGCCTTCCTTGCGCCTCCCTTGCGCCCCGCCACCTCGGTCGCCCTCGGTCATTCTCGGCCGCCTTTCGGACCCTTCGTTCATGGCTTTGCTACTTCTGGTGCCGCGGCCCTGACCTTCCGCCCGGACTGGGAGCTCTTTGCCCGCTGCCCACTGCCCACTCGAACGGCTGTCGACCGGTCGCGCAACGATCGGCGAAAGGCCAAACTGCAACCGCCGGCTCCGCTGCGACTGATGGCGTGCCACCCGCGCACCAGGCCGCGCTCAGTTTGGAAAGTCGTCGAGCAATTGCCTGAGTTGTTGGGGTGTTCGCGCCCCAACCAGCGCAACGGAAACTCCTCGAGCGCGGGCCGCGAAGTCGAGCGCAATGCCAGACAGCGGCAACCCGCGCTCCGTGGCCTGCTGTCGCAGCTGGGCGAGTTGAACCGTTCGCGATTCGACTTCGGCTTGCGAGCTGCAGTAGCTGGCCAGATCCATCTCCGCCTCCTGCTTGACCAGGAGACCGTTGCCCAAGCACTCACGCGCGATGCACGCCACACCACGCTCGGCCGCCTCGGGCAACAGCAGCTCGAGTGCTTCCGGTTGCAACAGCCCAAACGTAAACTGTACGGCCGACACGCCTTCGAAGCGGAGCGCGGCGCGTGCCGCCGCGATCGAATCGCACGCAATTCCGAAGTAGCGTAGCTTTCCGCTGCGCTTCAGGCCATCCAATACGGGCTCCCACTCGCCGCGTTCGATGACTTCGAGCGATGGACTATGCAGCTGAAACAGATCAACGTAGTCCGTTCGCAAGCGGCGCAGGCTCGCTTCGAGTGAGCGCACCAAATAGTCGGCTGAGAAGTTTTGCGCCATCGCGCCGCGCGCTGCGGCCGGCAATTGATCACGACGCAAGCCGAGCGCGCGGATCACGGGGCGCAACAACGGCTTCAAGTGCCCAGCGAGCTTGCGCCGTCCCGGCAAGCAATAACCCGCTTTCGTCGCAATGATCACTTGCTTGCGCCGAGAGCCAAAAGCCCGCCCGAGCTGGGCTTCGCTTTCGCCTTGAGCGTACATGTCCGCGGTGTCGAAGAAGTTGATGCCAGCGTCACCGGCTACTGCGAGCAGTCGTGCGACGCTACGGGGATCACCTTGAAACACTCCACCGATCCGCGCACAACCAAGCCCGATCAGTGACACTTCGAGATCGGTTTTGCCGAACGCACGACGCTCCATCCTTGGCAGTATTGCCCGCCGCGAGAGATCGGAAAAGTCGATTCTTGAGCGCAAGGCCCCATACGCAGCGAAACTTTGTCGTGGTATAGGGCTCGGAGTGAAGGACGACAACCGTGTGGTCGTGATCGGCAGCGGGCCTCCGGGCGCTGCAGCTGCGTTGTTCTTGCGCCGTGCCGGATGCGAAGTGTTGTTGCTGGAAGCAGGCTCCGAGCAGTCCGCTCGCGGGCTTACGCTCCGGATTCGCGGCATGACTGTGGCTAAGGTGCGTGGTCGCCTGACCGAGAGGGTCGGGGTAGCCAAAACCGCCGACCCGGACGTCCGCCTTTTCGAGCAGCTCTCTCCGGGTGGCCTGTCGAACCATTGGAGCTGCGCCGTTCCGCGGTTTTCCGAGGAAGATTTCGCGGACGCGGCAGGTGCTGGCGAAGCTTACAAGTGGCCAATCGGCTACGAAGATCTCGCCCCTTGGTATGCTCGAGTCGAACCGTTGTTGCACGTTGCAGGCTCGGCGCTCGACGATCCGCAATTGCCCGCCGGCCAAGTGCGCCACGTCCGCGAGCTAGCCGATGATTGGCGGAGCTTGGTCGCCGACGCGCGTCGTTCCGGGCGCACCGTTGTACCCATGCCTTACGCTTATGGCGCGGATACTTCGTTGACGCTGAGCGGCACTGCCTTCAATTCGTTCGTGCGCTTGATAAAGCCCGAGCTTCGCGCTGGCGGTCTGACTGCGCGCTTTGGTGCGCGCGTTCAGCGTCTAGAGTGGTCGCCGCGAAGCCGTCGTGTCGAGGCCGTCGTGTTCAGGGACGCGACCTCGAAGACCGAACAACGTGTGGCTTGCCGCGCGGTCGTACTCGCAGGTGGCGCGATAAATTCTCCGCAGATCTTGCTGCAGTCGACGAGCGCCGACTTCCCGGGCGGGCTCGGTAGCGATCACGGCGTGCTCGGTCGGTACCTGCACGACCACCCGATCGGCAAATTGGTCGTTGGGTTGGGGGTTCCGATTTCGGTCCTTCCGCCGACCTACGTTACCCGCCGCGCCGTGCAAAGCTCCGTGCCGTTGTACGCGGCGGCCGCGATGCAATGGAGCGGCGCCGCGGTCGTCGCACGCGCAGCTTTGCGCCGTCTTTCGAAGCAATCTGCGTGGACCGGTTTCACGGTCTTCGGCACCATGGCGCCCACCCCGGACAATTGGGTCTCGCTCGACGCTAGCCAAAAAAGCGCAGACGGCACGCCCGGCATCGCCCTTCACGTACGGCTTCCCCAAGAGGCCCGCACCGTTTTGGAAGAAACGCGTGACGCGGTGATCTCGCTGCTCGCGCGCGGCGGGTTCCAGCCTCGTGTCGACTTTTGGGAAATCGAATCGGCGGGTAGTGCCAATCACTTCGGTGGCACCTGCCGCATGCACGCCTCACCTGAGTTGGGCGTGGTCGACGCCTGGAGCCGGATGCACGTCGCGCGGAACGTCGTGATTGCAGATTCGTCCGTCTTCACGACTGGGCCCGAAAAAAATCCCGTGCTGACGTCGATGACCTTGGCCGCTCGCGCCAGCGACCGGCTCGCTTCCGAGTTGAGAAGCGGCGACTTGTGAGGCATCGCGATGGCTGACAAGATTGGCGTGCTATTCCTCCAAGCTCAGGATGGCTTTGGCGCGGACGCCGCCGTCCATGCCGATATCATCAGGAATCTCGACCGCAACACGTTCGACGTTCACGTCGCTTGCACGGGAGGCAGTGATGATCGAGTCCCGGCGTCCCTCGCGGTGTTCCGAACGATCCCGAACATCACGTTGCGAGTGACGAGGTTCGCACCTAGCTTGGGCCAACGCGATGCGACGTCCTTGCTGCGCGCAACCCGCGCCGGCCTGGGTTTTTCGGCAGATTTCGTGGCACTGTCGCGGTACGTGACGCGGCACGGAATTCGGATCGTGCACAGCTCCGAGCGCCCTCGCGACGCAGCGTACAACGTCGGCCTGTCTCGGCTGACGGGAGCGCGCTCGGTGGTACACGTACACGTCAAGTGGTCCGAGCAATACAGCAAGCTCGCCCGCTGGGCCGTCCGTCGAGCCGATGCGTTGCTCAGCATCTCCCGCTACGTGACCGAGGCGCTGGTGAAGACGGGCAAGCCACGCGGCGCCATCCACACCGTCCTCAATGGCATCGAGATCGCGAACTGGGAGCCGAGTCTCGATGGTTCGGGGCTGCGTCGCGAATTGGGCATTCCGGATGACAGCTTGCTACTTGCCTCCGTTTCGCGACTCTTCTCGTGGAAGGGTCAGCGCGAATTAGTGAAGGCCTTCGCTCTCGTTCAAGCCGAGCGCAAAGACGTGCGTCTGATGATCGTCGGCGGAGACGCCGAAGAGGTAGAGGCTGGTTCGTTCACCGAAGAGCTCAAGGCCCTGGCGCGCAGCCTGGGTGTGCAGGACAAGGTAATCTTCACCGGACACCGTTCGGACGTGCCGCGGGTGATGGCGGCCTGTGACGTGTTTTGTCTACCGAGCTTCGAGGAACCATTTGGATTGGTGTTTCTCGAGGCCATGGCGATGAGAAAGCCCGTCGTAGCCGTGTGCAATGGCGGCACACCCGAGGTCGTCGAGCACGGGCTGTCCGGGTTCCTATCGCCGCCCTGGGATGTGCCCGCTCTAGCCGCCAATATCGAAGCTTTGCTCGGGGACAGGGATCTCCGCGTGAAGATGGGGCAGTATGGGCGCGACCGTGTGGTCGCGCGCTTCACCGCACAGCGCTTGGCGCGGGACGCTGGTCTCGCCTTCGAGCGCATCCTCGCTGATCGCTGAAGAGCCGCCCGTTTCGGATTCCAGCGCGCGCCGCGCGGCGCGCGCCGGTCAATGGGCGTAGCCCTTGTTATTGAACAGGGACGTCACGAAACGATACGCGGAATAGGTAATCGGGGCGGTAACGAAGGTGCGCTCGCGCAATCGCCCCAGCCGCGTCGGTGCGAACCAATTGGGCTGAAAGACTATCTTGCCGCCTCCGTCCTTGAAGCTGTCGCCTTCGCGCACACCTTTTTCACCGAACGTGAATGCGAGCATGGGTCGCGGAACACTCGCGTTGTTCGGCATGCCTCGGTGCCAGAGCTTGGAGGTGCGCACGAGTACGTCACCCTGATCCAGGGGCAATCGCTTGCCGCTTCGATAGAGACGCCCCGCGGCAAAGTCGCAGTACTTGTAGAACCTGCGTTGCGTTCCAGGTGCGACTTCGATTGCGCCGTTCACGAGATCGGTATCGACCACGGCTACGTTGGCGATCATGAAGTCCTCCAGAAAGATGCCGTCCATGTGGTAGTGCTGCGCCACGCTTCCGGGTAGGTTCACGTTGCACCCGGCCCGCATCGGCCCGAACGAGTGGGGAGACAACTCGCGCACCAGGTCCACCACCCCGCGTTCGACCAGCGCTTCATAAGCGAACAACGAGTCTTCGCCGGGCGCGCAGTTGAGGTGCCCGCTGATGGCTCCGCCCCCGTTGAATAGGTTACCCACGCGCTGGTTGCGTTCCAGCTCGTCCAAGAGCTTGATTCGCAGCTCGGCGAGCTTGGCTTTCGGCACCACGCCCCTGATGATTGCGTAACCGTCCGTCGCGAAAGCCTGTTTGAAGCTATCGAGTTCGTCTCTTGAAAAGGCTTGCATGGCTCGAGATAGAGTTGATTTCCGGGATGGGTAGGTTCACTCGTTGTGCGGCGGGAGCTGCAACTCCCCGAGCACCGGCAGCTGGAGCTGATGAACCTGCCAACGCTCGATGATCACGCCCTTGCGTAGCTCGCCCAGAATGGGAAGCAATAGCGCCAGCGCCAACGTGGCGACGAGCCCGCCACCGAGGATCAAGCCCGGCTTGGGTTTTTCCGCCTTGGAAGGCGCCTCCGCTGGCACTACGACCTGATAGCGTCTGTTGAACGCCGCCTGTGCCGTATCGAGGTCGATGCGAGCCGTACGCAGGCCGCCCCGTAGGTCGCCGTACTTCACTACGGCACCCGAGAGCTGCTCCCGCAACGCCGGATCGCCGTCGTCTTTCTGCAGGGCTTGCATGATCTCTGCCGGCAGCGGCTCCGCGGTGGTCGCCGCGCCGGCCGCCGCTCCGCCAGAGATCGTGACGCTCGTGGTGCGCCCGACCGTGAGCTCATGCGCCTTGATGTCCGTTTCGAGGGTCGCAACCTCGGCCCGCAACTGGACGAGCTCGGCAGGCAGCTGTGAGACTAGCGCGAGCCTTTGTTGTTCGGTCACCACTTGCGGATGGGAGGGCGTCAAGCGCAACTTGAGATCGGCGAGCTTGTTTTCTTCGTCACGCACTTGGCGACGATGCTCGTCTTCGAGCGCCGCGAGCTTGGGTTTGTCCACGGCCAGCTTCTGCTTGAGCCCAGCCAACTCTTGAAGCGACAACGCGTCGGGTGCAGCGGGCACTACGGTCCGAACCACGGCTGGGCGCGGGCTGGGCGCGGGCGCTGCACCGGGCGCGACGGGCGCTGCGGTATTGTGGCGGCTGGCGTTGACCTGATCGGCCAAGAGCGAAATCTCGTCGCGCAGCTTCGTGGCGTGGCCGTCGAGGATGGTCATCTTGTCCTCGAACGCGGACACTTCCGCCGCATGGCGAGCGTTCAGGAAGCTCCTTCGTGCCGCCTCCACCAACTCGGCGGCGGTCTTGCCATCGGACCAGTCGACCGCGACGGTCAGCTCACCCTTGTCGACTGACACGTCCAACTTGGTTTCGATGGTTGCTACCAGGATTGCGACCAGGTCCTTGTCGCTGGGTCGACCCATCAGCGCGCCGACGATGCGATCCTTCAACCTGAGCAACGGCGGACGCCGCACCCCATACGTTCGCTGAAGGCCGATCTCTCGAATAATCGCCTCCAGATTGTCGTGCCGCATGATGAGCCCGCTGGCATCCGCGAGCGGGTTTGGTGCATCGTAGCGGTCGAGCACCGAACCGCCGATGGCCAACATGACGGTCTTGCAACGGTAGGTCCGGGGGTACAGCTCGAACGTCGCCAGGGTCAGCACCAACCCCACCACCAATAGGGTCGACGACAGCAGCCAGCGGCTCCGTATCGCACGGCGAGCGAACGAAGCGTAGCTCTTGAGCTGCTCTACTTGGAAGCCACTGGCCGCCGTTTCACCGGACTCTTCTTCAGGCTCTTCCATACGGAGGTACTCGTAGCTTTCGGATGTTTGAGGACCGTTGCGAACCGGGCTTAGGACGACCCTCTCGCGGCGTCAGAGAACGCCGCGAGAGGAATCCGTCTTGGCCCGCCGTCTTCCCGTCACGCGCGGAGCGCACGCGGTAGGGAACGGCTGAGTTGCGACGGGGACATGGCTCTCGGTGTTCCGGGCAGCAAAACGGATGCCGTCAGCGTAAAACCGTCTGTCCTTTCATGCAAGCAATCGGACCTGCGCCCGCTCCGGCCTCGGGTGATGTCCCATCACTTGCCCAGCGTTTCGGCTACGAGCCGAAAGCGCCAATAAGATTGCGGCCTTGGCAGCGCGCAGATAAAACCCCGATGTGCACTGTCCATCGCTTCGCTCCGGCCACGTCACCAGACTCGAGCGATGCGCGGGGCCGGGCTACGCGACCTTCCGCTGCGGGTCGAAACAATGAGGAAGAAGGCCTGGGCCATCGCTCTCGGCTTGGTGGCTTTGATCGGCGGCGGCCTTGCATTGCGGGTCCAGCAAGTGGCTCGCCGTTCCGTCGACGACAACCCAGCAGCGCTATCCGCTCGCGTCGCAAAACCGCTCGAGATTTCCGAAACAATCTACGACGGAGGGTTCAGGGCCGGTTGGCAGGATTGGGGTTGGGGGCCGCACGAGATCCCGCAGTCCGGTCCAGCAAAAGTGATGTTCGCCGGCTATGGCGGCATCGTCCTTCATCACTCGCAAATGCCGCCCCAATTTGGCGGATTTTCCTTCCGCTACAAGCCGGCTCAGGACTTGCCGGAGTTTCTTTCGGTCACGCTCCAACGCACCGGAGCTTTGTCACCCCAAGTCGCCGTCGAGCCTCGACACGTGGTGAAGCTCCCCGACGGCTGGAGAGAGGTGTTGATCGATTGGTCCGAGCTCGATCCCTCGAATCTGCCGTTCGATCGAGTCGTGATCAGCGCTCGCTCTTCGGTCCCGTCCGAGTGGGTGTTGCTCGACCAAATAGTGCTCACGAAGTCGCGAGGAGCCGCGGGCCCGGCACCGATCCGTGACGTCGACTTGGGCGTCGCTTGCGACGCGCCGACGCACCCGATAAGCCCTCTGATTTACGGCGCGTCGGGTGGCGACGAAGCGAGCGGTCAATCCGCGCAGCGCTTCGGCGGCAACCCGATGTCGCGGCTCAATTGGGATACCGGCAATTCTTGGAACTTGGCCAGTGATTGGTTTTTCGAGAACGTGAAGATCGAGGGGAACCTCTGGGACTGGATCGACGGCGCGGCGCGCTCCCGGTCGACGGTTGCGCTCGTCGTGCCGATGATCGGGTGGGTCGCCAAGGACGAAACGTCGGTCGGGTTTCCGCGCGCGAAGTTCCCTGCGCAACGCAAATACGATTCTCATCGACCCGAGGCGGGCGACGGGTTCCGCCCCGACGGCTCCAAGATTCAACCGGGTGCTCCGACCGCGACCAGCATTGCGGCGACGCCCGAAGTCATCGGGCGTTGGATACGGCGTTTGCGCGAGAAAGACGCCGCGCGCGGTTCGCGCGGCGTCCAGATGTACATTTTGGATAACGAGCCATCACTGTGGCACGTCATCCACCGCGACGTTCACCCGGAGCCGGTTTCTGCAGACGAGCTGTTGGATCGCACGGTGCGCTATGCGACCGAGATCCGGAAGGCGGACCCCGAAGCGGTCATTGCGGGCCCTGCCGAGTGGGGTTGGCGCGGGTATCTCTTCTCTGGCAAGGATCAAGCGGCAGACGAATCTCGACTCGGTGCGCTCCTGCCTCATGCGGATCGTCGCGCACACGGGGACGTTCCGCTCATCCCGTGGTACCTGCAGCAGCTCGCGCAACACGAGCGCACGACCAGGACGCGTCTGCTGGACGTCCTCGACGTGCATTTTTATCCAGCGGCCGATGGCCTCTACGGCGACAAAGCCCGGGTCGATCCCGAAGCTGCGGAGCTTCGCGTGCGCTCGACGCGCGCGCTGTGGGACCCGACCTACCGCGACGAATCGTGGATCGCGGAGCCGATACGCTTGATTCCGCGCTTGAAAGAGTGGGTCGCTGCAAACTACCCGGGCCGCAAAATTTCGATCGGTGAGTGGAGCTTCGGAGCCGACGAGCACATCAGTGGCGGTCTCGCCACCGCCGAAGCGCTCGGACGTTTCGGCGAGCAAGGGCTCGACTCGGCGTTTTATTGGGGCGGACCCAAAACAGGTACGCCAACATTCTGGGCGTTTCGCGCCTTCCGAAACTTCGACGGCGCAGGCGGGCGTTTTTTGGACATCTCGCTCAAGACGCGCCCGAGCGGGAAGGTCTCGTTGTTTGCGTCACGCGACGCTTCTGGGGGCCACGCCGTGCTCGTGGTGGTGAACGCCGACCCCGTGTTTGCGGCTCACGCGCACATCGAGCTCACCAGCTGCGGGAGCGTCACTTCGGGTCGGGTCTTCGAGTACGGCCGCGGCTCGAGCGGTTTGAAGGAAGGAGTGCTCGGTCCGAGCGGCGACTCGAGCACGGAGCTCACTGTTCAACCGTTTTCGTTCGCGGTCGTTGACCTTCAGCTTCGACGCCTCTGAGCTCAGCGTTGCGGGGTCGGGGACGTGCCCTGCGCATGGAAGATGGCCGAGCCGATGAAGCGCGAAGCGCCCACTTGCCTGACCGTCTTCTGGGCTTCCGACGTCTTCATCCGGTCCAATTGCACGCACAGCATCGCAGCGTCTGCCGCTTGCACGATGGAGCCGGTGATCGGGTTCCCTTCCAGAGGGGGAAGGGCGACCAGGAGACGATCCCCGTTCCGCGTGCAGCGACGCACCTCGTCGATGAAGGGGTTCAGGTCACCGAGTTGGATCCGCGTTGCATCTGCCACCTGGATCGGGCTTCCCAGGTGGACCATGCCGGTGCGGGACAGCGCTACCGCGACGACCAAAGTAAAGTTGGGTAGGGCACCTTGGCCCGCTGGGATCAGCGCCAGTGCGCGCCATGGGCGAGCCTCGACGGCGAGCCAAAGGCGTTGCCATTCTGGGTCACGCCAAGTCGCGATGTCGGACTGGGCGGTGCTGAGCGCCAGACCCTGTTCGGATCGCTTATTTAACTGTGCGTCGCCGCTGTTCTGGGTGCTCAACCAAACGCTCCACGCCCGAACATAGGCTCCGCTCGCCAGGTTTGCTAGGGAAACCGCCGCGCTCAGCGGTGCTGGCGATCACGCGCGCCGACGACGTCGATTCATACGGTGAATCGACGCGTGGCACACTCCAATCGGGTTCAGTCAGAACCGAAACCGAGCAGCTAACCGCCGCCGCCCGGCACCGGCGTGAGTGCTTCGAGGAACGATACGAGGTCGCTCTGTTCCGTGGCAGTCAACCGTAGCGAGTGAATCTCGCTGACGCCTGGATACCCGGTTGCATCGCCGCCTTGATTGAAAAAAGCAACCACGCGCGCCAACGTCGAAAGCTGACCGGTGTGCATGAACGCTGGGCGCGAGCCGACACACCGCAACGTGGGCGTACGAAATGCTCCCGCCATGCTGGGGGTGGTGGTGGCCGGCAAGCGGTTGTCGTTCCCGTCACTGTACTTCCCGATGCTGTTGAGCGGATCGCTCAGCGCAGCTGCGATGCCGGCTATAGCCCCCTGATCGTCCGAATCGACGAACGCTTGTTGCACCACGGTGGGGCTCAGGCCCACGTTGTGAAACTGCTGATCGGACATGAACGGGCCGGAATGACAAGACACGCAGGCGCCCTTGCCCACGAACAACTGCGCGCCGCGTTGCGCTTCCACGGACAGCGCGGAGCCATCTCCATGCATCCATGCATCGAAGGCGCTGGGGCCACACGAGAGCGTGCGTTCGTATGCGCCGAGCGCCTTCCCCAGATTTACGACGACGCGAGTCACCGCGTCCTGGTTGTCGGCGCTCAGACCGTCGAATTCGGCTTGGTCCCCTGGCATCCCGTGAAACGTGCCGTCGCACTTCGGGGAGGGCGCGGACTTGTTTTTGGGCTGACAGCCCGTGGCGCTGGCGCTCAGTTGCGGGAATTGCGTCTCGTCGTCGAGCGGCGGAAGTGTGCCAAAAATTGTCTCGTACTCCGACTTGTAGGAGCCGTAGATCCTCTCGGCGGTGAAAAGCCGCGACGAGTTGAGCTCGACCACCGATTCGATCGGCCCGAACGGCTGATTGTACAGCGCATCATGTCGACCGTCCCACATCAGAAGCCGCGCCTGCCCCACGTCGAGTAGCGACGGCGCGCGCCGCCTGCCCCAACCGGCCCCGAGTGAGATCTGGCGCTGAAAGGAGCGAGTATCCGAGAACCCTCCGCTCGGCACGTGACAGCTCGCGCAAGAGACCTTTCCGGTCTGGCCCGGTAAACCGAGGGCACCTGCGGTGCCATCGTTGTCAGTGTCGAGCAGCGGACCCGAGAACGAAGTATCGGAAAATAGCTTCTCACCCAAAGCGACGGCTCGGGGGTCATCGGCAAATCGGTTGCTGATGTCCGGACCGGGTTTTGGCAGGGACGCGGGCGAAAGCGCGGTCAGCGCCGCACGTTCCGCCGCGCTGAGCACGACGGAGCCGTCCGGGCCGCCATCCAGCTGCGGCAGGGCTTGGACGGTTTTCCCGACGTCACCGCAGCCCGCGACCGCGCTACCCGATAGCGCCAAGCCGATGCCAATCAGCAGCTTCGGGTAGTTGGCCATGGGAGCGTTAGTGTAGCCGCCGACGCACGTCACGCCCGCCTCAGTAGGCGCTGCACGGAAATTTGGTCTCGTCCCAGGTCGGCGGAGGGCTCCCGCTCTTGAACCCGAGATCGTCGAAGTGGCGCTTCGTTTCGGTGCACTGATGTACGTGCATGAACGTGTACGGACGCTCGTTGGCGCAGACGAGCTCGTCAGGTGCACCCTCGTGATAAAGGACGTCGCCCACCGTGAACGTCACCGGGCCGCTCAGAGCGAAGTCTTTCGGGAACAGCGTACAGCCGGCGGGCTGGCCATCCATGAACGCGTACAGACGCTTGGTCGAAACGAACACGTCGAATCGCGTCATGCGATCCATGCCCGTGTGTTGAAACGGCGAGTCGCTCGGTTGGGCGTTCAGCGTTTGAATGTCGTAGTCGATCAACCGATGCTCGGGAGCTTGATTGTTCACGTCCCAAGATCCCACCAAGCCGGCAACCAGCCCGTGGAAGGCTTGCACCTCCAAGCGCGTCGACGGGCCCTGAATCGGCTGCAGCAACAGTGAGTTGTTGTTGGGATTGGCGAAACCCTCTTGGACCGGTGCGTCTTGGTCCGAAATGATGAGCTGCGGGTAACGCCGCCCGGTGCTCACGATGTCGACCGACATCGTCGCGTGAAAATACTTGTTCGGGTCGCTGTCGATGTTGCCCTTGGTTCGCGCCGTGAACCTGAGTTTGCCAGTGGTGTCGCTCGCAACGTCGTCGAACGCCTCCCACAACTGTCCGAGGAACTGGCCGTAAGCGAGCACCGGCGGGCCATCGTCGGCCTTGTCGATCAGGTAGCTACTGATGTCGAGGTCGGGCGTCTGCCAGCGCCCGCAGTTCTGACCTTTGCAGCCGGGGACCTCGACCGGCGTACCGAAATCCGTGCCGACACCGAAGCCAGCGTACCAGTCCCACGCAGCAGCGTCGTGTGCCACCGGTTTGACGGTCAAGAACGAGCGCGCGATCGGCTTTGGTTTCCCAGCAACCTTGTCGTATTGACCGTTGATGAATGCCTCGCCCGTTGGCGACGCCTTTTGCAAATCGTCGAGCGTGTAGAAGGTTTGGTGCCCTTTGGCTTCGAGATGCTGCGGTGCCAGGAAGCCTTGAAAGGGACAGCCGTTCGCTAGCGCCTCGATGACGAGCGTCGTGGAATCGGTGAGCCCGGCCCACTCGAGGTACCAGAGTGGCCCGCTGCCTTGGTACGCGGCCCGCCTGAAACGCTCCGGCCCCGCGGACAGCTCGTCGTGTGATTGAGTCCCCTTGTAGAAGACGCGCATCAGCGGTTCGCTGCCAGCGCCCGGGTTGGACTTCGAAACTTGAAACGCCGGCGCGGGTGGGATGGTGTCGTTCTTGTGGTCCGCCATGCCGCTGGCCGTGAAATAATATTGCTCGTAGTGAGTCCAGTCCTGGCCTCCTACCGGCATGTTGATCTGCGAGCTGTATACGGTCTCCGTGCCGTCGCTGGCGGTCGAGGGTACGTAGAACGCAATCCCGTCGTCGCGCGCCCCTTTGGCCAGGAGCATCGCTCGCTCGTCGGCGCTGGTCGTGTACACCTTCGGCCGAGTTTCGCGCCAACCTACCTCCGCGTCGCGCATCGGGTACGCGCCAATTTGGTAGACCGGAAGCCGATCGGCTGCCGGCGTGACGTACACGTAACCGAGTGTGTTCTTCGCATCGTCGGCGTCCAGCTCGGCCGTGACGCCGTACTGCCCGGCCGTAGTCAGGCCCGCTGAATTGGCATTGAGGCTGTTCTTCAGGTCGAAGGTCTGTTGCATCCCCGCGCAACGGTAGACCGCGTTTTTCACGGTCAACGTTCCATCGGAGAAGCCAGTGATGTCCGCGTCTTTCGGCAACACGTACACGCGGTAATCCGCAGCTCCATCGACCGGATCGAAGCTCACCCCGACCGAGTCTTCTCGCACCTTGCCGACCACGTTGGTGAGCGGGGGGAGCAGGGGCAGGGAGGTGGTGATCTTGCTCCCGTCGACTCCGACGACGGTGGTCTCGGTCAGGTCAACCGGGGTGCTCGGGACGTCCGAGCCACCGCTCGCGCCGCCGCCGCCCGGAGGACTTTCACCGCCGCCATTCGGCGTGCTCGTCTGCCCGCTCGCGCCCGTATCGTTCCTGCCGCCGTTCGCGGGCGACGAGTCGGAACCCGACTTGCCGCACGCGCTGACGGATGAACCGAGGGCCGAGCAAAGCAGGAAGGTCAACACCCTAGGCGCGCGGCCGCGCGCGAATTCGTTCTTTTGGTTCATGGCTTCCTTCACCCCGGCGGAAACAAACCCGGCTAACGCGCCGGACTGGATCAGGGCTCGATGTAACGCCAGATACCGGCGTTCCAATTGCCGCTGACGATGACGTAGTGCGTGCCGTCGAACGTGACCGCCGAACCCTTCGAGCCGTTGGTCATCGCTTGCGGAGTCGTGCCGTCCTTCCAAGCCGTACCCGGATCGCGAGGTGCGGTTTGGATGTCTGCAGGAGTTCCGATGGCGCTCGCCCAGCCATAGTTGGCATAGAGAGTGGTTTTCGTGCCAGCGATCGTGTTGGCTTTGGTGCTCGACACCTTGGCCCAGGTCGCGCCGTAGTCCTTGCTACGGTACACGCCGTCGCCATCGGTTCCGCCTTGGCCCGGTGCGAAGATGACGCCCCCACCGGCTTGGAAGAATTGCGAGCAGCCGTGAGCGTGCTGCAGCGTCTCCACTTGCTTCCAGCTCGTGCCGCTATCGGTCGTGCGGAACATGGCGCCGCTCTGACCGATGGACAACCACGTTGCCCTCGTGGTGGCTGGGTCGCCGGTATCGACGAAGAAATTGTAGATCGAGATGCCGCCGTCCCCGGGCTTGTGCACGATCCACGAGGCACCCGAGTCGTTCGACTCGACGAGCCCGGCTTCTTCGTGAAAGCCCATGACCAGGTGTTTGCCGTCATAGGGATCGACCGCGATGCTGTAAGCGTCCTGAGAGTATTGAGTGCCGGGTTGGTCCGGCAGCGTCGTGTGGGACCAGTTCACGCCGCCGTCCTCGGACATCCAGAAGCCGTTCATGCTTCCGGCGCCGTTGAGCGTGTATAGCCGTGGCGGGACATTCGGGTCGCGGCAACGATTGGAATCGATACCCGCGCCCCAGGGCTTGCCGCCGTCGATGACGTCGTGCCCCTTGCCGGTATCCACCTTGTTCCAAGTCTTCCCGTAGTCGGTCGACTTCCACACGCCCTGGTAACAAACGAATGTGTACAAGTCACTCGGCCGAGCCGGGTCGACCAGCACGTCTTGCACACCATAGTTGTTGCCGCCGAACGCGTCTGGATCGAACGTCAACCCTGCGGGGCTCACGTTTTCCCAAACTCCAGGCGTGCCGCTCGCGGTTCCGGACGGCGTGCCACCTGGTTTCGCGCAATTGGTCGGATTGAGGCCGCCGACACTCGTGTCACCGGGACCTGCGCCAGCGTTCGAGACGGGAGCGCCGCCTGCTCCTGCACCCGGGCTTGCAGCGCCTGCCGCGCCCGCTCCGCCGCCGGTGCGCCCAGCCGTGACTGCCGTATCTCCTGCAGCGGCACTTGCTCCGCCGCCTCCTTGCGTATTGCCACCCGATGCATCGGCCGGGCCCTTTCCGCTGCCGCCGCTGCCACCGCCACCGCAGGCGCAGAGCGCGGCTACGGCCAACGCTTGGATTCCCGTAGAAACCTTCAGAATTGTCATCTTCGTGCCCTCGAAGTATTTGGCCACCAGTATCACCTCCGTCTGGGCGTCCGTCAAACGAAGCTACGCAATCACTACGACCCGACATTCTGCAACGACGACGCGCGTAAACGGCGTCAATCCGAAACAGTGGAAACCCGCCACCGCTCCTCGTGACGCGGCGGCGGATCGTACGGCCTGGAGGCGCACGTATTAAGTGACGATGCGCACCTTGAGCGCGCGACTCGCACCTCTAGCGCAATGGCTCCGCCGAGGGTTTCAGGGCCGCGAAGCGCGCAACTGCCCGTAGAAGTCCAGCAACCGTTGGACGATACTTTGCCAACCGTACTGCCGTTCAACGAGCTCCCGACCGTTGTTTCCCAGCCGGCGAGCAAGCTCCGCGTCGGCCAGCACTCGCGACACTTGATCGGCAAAGTCATCTGGTTCGTCCGCCAGCAGCAAGTGCCGTTCGTGCACGACATCCAACCCTTCCGCGCCCAAACGTGTGGAGACGATGGCCTTGCCTTTGGCCAATGCTTCTACGATTTTGAGCCGCGTTCCACCACCGACGCGCAGCGGGACGACGATCGCCGCTGCCTTCTCGATGTACGGCCCCACGTCGTCGACCATGCCCAGGACCTCGACCCCATTGCCCTTTCGATCGTGCACTTCTTGGCGGGCGCCTGGGCCCAAGATGCAGAACTTCACGCGCGGATTCGCACGTCGGATCTTCGGTAAGACATGGTCGATGAAGTACACGACGCCGTCGTGATTGGGCTGATAATTGATGGCGCCGAAGAAGAGCAACATGTCCGGATCGGTCGGAGCAGTGGCAGGGGAGAACGCCGTTAGGTCGACGCCGTTCGGAATGACCGCCGTCGGGACTCGCGGACTTTCGCTGCGCAAGAGCGCTTCGTCTCGAGCTGACGTGAGAGCCACTCCGTCGAAGCGTTGCCACGCCGTGTGTTCCTCTCGCGCCAACTTTCGCCAGTTCAACGAGTTGTAAACGAGCCGCGGTATGGCGCCCGAGGCGCCCGCGGTTCGCTTCAAGATGTCGTATTCGATGTTGTGCTCGTCGAGAACGAAAGTCGGACGCACCCGGGCCGATCGCTCGAAGCGGAAGGCCGCCATTTGCATGAACTCGAATTGCACGACGTCGTATTGCGTCGCCTGAAGCATGTCGCGCAGTGCTCGTTGGAACTCGCGTCGGCGTACCGCCAGCAAGTGCTCGAAGCTGTGAGACGAGGCTAGGGACCGCAGCTGCAGCGTTCGTTTCTCGCGCGTGTCGGTCAGGTCCAAGTTCGGAAAGCACACGACCTCGCCACAATACCGCCGCGTCTCGGTGAGCGAGGAGTGCTCCCATTCGTCCGTGCGGTTGAACGCGAGCACGTTGACTTCGTGATTTCGAGCAAGCTCGCGCATCAAGCCGTCGAGTCGACGCTGCCCGCCGAAGCGTGGCGGGCTGGGTAAGAATGGCGTGACGAACAGGATTTTCATTGCGAACGCGGGCTCAAGCTCGAGCGGATAGCATGAAGCGCCGCTCGCGACTACCGGATCGGAGCTCGAGGCGCAGCGCGGATGCGCTCGCGAAACGGTTCAGCAGCGGCTCCACAAAAAGATCAGAGCGAACGCATACCAGACGTAGAAGATGAGTATCTGCGTGATGGTCGCACGCAATCCTTTCTGAGGATTGGGATTGCGCGCGGCGCGCGCCGGGATGGCGATCATCGCGATGATGAATGACATCAAGATTAGCTTTGCCATGACGATCCATCGCGGCTGCGTTGCGGAGCTCGATCGAGAATTTTCACGTGGCTCTGGGCGGTTGCCGCCCCTTTGCCGTAGTAGTCCACTGTCCCGAGCTCACCGCGAGCTTTCCGGCGACCGACAACCCGGCGCCCATCAAGAAGATACCCGTCCACTGGCCGAGGCCCAGGTCGCCCCAAGACTGCATCAAGTAAGCCAGCACCGCGCCGAAGCTCACCAGAGCTGCGGCCCGCATTTGGGGTTCCTTCGCGCCATAGTAAGCCCGCATCGCGAAATAGACGCCGGCCACCCAGAGCAGGCTCAACGTCGCGAAGCCGACGTATCCGGTGTAGCCCCACAAGCCGAGCAAGCTATTGTGCGGCATGTACAGCTCCAGCGAGTAATCCACGGCCGGTAGGGCGGCGACCTCTTCGTAAGGGTGGCCCCAACCGGTGCCCAACAACGGATGCAATTTGAACGTCGCGACGATGTTCATGTTCTCGAGCTCTCGCCAGAGGCTCGAGGCGTCGGTCTGCGCGTCCACTACGGAACGCACCATGCGCACTGGTTTGAACAACGCGCCGTAGGCCGAGTTCCACCCTGCGATGCAGTACAGGACTGCAGGGAACGACATGAACAGTAAGGTGCGCCGAATCTTCCTCTTGACCGGACTCTCTCGGCTCACCAAAAACACGGTCACGAACACCAGCGCGACCTGCACCCAGGCCAAGCGCCGATTGTTCGCCCACGTTCCCGCAGCCAGGATCGGCAGAACCAAGATCGCGTAGCGCCTCGCGCGACCGCCCACTCGCTCCACCAGCGGCGCCAAGATCGCGACGAACGCCGCCGCGAACAACATCGAATCCGAGTGCGCAGTGGCGTATGCCGGTCGCGTGCTTCCAGTCTCCGGATCCATCGGTACCGTGATGGTGCTGACGACATACAGGCCGAGCAAGCATTTGTACGATGCCGCGGCCACCAAGACGCGCGCGAGGTTCCAGTGATCCTTTGGACCCCGGAGCGCATACGAAAAGAGCAGGAAAACGATCGGCAAATAGATGACTGCGTTGATCCCCCACAGCGAGTAACCGAAGTTGCCGCCGCGAACCATGCCACTCAACCAGGCAAACGCGGTGCCCGCCAGGCTCAGCTGCGCCAGTTGAATCAGCGGACGCGGTGTCGGGACTCGACCTGCCGAGTCCAGCTTCGACCCGGATGACTTGCGTTGCAGAATAATCAGAAACAACACCCCGAACAGCAGATCCATGCCCGAGAACGAGAGCGCCGAGAACGCTCCGATCGAGCGATCGATGGTGTTCAGATGGTCGAGCAAAATCGCGCCGACGGTCGCGAACGGCGGGGCCCACGGTGTGGGTTGGCCCTCCGCGACATTGGGAAGTGCGAAGGCGAAGAACATCAACGCCATCATCGACAGCCGAACGGGCACTCGCGTCATCGAGTACACGATCAACAGGAAGACGATGATCGTTACCGCGATCCCGACGCTGGTCTCACCCACCAACGTGGCGAGCACCACGAGCACGGCGGCGAGCGTGAGCGCGGCCTTGACGTCCCCTCCCACTTCGGCGCTAGAGGCCATGGCTAACCCTCAGCGATTTTCGGTGGATTCGCCGCGCCCCGTATCCAAAGACAGGCGCAACAATTGGTCGAAGATCTTCGCTGCATCGAAGCGCTCACGCACGATCGACAGGCCGGCCTCGCCGTAGGCTCGGAGCGGCGCCGGGTCCCGTGCCAGCGCGCCGAGACGTTCCGACAAAGCACGAGCGTCACCGGGGGGAACGAGCCAACCCGAACTGCCGTCGGCGACGACCTCGGGGTTGGCAGCAAGGCGCGTCGACACCACAGGTAGGCTCATGGCCATCGCCTCGAGCAACGCGATCGGCTGGCAGTCAGCGAGCGTCGGCAGCACGAACAGATCGGCTTTGCGATAAAGCTCGAGCAAGCCCTCGGTGCCCGCGTTGAGCCCGTGGTGTACCCGGACGCCGGGCTCGGGCTCGACTGGCTCGCGCGTCACTAGATCGAGCTCGCAGCTGCCGCGCAACGTCTCGCGAAAGACGTCGATCAATTGCGTGCCGCCCTTGCGACGAAAGTCGCCCCCGACGAATAGCAGCCGAAGGGGGGCGCCAGGTGCCTTCGGGATTCGAACTGGCGGCTGCCACAACTTCAGATCCAGACCCGGGGGGATCACCGCAGTTCGTTGTTCGGAAACACCGTAGTCGTCGATGAAGGAGCGCCTGACCCATTCCGACCAACCCACACACCAACGTGCCGCGCGAAATGCATGCCGAACGGCCGCGTGCTTCAATTTCTCGGCGAGTGCGTTGCCTTCACGGGGATGATTGTAGTGCTCGGCCAGGACGTCGAGCTGAATCGGCGTCACGTCGGTCCAGAGTAGCGCCGGTGTGCGCCGCAACGCGGCCGGCTGGAGCACGGCCGGATTCTGAGTGAGAAAGAGCAGAGCTTCGAACGTGCCTCGGCCCAGCCCAGCGCGCGTCTGCAAAAAGCCCCTCGCCGTTCCCGCGACTCGGGGTGGCAGCGGCAGGCGCTCGAGCAAACCGCCTTCTTGCGAATACGTGACGTCCACCCATTCGACGGTTGGGTTCTGTGCACTCAGTGCGAGGGGTTTCAGTGTCTTGGCGACGCTGCCGATGCCGACCTGTGACTCGGCTACGAAGCAGACCCTCGGCACCCTGCGCGTGAAAGCAGCTGACTCCATTGCCATTCGGATATTGGATGCCTTTGACGAAAGCCAGCGAATACGGCAGGGCAACGAGCCGTCCCCACGAGCCGCCCTTCCGGCAGCACATGCCGACCGTATGTTCGTTTCCCATTTCCAGCTTGGCGGTGAGGCCAGAGCGCGAGCTAGGTGGCGTCGGGCCCGGTGGACTAGGCGGGAGGCGCGTGGTAGCTCTGGCCAGGTGATCCGCTCTGTCTTCAGCCATTTATTGGCGGCGCTGCTGGTATCCTCCGCCTTGGGCTGCACGTTCTACACCGCGTGTCCCAATGGTGGCGCTGCACAGGGCAACAACAACCCCGGTGGCGGTACGTCGGCCGGTGGCGGTTCTGGCGGCGGATCCGTGGTGGGCAGCGGCGGCAGCCCCGTGAGCGGGTCCTGGACCAACACCACCAATAATTTGGCGAGCGTCCAATCCGAGTGTGGAAACATGTCGTTCGTTTCGGCGAAGCCGGACGAAGATCTACTCATCGCTGGTATTGCACAGGCCGGTCTCTGGGCGAGCACGGATGGTGGCGACAGTTGGAAACGTTTGGGGCAAGGCAAAGGCTCCGACGAAATTACCAACCGGACCTCGACCATCGTTTACGATCCCGAGGACGCGGCGCGCTTCTGGGAATCGGGGCTGTACAACGGCGGTGGAGTGTACGAGACGAAGGACGACGGAAAGACGTTCAAACAGCTCGGTTCGGTGATGCACAGCGACCTGGTCAGCGTAGATTTGAGCGATCCCGATCGACAGACGCTCGTCGCCGGAGGTCACGAGGCTGCTCAGACCGTCAATCTCTCGACCGATGGTGGCCTGACCTGGGCTCCAATTGGCAGCCTCCTTCCCCCCGATACGAACTGTACCAATCCGCACGTGATTGATGCGAAAACATTCCTCGTCGGCTGCGGCGGTTACGGCGGGGGCGTGACGGGCATCTATGGAACGACGGACGCTGGCAAGACCTGGACGGAGCTCACCAAGTCGGGTGGCGCATCCGCTCCGCTCCTCGCTTCGGACGGCTCGATCTATTGGGCGAGCCCCAATGGCGCAGGCTTGACGCGCAGCACCGATCAGGGCGAGACCTGGACTGACGTCGTTGGCTCCGGTGTCCTGCGTGGTCTCGCGCCGATCGAGTTACCGGACGGGCGCATCGCGGCGCTCGGCAGGGCCGTGATCGTTTCGGCTGATCAGGGTGCGACTTGGACCGAAGTGACACCACCATTGCCGTACGACGACGTATCGGGCCTGGCCTACTCGCCACAAGAGAAGGCATTTTACGTGTGGCACTTCTCGTGTTCCTTTCCCTCGCCCATTCCACTTCCGACCGACGCGATCATGAAGTTCGAGTTCGACTTCGCGTCGCAGTAACGTGAGTCCTTCGGGCCACTTGCGACTTTTCCCGGGTCCGCATAGAACACATGCGCAAACATGCGCTGCATCATCCTGGCTGCTGGTCGTTTCGACGACGCTCTGCGCGCCGATATCGCGCAGAACCGTGAGCCCCGACTAGACGTTTTCCAACTGGCGCAAACGCTGGCTGCGAAAGTCATCGATTTCCAAGACGTCGAGCGATCCGCTGATCCGCTGATCAAGCTCTTGGCGCGCACGGCGGGGAAATCCGCGGCAGTGGCGGCGCTCGGCTTTCGCGAGCGTGAGGCCTGCGATGCATTTTTTACGACGGGCGAGGACATCGGCTTGCCGCTCGCGCAACTGCTCAAGGGCACGCGTGCGAGCTGCTCGCACACGATGATTGCTCACACGCTTTTCCCCGCGAAGAAGCAGGTATTTTTTCGGCTAGGTAGAGCTGGCACGCACATCGATCGAATGCTCGTGTATTCGACGACCGAAGAGCGGCTAGCGATTGACGTCCTGGGCATGCCGCCCGAACGGGTGCAACGCATTCACTACTACGCCGACCAGGAGTTCTTTTTTCCGGACGGTCGAGCGACCGAACCGAACTCGATTTGCGCCGCGGGTCAGCTGTTGCGCGACTACGATTGCCTGGTCGAGGCCGTCAGGGATCTCCCAGTGCGCGTACAAATAGCCGCGGGCAGCCCGTGGATTGAGCGACCCCTGAGCCCACGCCGCGCCTTGCCGGAGAACGTTACTTGGGGTCGCCTGAACCGTTATGAGCTGCGAGAATTGTACGCGCGCTCAGCACTCGCGGTCGTGCCGATTTTGCAAAACCACTATCAGACCGGCATCGCTACCATTCTCGAAATGATGGCGATGGGTAAATGCGTGATTGCGACTCGTACGCACGGCCAGACCGATACGATCGTGGATGGCGTCACCGGTGCTTACGTACCCCCGAGCGACCCGGTCGCACTCCGTTCCACCATCCAACGCTTGCTGGCAAATCCCGACCAAGCTGCGCAGATGGGTCGAGCCGCGCGGGCGTTCATCGAGGAGCGGGCGGGTCTCGATCTGTTCGTGTCTACCGTCGCGGAAGCGGTGAGAGCCGGGCACGCAACGCGCTCTCGCTGATTCTCGCCCTGAAGGCACGGCCTTCCCGGGCATTCTCGGGCCGCTGTTGTGCTAGCGTCGGCCCCGAAACCGATGTCCCCCTTGCTCGGGCCGATTCTTGCGCAGATTGTCACACTGGGCGTGGGCGAGCGAACGGAGCTGCGGTACATCGCACAGAACGACAAGTACTTCGAAGCAGCCGTGTCGCCCCGAGCGGCGCTGAGCTTCGGCTGGAAGCACACCAGCTTGAACTTCGCGTATTACCCCTCGTTCACGTTCACCCCGTTGAACTCGCATGCGCAGACGTTGGTGTTTCACAACGCTCTGGTTTCATCGACATATCGTTGGCGAAAGACGACCGTTACGGCGATCGAAACGCTCAGCATCGGTGAGGTGAATTTTCAGACACAGGCGCTCGGTGGCGCGCCGGTTGTTGGCACGGACAAGCCGACCAACGGCACCGGCACCGGCGGCACTGGCACCGGCGGCACTGGCATCGGCGGCACTGGCACCGGCGGCACTGGCACCGGCGGCACTGGCACTGGCACTGGCACCACTACGACCACAGGCACGAATCAGGTTCGCGCGTCGTCTCGTGTCATCGCCTATGCAACGTCTACCTCGGATTTGATTGTCAACCAGGCGGTCTCTTCCGTCTTCGGCGTGTCCGCGGACGTCGGCTACGTCGTGACTGGGAGTATCGGCGCGAATGCATCGACTGACTATCCGATCGTGAAGGGCCCTCGCTTGTTGCTCGCGGGGAACTATCAATTCACGCGTCACGATGTCGCAACGACGACGCTTTCCGTCCAATACGCCGGCTCCTCGACCGGGAACAACGCTTGGCTCGCCTTGGCAAACGAAGGTTGGGGACACATCATCGATCGGCGAACGAGCACCCGCTTTTCGGCTGGCATCAGCGTCACGCGCAACTCGCAAACCGACGGGCTCATCTTCTACTCCATCTTCCCGACGTTCAACCTCTCAATCACCCGTTCGGCCCCTTTGGACAAAGGCGCCCTCTCGTACGGAACTGGCGTTTCGTCGTCGCCAGTTCTCGACACCGTTCGCGCCACCGTGGACCCACAGCTTGGCTTCTTTGCATTCCTTGGCTGGGGTAAGGATCGTTTTGCGGCAGCGCTGAACGCGAATACGGCGCTGTCCTTGCGGCAGGAGAACTCCGTGGGTGCATTGAGCTCCGCCACGTCCTCGTTCACGATGAGCTACCGGCTGGGCGCCAACGTTTCCGCAGATACCGGCGTTCGCGCGGCCTGGCAACGCTTCGAAGGCAACACGACGGTGCCCCTGAGCTATGCCGCGTTCATTGGCTTGAACTTCGCCGCCGCCTTGCCCATCAGTGGCGGGCGCTGAGGCCCACACCGGTTCGCGCGGCGCAGGAGAATTCGACGATGTCCTCTATCGAGCTCGATGCTGTGGTCATTGGCGGTGGCGTAGTCGGTTTGGCCGTAGCGCGCGCGCTTGCGCTCGGTGGGCGTCAAGTCACGATCTTGGAGGCAGAGGCTCGGCTCGGCTCGCACTCGAGCTCGCGCAACTCCGAGGTCATTCACGCCGGGATCTACTACCCGCAAGGTTCCCTCAAGGCGCGCGCGTGCGTCGCTGGTCGCAAGGCGCTTTACGCTTACTGTGAAAAACAAGCCGTGCTCTACGAGCGGCTCGGCAAGATCATCGTTGCGACGCGTGAGGCAGAGATCCCAGCGCTCGAGCAGATCAAGGCCCACGCCGCCGGCAATGGCGTCGATGACCTGGTGTGGATCGACCGGTCCGAGATTGCGGCGCTCGAGCCTTCGATTCGCGCCGTGCGCGGTTTGTTGTCGCCGTCTACTGGTATCATCGACAGCCACGGGTACATGAATGCACTGCGGCGCGACGCCGAGGAAGCAGGTGCGGACGTCGTGCTGTCGACTCCGGTGTTGCGCGGGCGCGTTCTATCGAGCTGCATCGAGCTCGCGATCGGCGGTAGTGATCCAGTCCTCGCGCGCTGCCAGACCGTCGTCAACTCGGCGGGGCTCCGTGCTCAGGAGGTCGCGCGATCCATCACGGGTATCCCGCCCGAGACAATCCCGGGGCAGTATTTCGCGAAGGGGCACTACTTCATGTTGAACGGTCCGAGTCCATTCAAGCGCCTGGTCTATCCCGTTCCAGCGCCGGGCGGGCTCGGTGTCCATTTGACGCTCGACCTCAGCAAGCAAGCCCGCTTCGGGCCGGACGTGAGCTGGCTGGATGCGGTCGACTACTCTTTCGACGAATCCCGCGACACCGCTTTCTATCGAGCGATCCGTGAATACTTCCCCGGGCTCGAGGCGGGCAGTCTCAGCCCGGGTTACACGGGTATTCGCGCAAAGCTCGGGCCAGAAGGCTCACCCGCTCAGGATTTCATCGTTCAAGGGGCCTCCGTGCACGGCGTACCGAATCTCTTGAACCTGTACGGCATCGAATCCCCGGGCCTGACCGCCTCCTTGGCACTGGCCGACCATGCTTTGGAGCTGTTGAGGCTGAGCTAGGGCCCGCGAATGGCTAAGTCGCTCGCTCTCGCGGCCGACGCATCCCTGCCGGCTTCGTTGCTCCTCGGTTACATACCAGCAGTATGCGCCCTCGTCGCGCCTCGCCAGCCGGGCGCCTCGACCGCGATCATCGACCGACTTAGCCGTTCGCGGGCCCTTAGCTCGAAGTCGCAGCGTTGAAGGCGCTCGGCCTTCCCTTGCAACGCTCGGCGCCTACGTTTCTAGGACCTCGAGCTGGGTTGCGGGAACTCCGCCCACGCGCGTATTCGGCACGACTTCTTTCGTGACGACGGAGCCCGCATTGATGATCGATCCTGCCCCGACCTTGACGCCGGGTAGGATCACGACCCGAGGGCCAAGCCACGCACCGTCGCCAATGGTTACTGGACTGAGCTGCACTTGCCCCGCGCGATGCTCTTTGAAGTCCAGCTCGTGCGTGCTCGTGAGGATCATGGCGCCCGGGCCGATGGTCACGCGGTCTCCGATGGTGATGCGCTCCCCGAGATCGAACACGCATTCCACATCGATGCTGCAGTCACGGCCGACTACGAGGTTCGCAAAGAGATTAGCCCCGCCGTTGATCTTCGGTGTCGCATCGATGAGCGTGCCTTGACCAATCTGAAAGCCAGCGAGGGAGAAGAGCTGCGCCCTGAACCGCGGCGCGTAGTGGTGCGGCAGGAACCTGGTCGCGAGGTTCAATGCGAGCAGCCGAGGATGGATACCGCTGGTATCCTCACTCAACAACACCTTGAATTTTTCGAGGCCATAGTACTTCGGTTCTGCTCTATCCATAGCGCACCTTCTGGAAGCGCGGTCCGACGAGCGCCGCGTCCGAAAAAAAATAGATTCGGTATTCAGATACCTGGCCGCCGAGCAGCGAATGGCGCGCGCGTCCAGAAAACTGCTCGACAATCGGTCGGCCCAGCTTCGTGCTCACTTGCTTGCGCGCCATTTCGCCAACGAAACTCGGCGGGTTCCCATGAGCAGTACGTCCTCCGGAACGTCTCGATCCACCACCACCGACGCTCCAACTACCGATCCCGCGCCAATCTTTACGCCGGGTAGGATTGTGCATCGCGCTCCGATCCATGCGCCGTTTCCGATCTCGATCGGCGCGGCACCGACGTTTCCCGCACGTTGAGCACGATCCGAGGTGTCGTATGTGCGTGTCAGGAACATCACGTCCTGCCCGACGGCCACGTGGTCACCGATCTTGATTGGGGCGTCGAGCTCGAAGTAGCAACGGACGTTGAAGCCACAATAGGTGCCTACGCTGAGGCGAGAGCTCGCGCCTCTCGAGCCGACGAGCGTCGGCATTCCCCAAAAAACAGTGGCTCTGCCGATGCTGACGCCGGTCTCCCGCAACCCGAAAGTAATCGCGCGAGCGGCCACGAACGTCGGCAGGCGCCCGAACACCTGCTCCATGATGCGAGGACCCCACGCTGCCGGTGGACGAGGTGAACGGGGATCAGTTGGGCTGCGGGCGGGCGGCTTCATCCATACTCGCGGCGATGCTACCCACGCGCCGCATTGCCGTCCAGACTAGTCGCCACCCCCTCGCGCGCTGCCGGCGTAAGCTACTGTTTCGGCTGCGAGCCGGTTTCCTTCCCGTCCAAGCTCAGCGAGCGGATCGCGCGTGCAGGAACACCAGCCACGAGGGTGTCTGGTGGTACGTCGCGCACCACCACCGAGCCGGCGGCCACCACTGCCCCTGCTCCGATGCGTACCCCGGGCAGGACGGTGACCCGAGAGGCAATCCAAGCGCCGTCACCGATCTCTATGGACCAAGACTCGCTCTTTCCGGAGCGCAGCTCTGGCCCGCCGATGGCATGGTTAATCGTCAATAGCGACACCTCATGGCCGATGCGCACGCCATCGCCGATCTTCACCGGCGCATCCAAATCCACGTGGAGCTCCCCGCTGATGATCGTCCCGACGCCGATGCACAAATAATGACAGGGGTTGCCGCGACCCGTGACGCGTAGCGGCCCCTGAATCAGCGAGTGGGCACCGATTCGGATGCCGGCGCGGCGAAGCAGCGCAGTGCGTGTCCGGTTGAAGGTCTGTTGCGGCAAGGCAGCAGCAATTCCAGCCAGCGACCTGCCCGAAAGTAGGGGCTCGACCTCTTCGACCGCGATGCGAGGCAACTTTCGCAGGAGTGCGATCAAACTCGAGAAACGGTCAGTCATGAGCTTGCCGGGCTCTCGGTGAAATCTCCGAGCGAAAAATACGGGCCCCCTCGGGTCGTTAGCAGCGGGACCGAACGAATTCGAACAGGCGCCGCGCGTTGTCCCTTGCGTCGAAGCGACGCAAGGCTTCTTCACGGCAGCTCTCTGTCATACGCCGTCGGCGTGCAGCGTCGGACACCAACGACTCGAGCAAGTCGCCGAGGGCCGCGCCGTCGTCGACATCGAAAAGGTGTCCAGTCACTCCCTCGTTGACCATGTCGGGGATGCCGCCAACTCGAGTCGCAACGATTGGGAGACCAGCCGCCAAGGCCTCCATGCACGCTAGCGGGTAGCAGTCCGCGCGGGTCGGCAGCACGAACAGGTCCGATGTGCCGTACAACTCGTGAACCTCCCTGGAATTGGCTTGAACGTTGCGATGCACCGATATGCCTGGCTCGTCGCTCACTTGGCCCCGCGTAACTAGGATGAGCTCCGCTCGGCCCCGCAGGCGGCGACGAAACACATCGACCAGAAAATCCCCACCTTTTCGCTCGAAGTCACCGCCAACGAAGAGAATTCGAGGCAGCTCATGACTCCTATCGCCGACGGAGAATGCATTCAGGTCGATCCCCGGGGGGATGACGGCGACGTCTTCCTCTCTGCAGCCGTAGTCCTCCACGAACGAGCGCTTGGTCCAGCTGGACCAAGCGACGAGACCCGCCGCAGCACCGAACACCTTGCGATAGAGCGAGCGCTTGGCTTGCTCGAGTAGGCGCCCTTCTTCCTTTAGCCCGTACGCGCCGCGCACGCCGCGTTTGTTGAGCGGTGTACCGTCGCTGGAGAGCACCGTCGGCTTTTTCTTGAAGTAGTCCACGGATAGAGGGGCAATCGTGGTCGTGTGCATGAATACGCCGTCGACGTCCTTCAGCACCGGAGCGAGCGCACGGCGCGCGAGCCAACTGGCGGTCAGCGTCCAGGGCAAACGACTCGCCTGATATTCGATTGGGATCCACAGCGGACTGCCGCCTTCGGAGACGGACTCCTCGCGCCGCAAATTCTGGTAGTGGGTGATGCTACCGAGCGTCTGCTCCATGACGTACGCGATGGGCCGAGTGCTCATCCGCGCCGCTCTTGCCCGAAGCTAGGCCGTGGATTCGCGCAAGTCGTCATCGATCAGGCTGCGCTGCGGGCGCCGTCACCAGCTCATTGGCCGTGTACGTGCGTTGACCTTTGACGAGGGCGTTCATGCTTCTGGCTTTTTCGTGTTCACAGCTCGTTTATCAGCTCGGCTTCGCCGGTACAACTCGGATATCGTTCTCGTTTGGAGAGACCGCAGCGGGCCGACCATTGCCCCATTCGGTTTCGGGCCGGTGCTCGGCTATGCCCGTCATCTGTCTTGCTCGGCCATGCCCGTCATCTGTCTTGCTCGGCTTGCTCGGCTTGCTCGGCTTGCTCGGCTTCCGTTTTCGCGGTTCCGGTTTTCGCGAGTGCGAATACCCGGCAACCGTGCGCCGTTCTTCGAACTTCGGTCGCGTTCGCCGCGAGCCACGAGTCGAGGCGCGCAGCCGGAAATCTCGGAATCGTCTCGACGTAGAAGCGAGCGCCCTTTGCTGCGGGGATCGCCACGCTTCGCGGGTCGAAGTCGTCTGCGCTGAGCGGCCAACCGTGCGTACGCGTGTAGTAGAAAACGCGCGGATCTTGGAAGTTGTTGGCCGTGTGCCACACTGGGTCGTAGTCGCTCTGGACGGAGCGAACGATCACGAGATCGCCCGGGTGCGAGACGGAGCGCAGGGCATTGCCAGCCTCGAGGGCCGGAGCGTTCCAAGGGTCCACGTGGGTGAGGTCGAAAAAGCGAATGGTCAGCGTCAAGCCGCACAAGCAAAGCGATCCGAAGGCGGCAAGCCACGGCTTGCGGTGGTTCGATTCCGTGGCCAGCTGAGCAACGATCGCCGCGGCATGGGCCGAGGTGACCGAGGCGAGTAGATGGTAGTGGTTGCCCGCTTGGTCGGTCGTGTAGCGGAGCGCCAGGAGTGTCCAGAGGACGTTGCTCGCAAGCAAGGCCAGAAGCAACGGTCGCTCGCGTTTCCGTAGCAACGCAATTGCGAGAGCCAACGCTCCAACGGTGCCGGTCCCCCAAAGCACGAGTCGCTTGGCGGCCTCCAGGTACAGGCGCGGCCTCAGCAGGTGTTCGAGCCGTGGTAACTTAGAATCTCCACCCGAGAGCACGCCGAAGGTGTTGCCGAACTCGAGGTAGATGCTCCGCGCGTGCCAGAGGTGCAACCCCAGTGCCGCCAGCATCAGCCACCAGACGAGCCACGCAGCCTTGTCTCGCAAGCGCGGCCGAGATCTCAGCACCAAGAGAAGGAAGCTTGCCACACCGAGCTGGCAAGCTGTCGGCTTCACCAACATCGCCAAACCGCCCAGCAGACCGTATGCAATCAAGGCACGCCGCGAACCGAGCTCTTCGAACTCGAGCCACGCAAACCACGCGCTTGCGAAGAGCAACAAGCAAAGCGCTTCCGGTTGCACGCTCGTCGCGGTGTAGATGACGCCGCGCGACGCGAGGAGCACCACCGTACCGAACAGCGCGGGGAGCTCCCCGTAGCGCCGCGCTAGGCCAACAAATACCACGCCCAACGTCCCTAACGTTGCCAGCAGCGACACGAGTCTGCCGGGCCATTCGACATCCCCGAAGGCGCGCAAAAGAAGGCTGACGAGCCAGGTATAGAGCTGAAATTCGGCTTCGACATAGCCTTTGCCGGCCCCACCCCAATCGATCCTTGGGTAGAGGATGCTCGAGCCCGGCTCGGCCATGTGACGAGCGATGGCCTGCGTGTCGGTCTGTCGCCAGTCCTCGATGGGTGCGTGTCCGTACGCGCACCAGAAAACGGCGGCCGCGAGCGCGAAAACGAGCCACACCGCCCAGCGCCAGGAGCGCAGCCTTTGCCCAGAGCCGAACGTCATAGCGGATACCGCTGGCGAAGCGTGGCACCCGCCGTCGTGGTCGAAGCCGGTAGGACCTTGATTACTTGCAGGGGCGTCATCACTTGGGGCGACTTGTTTCGGACTATGATCATCTTCACGTAGCACGAGTTGTGAAGCTCGAAGCCGTTCTGCCTGCCGCGCCGAGCGACAAACCGTTGGATCCGAGTTCTCAATCCGCATCAGCGGCTCCGCGCGCCCCGTCATTCCGCGTGCCGCCCGTTTCGAAGCCCCTCCGGCAGCCCGCCCCGGGAAGCCGTCCTCGGGCGGCGAAAACCCTGCTATACGCCTAAAGGGTGGAACGGGAATGGTGCATCTCGGTGAGCTCGAGGTTTGTCTCGGTGCTCGGTTTCTCTTCATGGCCAATGGTGACGTGCGGCCATTCGTCGCTAGGCACTGCGCCTGGACGAGGCATGGGCCTCGAAAGGCGCGCCCCTCGCGTGAGGGACCACGATGCCCATTGATCCTCATTTCCGGCGTGTCGCGCTTTTCACGCTGAGCGGCGCGTTCGCGCTCGTCGCTGGCGTCCTCCTGGTGCGTGACACCCGAAAAGGAAGCCCGCTGGCACGACGAATCGTCATTCCCGCGTCTGCCGCGTCGCTGGCGGGCATTCGCATCGGAGCCTGCACCGTGACTCTCATCTCGGTGTTGCTCGAGGATCCAGCGAGTACCGCTCATCTGCCTGGCTTTTCGAGCATGCCATTCGGACTCGGCGCAATGGGTATTCTTCGGCAGTTGCCGGGTATCGGCAGCGCACTCCACAGCGCGGCCTCGCTCCACCTCATCAAGGCACTGACGGTGCTGGCGCTCGTGGCTGGCGTGTTGGGGGTGCGGGTCAAGCTCACTTTGCCGGTCGCGCTGCTGGGCGCACTGTTCATCGGCGGAGTGGTGCGGATGTACACGCACTTCTTCCACACGGGGCTCCTGCCCCTTTACGTGCTCGCCGTGCTGACCATCGCGCCGTGCGCAGACGCCTGGTCGGTGGATGTTTGGCGCTTACGCCGAGCAGGCCGTCCCGTCGTGCCCGCCGAGGAGCCCTCGCTCCGCTATGGCTTCCCGCGGTTCGCGTGCTGGTGCGTGCTCGGGCTCAGTTATTTCGCTGCAGGCACCAGCAAGCTACGGCACGGCGGCATCGGCTGGTGGGATGGCGTAAATCTGAAAGCCAAGCTTCTCGGCGACGCCCTACAGGTAGGCTCGTTCGACTTCCCGTTCGTCCCGCTGCTCGGCCGAGTGCCAGTGGCCGTATTCTCTCTCATCGGGATTGGCACGCTCGTCATCGAGCTTGGCATGGGCTTAGTGCCGTTCAGCAAACTGGCGCGCCGCATTTTTCCGCTGGGCGTAATGGGGCTCCACATCGGCATCTTATTTGCGCAAGAGATTCTGTTTCTCGACTTAATCCTGATTCAGACGATATTTTTCGATTATCGCCGGGTCGCTCTACCTTGCTACCGCTGGCTCGCGCTCCGTTTGCCGAGCGTTCTCGGCTCGGGAGGATCGCCAGCTCCTCTCGAACGAACCAGACCAACCTCGCCGGCGAGCACGGCGTTCGGGCTCGTCCCGATCCTCTACGTCGCCGTCATCGTGCTGGGGGTCGAGCAGTATCCGGTTTCGACTTGGCCCATGTACTCCGATCGAACCAAGTCTACCGTCGTAGAATACGTTCTGCTGTACGGCGAAGACGCGTCGAAGCGAACGGTGCCTACTCGGCTCGAAGACGCTTTTGGAGCCTTTGCCTTCAGTCGAGACTTCGACATCATTCCGTACGCTTTCAAGCCGGCCGTGCGTCATGACCTCGAGCGGACGCTCGACGTCTTCGCGGCCGTCTACAACACCCACAAGTCGGCCAACGAGCGCTTGGTCGCGGTTCACTTCGAGCTCCGCAAGCTCGACTTCGCGCGCCAGCACGTCGCCGAGAGGGCCGGTGAGGTCGTCGAAACATTCGTTTACCGCCCACACGGTTGAGAGGGCTCGGCCAAATGATCGTATCGGCGACGATGCCAGTCGACGAGCGTCGACAAGAGTTCCGTCGAAATTCCGGCTGATCGCTGCCCGTCCTCCAGCCCGCGCCGAGAGCGTCGAGGAGCTCGCCCGCGAAACCAAGCAGATCTGGGGTCCTGTGTGAGACCGAGGGGCTGACCCGGGCGGCCGAGCAGCACTGACTTTGGGCGAGCGGCTTCACGGCGCGTTCCGAGCATAGTGATCTTGTCATGGTGCGGACGATTTGGACGAGCCCGAATGCCGCCTCGATTCGAGGCGTTCCAACGCGCGCGCCGTCAAGAACGCTACCAGTCGGGCCAATCCGAACCCTTCGGGCCCAGGCCACCGAGGAAGCGCAAAAAGGCCGAACCGAAGCGCGGCCGACGCGAGAACGTGCTGCGCGAAGCGCATCTCCCGGTGCGTCGAAGACGGCTCCACTCGCCGGAGCGTCGACGACGCTCCACTCACGCACGCATACACGCATACACGCATACTCGACGCATACTCGTCGAAGGTCGCGCCCCGCGGCGGGAGCGAATCACGGCGCATCGTAGGTATAGGTCCATTGCGGAATGCTTCGGCAAGCCGGAGCTCTTGCAACCGAGCTTGGGGTGGCGTATCAAACAAGGCTGCGGTTGTCGCAGACCTGGGGCGGCCGGTTGAGGACCCGATGATCAAGATTCACGCGCAAGCCGAGGTCTCCCCCGAGGCACAAATTGGTGACGGGACCATGATCTGGCGCAACGTTCAGATCCGAGAGAAAGCGCGAATCGGCCGGGACTGCATCATCGGCCAGGGTGCCTACGTGGAGTACGGGGTCGTCATCGGCGACCGCGTGAAGATTCAGAACAACGCGTCGCTTTACAGCGGGCTCACCCTGGAAGACGGGGTGTTCGTCGGGCCGCACGTCGTGTTTACCAATGACAAGGTACCGCGTGGCATCAATCCGGATGGCTCCCTTAAGAGTGCAGACGACTGGACCGTAGGCACTACGGTCGTTCGGTATGGCGCGGCCATCGGCGCCTGCGCAGTAGTCGTTACCGGTGTCGTGATCGGGCGCTGGGCCATGGTCGGGTCGGGCGCGGTAGTAACCAAAGACGTTCCCGACCACGCCCTGGTGCTCGGAAACCCCGCGCGGGTCGTGGGCTGGGTGAGCGCATCGGGAAAGCGCTGTGCCACCCAGCTCGAGGCGAGCGGGCTCAGTGATGCAGAACAAAACCAGCGGTAGCAAAAGGGGAAAAGCAGCATGGTCGGCGTAGGCGTCATCGGCTTCGGATATTGGGGACCCAATTTGGTTCGGAACTTCGGGCAAGCGGAGGGAGCAACGGTGGTCGCCGTCTGCGACCCATCGCAAGCTCGTCGTCGCCAGGTCGAAGGGCAATACCCCGCCATCGTGGCCTACGAACATTCTCAGGAGATGCTCGCCAATCCGAGAATCGATGCGGTCGCAATCGCAACGCCAGTGTCGACGCACTTCGAGCTCGCGATGCAGGCATTGCAGGCCGGGAAGCACGTGTTCGTGGAGAAGCCGATCACTCCAACCTCGGAGCAAGCCGAACGGCTAATCGCGGAGGCCGACAAGCGCGGCTTGACTTTGATGGTGGACCACACGTTCGTCTACACGAGCGTGGTGCAACGGATCAAAGACTTGCTCGACAAGGGAGACCTCGGGCAACTCTATTATTACGATTCCGTGCGCGTGAACCTCGGCTTGTTCCAGCACGACGTGAACGTGCTTTGGGACCTGGCCGTGCACGACCTGTCGATCATGGACTTCATCCTCGGACGCGCCCCGAAGATGATCGCTGCTACCGGCATGGCGAGCGTGCCCGGTCAGCCCGAGAGCCTCGCGTATTTGACCTGTTTCTTCGAAAATAACCTGATCGCCCATTTTCACGTGAACTGGCTCGCACCGGTCAAAATTCGGCGCACCATGATCGGTGGCTCGAATCGAATGGTCGAATGGGACGACATGCAGCTGAGTGAAAAGCTCCGCATTTACGACAAGGGCATCACCGTCAATTCGAACCCCGAGAGTATCTACCAGTTGAAAGTCGGCTATCGCGCCGGCGACATGTGGGCTCCGCACCTGCCCAACGTCGAAGCTTTGCAAGTCGAAGCGCGTCATTTCCTGGACTGCATCAAAACCGGCAAGCGCCCAACCACTGACGGGCGCGCCGGGTTGCGCGTCGTCCAAATCTTGGAGGCTGCCTCCAAATCGATGGCCCAGCATGGCCAGCCGATCGAACTGACTTGAGGAGCAAGCAAAGTGATTCCTTTCATCGACCTGAAAGCTCAGTACCACTCGATCAAGCCCGAGATAGACGCGGCCGTGCTCGCGGTGTTCGAAAGCACGCAATTTGCGCTGGGAAGCGCGGTCGCGGCCTTCGAAAAGGAATTCGCTAGCTACTGCAAGACCGAGTACGCACTCGGAGTAAACAGCGGCACGAGTGCGCTACATGTCGCGTTGTTGGCTGCGGGCGTCGGGCGTGGCGACGAGGTCATCACCACACCCTTCACGTTCGTGGCGACCGTCTCGGCGATCGACTACGCGAACGCCAAGCCAGTTTTCGTGGATATCGACCCGGAGTCGCTGACCATCGATCCAGCGCGCATCGAGGCGGCGATCACTCCTCGGACGAAAGCGATCATGCCGGTGCACCTGCACGGTCGGCCCGCAGATATGGATCCGATCCTCGAGATCGCCAAGCGCCGAAAGCTGTGTGTGATCGAGGATGCAGCGCAAGCTCACGGTGCCGAATACAAAGGCCGCCGCGTGGGCAGCATCGGGGATCTCGCGTGCTTCAGCTTCTATCCGGGAAAGAACCTAGGCGCCTACGGAGAGGGTGGTGCCGTCACGACGAACAATCCGGACTACGCGAAGACCGTGAGGATGCTTCGTGATTGGGGCTGCGAAAAGCGCTACCATCACGAGCTAAAGGGCTTCAACTACCGGCTCGAGGGTGTTCAGGGAGCCGTGCTCGGTGTCAAGATGAAGTACATCGAGGGCTGGACAGAGTCGCGCCGTACTCACGCTGCACGGTACAGCAAGTTGCTGGCCGACAGCCCCTACCGGCCCTCCATTCCGCCCGATTATCTTCGTCACGTGCAGCACGTTTACGCGGTGCGCCACCCGAAACGCGACGCACTGATGGCTTACCTCAACTCACGCGGCATCTCGACCGGCATTCACTACCCGATTCCGGTGCATCTCCAGAAATGCTTCGCGGAGCTCGGTCACCAGCCGGGGGATTTTCCGAACTCCGAGCGGGCTGCAAGCGAGACTCTCTCGCTGCCCATGTTTCCCGAGCTGACCGTAGCTCAACAAGACGAAGTGATTGCGGCCCTCCACGAGTGGCCCGAGAAGTAGACGCCGAGCTCGAGCAGAAAGACAGAACGTGACCTCCCCTATGCGTGTCCTCGTAACCGGTGGCGCTGGCCTAATTGGTTCGCACATCGTCGATCTGCTGATGCCGCTTCGCGAGCGAGGCGTTTACTCCGAAATCGTCGTGCTCGACAATTTCGTGCGCGGGCGACGTGAGAACCTGGCTGCGGCAACGGCGCTCGGTCCAGTAACTTTGGTCGAAGGCGACATTCGCGACCGCGCACTGCTGAAAAACGTGATGCAAGGGATCGATCAGGTTTTTCACCAAGCGGCGATTCGCATTACGCAGTGCGCGGAAGACCCTCGTCTCGCGCTCGAAGTGATGGTGGATGGCACATTCAACGTTCTCGAAGCTTGTGTCGAAGCGAAGGTGAAACGGGTCGTTGCAGCGTCCTCGGCGTCCGTGCTTGGCCTAGCAGAAGAGTTCCCGACTACCGAACGCCACCATCCCTACAACAACCGGACGTTGTACGGCGCATCGAAGGCCTTCAACGAGGGGCTTTTGCGCAGCTTCAACGACATGTACGGGTTGGACTACGTAGCACTGCGCTACTTCAACGTGTACGGCCCGCGTATGGACATCTACGGTGCGTACACCGAGGTTCTGATCCGTTGGATGGATCGCGTGCTCGAAGGCAAGCCACCGCTCATCTTCGGCGACGGCAAGCAGACGATGGACTTCGTTTACGTGGAGGACATTGCACGCGCCAACCTGCTCGCCATGCAATCCAAGGCGACTGACGAAGTTTTCAACGTCGCGAGCGGTGCGGAGACGAGCTTGAATGACTTGGCAGAGGCGCTGCTGCGGGTGATGGACTCGAAGTTGAAGGTCGAGTACGGCCCGGAGCGCAAGGTGAACCCTGTGTCACGACGCCTTGCAGCGACCAAAAACGCGCGGGACCGCATCGGCTTCGAAGCGACGATCGGCTTGGAAGAGGGCCTTGCCCGCCTGGTTCGTTGGTGGCGGCAAACCAAGAGTGGGTCACCCTCGTGAGCTCGCCTTCTGCTGAAATGATACCGATAGCGAAGCCGGTGACCGGCCGCGAAGAAGCCGAGGCGGCGACGCGCCCCATCTTGTCTGGTTGGCTCACTCAGGGGCCAGAAGTCGCCGCGTTCGAGAGTGAGTTTGCAAAGTTAGTCGGCGCAAAATACGCGTGTGCCGTATCGAACTGCACGACCGCGCTGCACTTGGCTTTGCTCGCCGTCGGAGTGAAGCCGGCCGATGAAGTGATCACGGTCAGCCATTCGTACATCGCAACGGCGAATGCGATTCGCTACTGTGGCGCCGAGCCCGTGTTCATCGATATCGAACCGGCCACGAGCAACATGGACCCAGCGCTGATCGAAGCCGCGCTGACGCCCAAGACCCGCGCCATCCTATGCGTTCACCAAATGGGGATGCCTTGCGATATCGACGCTATCGTCGCGATTGGGCGTCGTCACGGGCTGCCGGTGATCGAGGACGCAGCGTGTGCAAGCGGTAGCGCGTACGTCGTGGGCAACGAGCTCGAGCCCGTTGGTCGTCCGCGCGGCGAGATCGCGTGCTTCTCGTTTCATCCCCGCAAGGTAATCACCACGGGCGACGGTGGCATGTTGACGACCAACGATGCCAGCCTCGATCAGCAGTTCAAGCTGCTCCGGCAACACGGGATGTCCGTGAGTGACCGAGTCCGTCACGGTGCGCGGGACGTCGTCTTCGAAGACCATTCGGTGCTCGGCTATAACTATCGGATGACCGACATTCAAGCGGCCGTGGGGCGAGAGCAATTGAAGCGCCTGCCGGGGATCGTTGCCGCGCGACGGCGGTTGGCTGCTCGTTATCGAGAGCAGCTGTCGGGTGTTCCCGGTCTCGGCCTGCCCGTCGAACCAAGCTTCGCGCGCTCGAACTGGCAGAGTTTCTCCGTAAAGCTGCCTGCTCATTGCGAGCAGCGCGGCGTAATGCAAGTCCTGCTCGATGCGGGCATCGCCAGCCGGCGCGGCATCATGTGTGCGCATCGCGAGCTACCCTATCAACGGACGGCAAAGTACGACTTGCCGGAGTCGGAACGAGCACAGGACAGGAGCATTATCTTGCCCCTATTCGTGCAGCTGACGGATGCGGATCAAGACCGTGTCTGCCAGGCGCTGCGGCGCGCATGTGTTTAACCCCGTAGTCCCTCCCGAGAGCAGAGCTGACCGTTCGGTCATCGTATAAAAAGATGGCGGTCCCGCGACGCGTATCCGTGATTGTTCCTACTCGTGGTGGGACGCCTCTGCTTGCCGAGGCGTTGGGCAGTATTCGAGCGATCGAAGGACCGGACCTGAGCTTCGAAATCTTGGTCGGGGACAACGGATCGAACGCAGAGACCCGAAAGATTACCGATCGCTTCGGGGCGCGCTATTTTCCCGTGAGCCGTCAAGGGGCGGCCTCGGCGCGCAATGCGGGGCTGAGGGCCGCTACTGGGGACTACATCGCGCATCTCGACGACGACGACCTGTGGACGGCCGAGCACGTGCGTTCGCACCTTCGACTGTTGGAAGCGCAACCTGAGCTCGCCGCGGTGGTCGGGCAAATCGTCTCTACCGACGTCGAACGGGTCGCTCTCGGCAAGCCGTGGCCCGCCAGTGTACCGGATACCAATGGTGACTTCTTTCTGACATTCATGAACTATTTTCCCCAGGTTGGCGGGACGGTCGCCCGCGCCTCGGTGCGCGAGAGCGTGGGCGAGTTCGACGAGTCACTGCTCGGTGATGCAGACTGGGATTGGCACTTGAGGATTGCCAAAAGGCATCGCATTGGGTTCGTTGCGGTCCCGAGCGTCCTCTTCAGGCAACGACCATCGGGAAGTGCAGATCAGATTCACTTGAAGCGTGTCAACTACACACGCCGCATCTTCTTCCGACATGCCCTCACGGATTGGCGACGTTGGGAGTCGATCCGGGAGTTGATTCGCAGCTACGGCAACGCGATGACCCCTTACTATTCCTATTTTTTCGATGCGGCGTTGGAACGCTCTCGCCGAGGCGACCACAGGGGCGCTGCCGCAGCCATCGGCCATGCCCTCGAGCTCGCTCCGGTTACGGCCGTTCGAGACGTGGTTGGATCGACGGCCCTCAGAGGCTCATTGCGAGCCGCCGCACGAGGCTGGCTTTCGCCGCTTCAGAAGCAGTAGCTTCGATTGCCGCGTTGAGGCGTGGTACCATTCACGTCGACATGATCAGAGGCCTCGTCAGACGCGCCGGCCTTCGCCGCACCCACTTGGCTGCCGCGCGAATGTGCTGTGAACGGCATGTGCTCTCAGCGATTGGTCCGCGGCGACCGCGTGACGTCGGGCGCATCCTTTGTTATCACTCCGTGGGTCAGTCAGCGTGGGGCGTCAACGACGTGCCACCGGCTGACTTCCGGCGACATATCGAGCTCGCGCTGTCTGCAGGTTGGCGCTTCGTACCCGCTGCTCAGATCGCTCGCGACGGGGGTGGGCCGAAGGATCTCGCGATCACCTTCGACGACGGGCTGAAGAGCGTCCTGACGCACGCCGCGCCGATTCTTGCGTCGTATTCGATTCCTTGGTCCGTGTTCGTGGTCGCGGATTGGTCGGACGGCAGAGGTTCCTGGGCCCCGGACACCTTCCTCGATTGGCGAGACATCGAGAAGCTTGCCGCCGCGGGTGCCGAGGTCGGCAGTCATTCGCTCAGCCATCCCAACTTTGGGGTGATCGGCGCCGCGCAGACTCAGGACGAGCTCGGTGAGTCGCGGCGTATCATTCGCGAACGCTCGGGGATCGACGCGGCGACCTTCGCGATCCCTTTGGGCCAATCCAAAAACTGGTCTGTCACGGCCTCACAGATGGCGCGCGAAGCTGGGTATTCCGTCGTGTATGCCCAGGCGGAAGAGACCCGGCCGGCCCAAACGGTCGCTCGAACGTTCGTCACCCGCTTCGATGGTGACCGCATCTTTCGGGCGCTGCTGAGCGGCGTCTTCGATCGCTGGGAAGAATGGGTATAGCGAGTCCGAACCCGTAGCTATGCAGCCGGCTGGTCCCGCACGCGACTGCGCGCCAGTGACAAGTCGAGACCCCCTGTATAGATATCTTCCAGCTTCCTGGCGGTAGTCTCGGCCGAGAAGTGCCGCTCGACGTGACTGCGAGCTGCTGCGCCCAGCTTGTTTCGCAGCTCGGTCGAAGAGAGCAATCGGATCACCGCTTCGGAGATGGCATCCGCACTTCGAGGCTCGGCGCACAAGCCGTTCTCGTCGTGGACCACTGCCTCACCTTTGCCACCGAACGTCATCACGACCGCGCGCCGCATGGCCATCGCTTCTAATAGCGCGATGGACATCGAGCCTACCGGCACTGGAAGCACGAAGACGTCCATCAAGCCTAGGTAGGGGCGCGGCTCGGTTTGGAACCCAGTAAACCGAGTGAATTCGGTCAAATTCAGGCGCGCACAACGAGCCTCGAGCTCTGCCCGGATCGTTCCGTCCCCGACCATGAGCAAGTAAGCCTTGGGACGCGCCTGCCTGATCTTGACCATCGCATCGATCAGGTATTCGAGCCCCTTGGGCGGTTCGAAGCGAACGATGGTGCCGACGATTTCGGCGTCAGGCGGCAATGAATAGCGTGCTCGCAGCTCCGCTAGTGTCGCCTCTGGAATGGGCTGGAAGTCATCCAGGTCCACGCCATTTTCGACGATGAAAGTGCGTTCGGGCGGCGTGTAGAGGAGCTTCTCTCTCGCTTGGTAATTCTTCTCCGACACGCAAATCGTACCCGAGACGAAGCGGACGAAAAGATTCCGCATCAGCGCATGATGCCGCATCTCCGGCTGTTCCGGAGCGAGGTGTTCGGTGACGTAGACCTTGCGCACTCCCGCAACCATCGCTGCTAGCAAGGACAAGTTCTGACCACGGTAGTAGCCGTTGTGCATGTGCATCACCTCCACACGCCAATCTCGAATTTGGCGAACCAGCGCAGGGAAGTTGAACGGGTGCTCGTAGTCGAACGTGATCGGCGCAAAGTGATCGCTGTACTTGATCAAATTCTCGTGGAACGGGGCGAGCGATTCCAACGATGGACAAATCGCAAACACCTCGAAGCGACGGCGATCCAAATGGCGGGCAATGAGCTCCATGTGCTCCTCCATGCCGCCAATGAGTCGGGTGTTGGTATACAGAAGCACGCGGGTCCGACTCCCCGTGGCATCCGCCCCGACAGGGCTCGTCGCGCCTTTTCCACCTAGCTGCGTCATCATCAGACCCGTCGACTGTACACAGTTTCGACTGACTTCGCTCGTGTCATAGCAAGTCACCGGCTCTCCGGCAAACGAACGACGCCTGGTCCCACGAACGCGGACCGCTGCTCGTGTGTCTCCGTGTGTCGGCACAAGGGATGAGCCCCACGAGAAATGCCCATTGCGTTTTTTCTGACGAGCTAAATGCCGTCGCCCCGCCGGTGCACGCTGAACCACGGTCGTTGAGTCGCGCGCGCACTCGAGCGAGCCCGAAGAGTTCTGTGCCAAATTTTTTGGCGGCATGCCCATCCGCACTCGGGGTGCTCGAGCGTGAATGGGGGTCGCGAGAGCACGTCCGCACGGGCTGTCCGGTGCCTTGGTGGCCGACCGCGCTCGCATCGGCGCGCGTAGCTCGGCGATCGCACCGACGCATCGAACCTCGAGCGGGACAGCGGGCGCGCGAGAGCCGATCCTTGCGAGCTGACGATTGGGAACGTGCCGAAAGCCCGCATAAATGCCGGCTACCGGGCCAGGTCCGCTCACCGTCAGCGGCGTAGACGGCCTGGGTCCGCCGTGGGAGTGTGCAGGTTCCGCATGGAGGTCCCCGAACACCCAGTCGAGCGCAGCAATTCGAATGCCGCTGTGGGCCGCTTGGTCATTCGTAACACATTGTTTCTGACCGGCGCCCAGGTGATCATGATCCCGCTTTCGATCGTGATCAACGCCCTGACCGCGCGTTATCTAGGGGCCTCTGAGTTCGGGTACATCTACCTGGCCGGCACGATCTGCAGTTTCGGCTTCTTGGTGGTCGAGTGGGGTCAAGCGGGCGTACTGCCCGCTGCGATTGCTCGAGACCACGGGCAAGCGTCGGCCTTCCTCGGCACGAGCGTCGCTTGGCGCGTCATGCTGGTGGGCCTCGTTTATCCGGCGTTGGCCCTCGGCTGCCACCTATTCGGGTACAACGCGGAGCTTCAGTGGGCTCTCGCCCTTTCTTTCGCGCTCGCCACGCTGTCCTCGTTCTCGAACGCGTTCAAAGACACCATCCGCGGATTCGAGCGCACTGACCTGCCCGCGTATGCGCAGGTCGGTCAGCAATTTCTGTGCGCGTTGCTGATCGCGCCGGTGTTGGTGTTTGGCGGAAGAATGCGTGCGGCGCTCGGCGTGCAAGTCTTCGTGGCGGCCGTGGTCGTGGTGGTGCTCTGGCCCGCGTTGCGACTCGTGGGCGTGCGGACCCTGTCGTTCCAACGCGCCACTTTGAGGTCGCTGCTGCGCGAAGGCACGCCGTTCGTATTTTTCAACTTGGCGATGGCACTGCAGCCCAACATCGACGCCGTATTCCTGTCGCGGCTCGCACCCGACGAAGTGATGGGCTGGTTTGCCGTTACCCGGCGCTTGCTCGGGGTGCTGTTGTTCCCCGCTTCGGCCCTGCTGAGCGCGCTCTACCCGACCCTTTCGCGGCTCCACGTTAGCGATCAGGAGATGTTCAATCGCACCGTGCGTGGTTCACTGTACAGCATCGCGTTGCTGGTCGTCCCCGTTGCGCTGGGTTGCGCTCTGTATCCCGAAATCGGCATCTCGATCTTCAGTCGCGAGTCGTTCGGCCCCGCCGAAGACAACTTGCGCGTCTCTGCTCTGTTCTTGTTCCTCGTGTACTTCAGTATGCCGCTCGGGACGTGCATTCTGGCTGCCGGCAAACAGCGCGCTTGGAGCGTCGTCCAATCGCTGTGTGTCTTGGTCAGTCTGGTCCTCGATCCGATTCTGGTTCCGGTGTTTCAGAGGCGCTATGGAAACGGCGGGCTCGGTCTGTGCGTAGCAGGCGTCGTGAGTGAGTTGCTGGTCGTCGGCTGTGGGATCGCGCTGGCGCCGAAGGGCATCTTCGATCGCCGCTTCGCCCGTTTGGTCGGTCTGGCCGTACTTTCGGGGGTCGCGATGGCCCTGACCGCGCGCGGTTTGAAGTTTCTATCGCTCACGCCGTTCCTCGCGGCGCCATTGGCGGTCCTCGTTTACGGCGGCGCGCTGCTATTGACTGGCGCCATCGACAAGAACCAGGTGGCTTCGGTGCGTAGCATGCTCGGTCGCAAGTTCTCTCGCCCACGCTAGGCCGCATTTCCGAGTGCGAGCGGGCCGGGGAACGATCATCGAAACGCGCCCTTAACCGAAACGCAACCAGTCCGACCAAAGGTGTCCGCCGCTCGACCGCCACAAAGCGAGCGCACGTGGCCGCTCTTTTTCGACCTGTGTGCTGGCCTCCCCCTCGTGCTTCCACTACCGTCCCAAGATATTGTCACCTGCCCCGACTATTCGAGCGCCAAGCACATGGCTCCCGATACGGGAGCCGACCAAGGGAGTGCGATGAACCACGGCAAGGGAACTGAACAGCGCGTTGTGATCCTCGGAGCGGGCCCGACGGGGCTGGGTGCTGCTTTGCGCCTGCAAGAGTTGGGTCTTCGCAATGTTCACATCTACGACATGGGAGACCGCGTGGGGGGGCTAGCCACCTCCTTCGTCGATCCGCAGGGCTTCACCTGGGACATCGGTGGTCACGTTCAGTTCTCGCACTACCGCTACTTCGACGAGCTGATGGAGCGAGCCCTACCCGGACAATGGCTCACCCACGAGCGCGAGAGCTGGGTCTGGATGGACCAGCGCTTCGTCCCATATCCATTCCAAAACAACCTTCGCTACTTGTCCCCCGAGCAGCGCTGGAAGTGCTTGAGGGGTCTGGTTCGCCTGTACAAAGAACCGTTCACCGGCAAGCCGGCCAACTTCGGGGAGTGGATCGACGCGACTTTCGGGGCCGGTCTCGCCGAAGTGTTCATGATTCCGTACAACTTCAAGGTGTGGGCCTTCCCCGCCACCGAGATGAGTTACGACTGGATCGGGGAACGCGTCGCCGTGACGGACTTGGAGCGTGTGCTCGACAATGTGTTGCACGACAAGGACGATCTTTCGTGGGGCCCGAACCACACCTTCCGCTTTCCGAAGCGCGGCGGGACCGGCGCCATTTGGGAGGAAGTGGCCAACATCGTGGGTCGAGAGCGAATCAGCCTGCACAAGAAGGTCGTCCGTGTCGACGTGAAGGCGAAAGCCGTTCATTTCGAGGACGGCCTCTCCGTCGAGTACGACACACTGTTTTCCACCATGCCGATCGATCAACTCGTCGCTCTAGCGGGCCTAGATGAGCTGACGAGCCACGCTGCGAAGCTGAAGTACTCCTCGAGCAACATCATCGGCATCGGCCTCAGCGGGCAGCCCCCCGAACAGGTGAAGGGCAAGTGCTGGATGTACTTTCCCGAGAGCGACTGCCCTTTTTACCGCGTCACGCTTTTTTCGCATTACTCGCCAGCGAACGTACCCGACCCCAGTCGTCAATGGAGCTTGATGGCGGAGGTTAGCGAGAGCACTCACAAAGCCGTGGACCCCGAGTTGATCATCGAACAGACCATCGCGGGGCTGAAGGCAACGCGGTTGATGACCGAGGAACATCAAGTGCTGTCGCGCTGGCAGTATCGCGCGCACTACGGCTATCCGACTCCGGCGCTCGGTCGTGACGCCGCGCTGCGCGCCCTGCACGCGGGGCTCGAGCCGCACGGCATCTTCAGTCGCGGTCGATTCGGCGGATGGAAATACGAAGTCAGTAACCAGGATCATAGCCTCATGCAGGGTGTGGAGTGGGCGAACAAGTTGGTCAGCGGCATTCCAGAAGTCACCTACTGGTTTCCAAACACGGCCAACAACTTGGAATACGCGAAGAGTCGCTAGCTTTTGCCCATGGTCCTGCGAAATCGGAAACGCGGATTGGTTTGGCTCGCCGCCGGCGGTCTAGCTACCTTGGTGCTGGCATTGGCGCTTTCGCCGCGCATCTACCGGGGTGTGGCTCGCCGCCTCGGCTTCAAGACTCACTATCGCATCGACCCTGGCGGCCCTGTGACCAGCGGCGGCTGGATCAAGGCCGTCGGCAATCCCGTGCTCGGCGGCGAGCTCGGGACCTGTTTCGATGCCGTGGTCAGCAAGGACGACGAAAAATTTCGGATGTGGTTTTCGTGGCGGCCGCAGAAGAGCATCGGGCTCGTGGAGAGCAACGACGGCATCCATTGGTCGAAGCCGGTGATCGCACTTGGTCCCGACGCGAATAGCGGATGGGAGGCGGAGGTGAATCGTCCAGGTGTGGTGCTGCGCGGGGGCGTCTATCACATGTGGTACACCGGCCAACAAGACCAGCGCTCGATGATCGGCCACGCCACCAGCTCCGACGGTGTGCAGTGGAAGCGCCTCGCATCGACACCGGAAATGGTCCCCGATCAAGCTTGGGAGAAGGTCGCCGTGATGTGCCCTAACGTCTTGTGGGACGAGGGCGGGAAGCAATATCGCATGTGGTATTCGGGCGGCGATCAGTACGAGCCCGACGCTATCGGTTACGCGACTAGCAGCGATGGCTCCAAGTGGCTGAAGAACCCCGCAAACCCGATCTTTCGTGCGGATTCAACGCACGGTTGGGAAAAGCACAAGGTTACCGCGTGCCAAGTGGTCCCTTACGACGGTGAGTATTTGATGTTCTATATCGGCTTCGCCGACGAACACAACGCGCAGATTGGCATGGCAAGGTCGCGCGACGGCGTTGGCAATTGGCGTCGGTTTCCCGACAACCCCATCGTGAGGCCAGGAAACGACGAGGCCGATTGGGACTTCGATGCGGTGTACAAGCCGAGCGCCGTACTCGACCACGGCAAGTGGTATCTCTGGTTCAACGGTCGCAATGACGCAGTCGAGCAGATCGGACTCGCCACGCACGAAGGCGCCGACCTATGGCCCAAAGAGAGCGACCTCAGCAAATGAGCTCCGTGAAGATCAAGCATCTGTATTTCGAAGTGAAGCCAGGCGGTGGACCGGCGGGTTACCTGCACAACCTTCGCCAAGCCATTCGCGAGTTCGGCGACCAAGGCTCAGTGCGCATGGAGGTCTCCGACGAAGTCGCGCTTCCGAAGCGCAAACGCTACGAATGGGTCAGGGCCTTGCGGCGCTTGCGAACGGACGTGCTCCCGAAGCTGCCTCGCTTCGGCGACACCGCGGAGCGAACACGCCGCACTCGGATGCCGGTGGATTGGCTGGATACGACTTTCAGTTGGATCGGACGCGCGCAGGCAAGGCGCCTGTTCGAAGCTGACTTGCTGGTGGTTCACAGCACGCTATTGGCCGACCGCTTGCTCCGACTGTGCCCCGAGGTCGCGGCGCGGAAGATGATTCTGATGACCCACTCGCCGACGTTTTTGGCGCACGAGGTCGCGGTAGCCGGAAATCCTGGTGTCCCCGAGGACGAGCTTCGTGCACTCCCCTTCGTCGAAGAGCTGGTGCGCCGAGAGCTGCGGGTCATGCAAAGCGCACGAGCGGTGCTCTGGCCTTGCGAGGAAGCTCAAATCGGCTATCCGGAATGGTGGGCATTGTTCAAAGCCGGCAAAGCCCGCAACGTCTACGCCGAGACTGGCACGATCAAACCGGTCCCAAAGGGCAGCCCCGAAGAGATGCGACGAAGCTGGGGCGTCCCCGAAGACGGTCGAATCGCGTTGTTCATCGGTCGCCCGCACGTACACAAGGGCTTCGACCGCTTTGCCGACTGGGCGGATTTGAATCGAAATCGCTCCGGCTCGCGCTGGACTTTCGTGCACGCGGGTAACAGCGCTGGCGCGAATCGAGATCTATCGGCCATGAAGCTTGCGGGGTACATCACCGACAATGGCGCAGCGTACCTAGCGGCTGACCTGGTCCTAATCCCGAATCGTTACTCGTACTTCGATCTCGGCGCCCTCGAGGCGATCAGCCTGGGCGCCAAAGTGGCGCTCGCTCCCAGCGGCGGCCACGGCTATCTCACTCGGACTTCGCCCAATGTGCCCGCTATCCCGGAGGGCAATGCCGAGTCGTCTTGGGCAGCGCTCGAGGCCATCGCCGATGACTATGCGTCGAGCGGGCGGCGCTCGGCCGCGCTCGTCGCCGAATGGGAGGCGCGCTTTGCGCTAGGCCCGTTCTATCGCAACATCGCGGCTCTCCCGAGTCAGTTGACGTGAGCCCTCGCAGCTCGCGGGCATGTCGAGCAGGCGTGCCCGGAGCGCTTCGATCAGCCGTTCAAAACGATGGCTCTGGTGCTGGCCACGGTTTCGAAAACGGCTTCATAGCGATCAGCCATCAACGTCTCGGTAAATTCCGCGAGTGCGCGAGTACGCGCAGCTGCGCTCATGCGCGCTCGCAACTCTGGTCTATCACGTAGCCGTTGGATGGACTCGGCGAGCGCGTCGATGTCCCGGACGGGCACGAGCAACCCAGTTTCACCATCGAGGACGGCCTCGGCGGCGCCGCCGACGTCGGTACCGACGCTGGGGATGCCGTGAAAGGCTGCTTCCAAATAGACCATGGGCAACCCCTCGAGCAGTGACGGCAGCGCAAAAACGTCCATTGCCGCGTACAGAGCTTCGGGACCCGTTTCGATGGCGCCCAGAAAACGGACGCGGTTGCCCAAAAGCCGATCCGCAAGTTGCTCGAGAGCCGCGCGGTCAGGACCGTCCCCGACGATCAACAACATCAGTTTACCGTGAGGATCGGGAATACGAGCGGTCGCCTCGATGAGGTCGGCAATGCCCTTGATCGGCGCCAGCCGAGCAACGGTGCCAACCACGAACGCGTCGGGCGCAATGCCCCACGTGGCGCGTGCCTCTTCGCGCGACACGAATTTCTCTGGTGGTGACACGCCATTCGGGATGAGGTGGATCTTCCGCGCTGGAACGCCCGCTTCGATCAATAGGTCGCGGATCGGGCTCGAGTGCGCAATCAGCCCATCGCACAGTACTCCCGCTAGGCCAGTCAGTTTGCGCTTGGTCTCGCTCGCGTCTTTCCACGGAACCGGCAAGTGCACGTTGATGAACACCCGGCTGCGCCCCGCCAGACGGACGGAAAGGATGTCCTTGATTGCGACGTGCCCGCCGCCGTAATGCAAATTCACGACATCCGGGGTTGCGTCGATCACGAAGCGGCGTAGGTCCGCTGCACTGCGCCAGGTGTGGGGCGAATAGATATCACGCAGGGCTGGCGTGGTTTCCGCCGAAACGCCCTGCGCTTGAGCCCAAGGCAAGAGCCGATCTCGCCCTTCGGTCTCAGCGAACACCGCGCGAGCGTCCCAACCGCGCTGGCAGAATTGATACGTCAAACGGAGGGCCACCCGCTCCATTCCTCCGATGTCTCCGGACGACGTCAACACGAGAAGCCTGGGCGGCCGATTGTTCATCATTGGGCGGATCCGTCGAACACTCCTCGGTTACGCCGAATCCTCCATACCGTCAATCGAACTCTCCACCGCGTTTACAAAGATTCCGTCTCTCCAATAGACGGGTCGCGACCGGTCGCAACCGGTCGCAATGATGGTCGCGAGTGCTTCGTAAGCGCGTCGGGTTCATGACGTGTCTATATTCGCCACATCGCCTTGTTGCCTCAGTAAGCCCGTTTCCGTCTGCGGACCATTTGGAATGGCGCTGGAAATTGGTTTACGTCGCACGCAGATCGAAAAAGTGTCGGCGCGACTTCAGCTCGAAGCCGAGCAATCGAATTCGCGCGCCCTCGACACGGCCGCGCGGTGCTCCAGAGGTTTATTCGATGACGATGATGTCACCGGTGCGCAGTGGAAACCCGGCGGCGCCGTCTTCGTTGTGCACGATGTTGTCGTACGTGAAGCGAATGCGCTGGAACTTCGGGAAACGACGGAGCACGAAGATCCGTGACTTGTCGGCAAACTCGCTCGGCCCACCCGCTTGAGCGATTGCTTCGATCAGGCGCGCTGGGGGCTCCAAATTGAGCGTACCGATGTGCATGATTTCGCCTAGCGCGGTGACTGTTACCTGTTGCGAGGCTTCCACGTTCACCGTCACTCGAGGCGTGACCACGAACTCCTTCAACCGCGCTTCGATCTCTCGTGCGAGCTGAGACGGATGTTTGCCCGCCACGAGCAGCTCGCCTGCCAAAGGCATGGCAATCCGCCCATCACGCCGAATCTTGACGCTCGAAGAAAGACCTTCTTGCTCGTAGACACGGATGCTGATCGTGTCGCCAACGCCGATCACGTATTCGCTGATGTCCGTACTCCAATCGGCGTTGGGTACATCTCGATACCAAGTGAAGGCCCCTGTGCTAGCGCAGCCGGCGCAACCGAATGCCGCGAACAGCAGCAGTCCGAGTTGCGCGACCAAGACGTAGCGGCCGATCGCGGGGCGGGCGGAGCGAAACAGTTCGGGAAACACGATGAGGAGTATGCTAGCTCGTTGATGGCTTGCGTATCAAGCGAAGCTCTCGAAACACTCACGGCGACCCCCCCAGTGCCACGCTTGGCCCAATCTCAGAGCTCTGGATCGAAAGCCAGGTCCGCGATACGCCGCTGGTCGCAGCGACTCGTCGTTGTCTGTGCATTCGTCTATCCAGCGGCGCTACTCTCGTCCTGCCTCGCGTTCTATTGGCTCGGTGAAGACTGGTGGGTGACAGCGGCGGGTCTGTATGCTCCACGAATCGCGTTCGGCATCCCGCTGCCCTTCATCGTATTGGCCTTGTGGCTGGCTCGCCGGTGGCGGTTTTGGTGGACGCAGCTGGTTTCGGTTTTCGTTTTGACCGTTCCGCTGATGGGTTTCAGCTTTCCGCTGCCTACGGCTGCGCGCTCTGGTGAGCACTCGCTGCGCGTGCTGAGCTTCAACGTAAATTCGGCGTACGGTGGTTGGCGCGCGGTCGCAGACAAGATCTTCGCGGAAACACCCGATCTAGTCCTGCTCCAGGAGTGCCCTTGGGATCAGGATCTGGCGGAAGCGCTCCGCGAGCGTTTTCCGCACGTGCAGAGCTCGACGCAATTCATCATCGCGAGCCGCTATCCGATCACTAAAACAGTCGACCCGGAACGCCTTCCATTCTTTGGTCGCGCCCGCTCACCGCGTTTCATGCACTACGTGGTGGCGTCACCCGCAGGTGACATAGCGGTGTACAGCATCCACCCAATCTCGCCGCGTGGCGTCCTTCACCTGCACCAGTTCAGGGCTGCACTGCACGAGCTACGGACCGGCGCGTTGTTCGCCGGTGATCCGGAAACGGACATGCGCACCAACTCGGCCCTCAGATCTCAGCAGATTGCGGCCGTGGCCCTCGCCGCCGAGCAAGAATCTTTGCCCGTGTTGATTGCTGGTGACACGAACCTTCCTGGTCTGAGCGCCGTGCTGCGCAAAAACCTGCGAAGTTACACGGACGGTTTCCGCGCGGCCAGTTGGGGTTTCGGCTACACTTTTCCGGCGAGTCACCCTTTTTTGCGCCTCGATCGCATCCTCGCGAGCGAGAAGCTCGGCTTCACCTCCTTTCACGTCGCTTGCGGAGGGGTATCGGACCACTTGTGCGTGGTCGCCGATATCCAGGCCCTGAAATGATGCTCGTACTCGATCTGGTGCTGCTCGCCCTCAGTTTGCCCGTGCTGTTTGCGGCAAGTTACCTGCTTCTTGCCACGTTGCTGTCCGCGCGCTCTCCCGTACCCGAACAGCGTACCCCCGAGCGGCGGTTTCGGTTCGTGGTTCCCGCCCACAATGAAAGCGCCGGCATCGGCGCGACCGTGACTAGTTTGCTCGGTGTCGACTATCCCGCGTCGCTGTTCGAGGTCGTCGTCGTCGCCGACAATTGTGAGGATGACACTGCGGAGCGCGCCCGCGCCGCTGGTGCAATGGTCCTCGAACGCAAGGACGAGCAGCAGCGCGGCAAAGGCTACGCTTTGCTACTCGCGTTTTCGAACCTACCCCCCGAGCTCGACGCAGTTGTCGTGGTGGATGCCGACACGTTGGTCTCGCCCAACATCCTGCGCTCCTTCGCGGCTCGCAGGGACCTGGGGGCGGTTGCCGTTCAAGCGGACTACGCCGTCCGCAATCCGAACGCGGGCTGGCGAACTCGCCTGATAGCCATCGCCTTCGGCGCGTTTCACATCGTGCGCTCGAGGGCACGAGAGCGGCTCGGCCTCTCCTGCGGCCTGCGCGGCAACGGGATGTGTTTCAGTGCGGGGTTGCTCGCTGCGGTGCCACACGAAGCGTTTTCCATAGTCGAAGACGTCGAGTACGGTCTGCGCCTCGGTGAAGCCGGCTATCGCGTGCACTACGCCGATGACGCTCACGTGTATGGCGAAATGGTCTCGACGGCAGCGGCGGCCAGCTCACAGCGTCGTCGCTGGGAGGAAGGTCGGAAGGAGCTGGTTCGCCGCAACGGATGGCGTTTGCTTCGCCTCGGTTTCGCGCGCAAGAACTGGGTGCTGTTCGATCTCGCGCTCGACCTCCTCGTGCCCCCGCTGTCGCGCATTGCGGTGCTCTCGGTAATCGGGGCGTGTGCAGCGGCAACCCTTTCGGTCGTCCACGGATCCTTTGCTCTCAGTTTGGCAAGCTTTGGTGGGTGCACTTTTGCGGTCGTCGCCTACGTGCTCCGTGGCTGGTCAGTCTCCGGCACTGGCCCGCGCGGCTTGTTCGACTTGGCGATCGCGCCGGCATACGTACTGTGGAAGGCGAGCCTGCGTTTTCGCAAGACCACCCGCCCCACATCGACCTGGGTTCGCACCAAGCGTGAGGGGCAGTGAAATGCGCCGGCCGGCCCGGCCTTGGACGAGAACCTTCTTCCACCGTCGACCGCCTTCGACGTAAGCTTGCGCCAACATTCGAGGGACAAAGTGACCAATAAAATTCTCGTCACCGGCGGTGCCGGTTTCATCGGTTCCCATGTCTGCGAGCGCTTGATCGCGGCCGGCCACGACGTGCTGTGCGTCGACAACTATTTCACCGGCAGCAAGAAGAACGTCGAGCATTTGTTGGTGCACCCGCTGTTCGAGCTCATGCGTCACGACGTGACCTTTCCGCTTTACGTAGAGGTAAAACGGATTTTCAACCTAGCGTGCCCCGCGTCGCCCGTGCACTACCAGTTCGACCCGGTGCAGACCACGAAGACCAGCGTGCACGGTGCGATCAACATGCTCGGGCTCGCCAAGCGCGTCAAAGCGCGCATCCTGCAGGCTTCCACGTCGGAGGTTTATGGCGACCCCGAAGTTCACCCGCAGCCCGAGTCTTACTGGGGCAAGGTAAACCCGATCGGCATTCGTAGCTGCTATGACGAAGGCAAGCGCTGCGCGGAGACGCTGTTCTTCGACTACAATCGCCAACACGGCACCGACATCAAGGTGATTCGAATCTTCAACACCTACGGACCGCGCATGAATCCCGATGATGGTCGCGTGGTATCGAACTTCATCGTGCAGGCGCTACGCGGGCAAGACATCACGATCTACGGTGACGGCCAGCAAACGCGCTCGTTCTGCTACGTCGACGATTTGGTCGAAGGCATGCTGCGCATGATGGACACGGAAACCGGCTTCACCGGACCAATCAACATCGGCAACCCGGGCGAGTTCACCATGCTGCAGCTCGCAGAGAAGGTGATAAGCCTAGTCGGCTCGAAGTCGAAGCTTGTTCACAAGCCGCTACCTCAAGACGACCCCAAGCAACGCAGGCCGGTGATCGATCTGGCCAAGTCGAAGCTCGGCTGGGAGCCAAAGGTGAACCTGGACGACGGGTTGAAAGAGACCGTCAATTACTTCCGAAAGGTCGTTCAGACCTAGTACTCGCCCGCACGGGCGGCGTGCCTCGTGCGTCGCCCACGGAGGTCAAAGCTTCGGGTTCAGTGGGTCGTACTCGCTGGCCTTGGATTTCGATTTCGAGCTCGGCGGCGTGCTCAACATCGAGCGGCCAATGGCGGCATTGAGCTTCTCGCGCTCGTTCATTCGAGCTTCTGATTTTTCTGGGGCGGGCGCGGGCTTCTCGATCTTCGCCGCGGGTGGTTTCGGCGCGGGCGCGCTCTTGACCTGTGCCGCGGCGGCAGCCTGAGCCGCGCTGGGGGCGGCCAAGCTTCGAGCTGCGATCGGCGTGACGGCCGCGGGGGCAACCGCTGCCGCGACCGCTAGGGCTTTCTTCTCCGGCGTGAGCGACTCGAGCGACACGACCGGCGGCGTGCCTCCGGAGGGCTGCGCTGCCGTGCCGGGCGCGGCTGGCGAGGGGGAGGGCGACGGCTCGTTACTCGTGCCTGATCCGGGGCGCGGCGCAGCGCTCGTCACCTCGTCGTTCGTCAGCGAGGCGCTTGCGGCGCTCACGTCCGAATCGACCGAGCGCAGCGTGCCGAACGCGGGGCCGCCGAGCGCACCCTCGAGCCGAGTGTACAGCGCGTCTTGATGAGCTGAGTGCGCCGCATCGCGAATCACGTCGTTCCGGTACAGCGAGATCCCAACGCCCGCGACGAGCGCGATACCGACGAGGAACCGCCCGAACCCGCCACCGCGCTCCGGCGCGACCGGAGCACGGCTGACCACGAGCGGGCGCACGCTGTTCAGCTGTAACGGCACGACCGGCGCCGCAAAGCTGATCGGCGCGGGCGCTGCTTTCGCGACGTTGATCGCGGCCGGATAAAAAGACGCCGGCACCGTCGCGGCGAAGGCGGCGGCCGGCACCGGCGCGACGGACACCGGGCGCGGGGGTGGCGGGGCAGAGCGCGGCGACGGCGGCTTCGGGTGTGTTCGCTTCGGCGCAGGCGGCGGCACCGGCTCCTCGTCGATCCCGGCGATGACACGCAAGGGTTGCCATTCGCCCATGCCGCTTTGCCAGACTTTGGTTTCGGCATCGACGATCGAGAGCCGATACAGATCGTCGAGCTGTTCGAGGGAGACGATCTTTACTTCGCCGGGCGCTAGCGCCACATGCCACTTGTCGTCATCGGCGATCGGGGGTTGGTTGCTCGCCGACCAGTCGTCCCAGCTCACGGCTTCTGCCCTCATGAGCAAGATTTTAGCAGTGACCGCCGCGTTCCGCGAGCCATTGCTGCCTCGACTCGCAGCACGATTGCGCGGCGCCTGAATTTTTGAACGGGCGACGCCTCGCTAAGCGTTCAGTGGGGCATAGCTTGTGACTGGTCAAGCAGCGCCAGAGAAAGTACCTGTGAGTGATGGCGCGCAAAGCAGCATGGGAGGACATGGCGGATGCCGACCTCGGGCCGTACGCAAAATCTCGGGGCACGCGCTGGGGTCGCGTGTTCTTCGGGCTGTTCTTCATCGCCACGGCCACGTTCGTCGCGGCCTACTACGTGCCGCTGTATCGCGCTCATCAACGGCTGGATGCGCAGTTCCGCGAGCTCGGTCAAAAGTCGCAGGGCTTGTCCGATAGCGCGAGCAAGGCGCAGCTCGATCTCAAAGCCATGACCGCGCAACGCGATCAGTTGCAGGCCGAGCACGATCAGCGCGACAGCGCCCAGAAAGGCGACGCTGATAAGCTCGAACGCTTGCGCGCCGCGCTCGCCACCAAGCTCGACAAGCTCGCGAAGAAGGGCGGCGCCGCAGTGGTCATCAACGGCGGCGCGGTGGTCGTCGCTTTGGACAGCGCGTTCTTGTTCGTGCCGCAGAAGTTGGACGTCGCGCCGCCCGCGCGGGCCACGTTGTGCGACTTGGTCAAGTCCAGCGATGCCAAGTCGATTGCCGTTCACGGTTCCCTCGCTGAGGAGGCCAGCGTCCCCCCAGCGTTGGCCAAGTCCTATCCCGGCCCCATCCAGCTCAGCGCGGCCCGAGCGGCGGCGATCGCCTCGCTATTGCAAAGTGCCTGCAGCGTGCCGGCGGCGCAGCTGAGCGCGATTGGCAACGGGGCTCGTGATCCCTCGGGTGCTCAGCTCGCGAGCTTCAAGCCCGCCGACCGGGTCGAGCTCGAGCTGTCGCTGCACTGAGCATTCCGGCCCCCGAAACACCAACGGCCGCTCGCGAGAGCAGCCGTCGGGGTTCCTGAGATTTTGTGGAGCCTATCGGGATCGAACCGATGACCTCCTGACTGCCAGTCAGGCGCTCTCCCAGCTGAGCTAAGGCCCCAGGAGGTGCGGGTACTTACACACAAACTTCGACGATGGCGAGCGCTTTCGCGCAAAAAGACTGGCAAGCTTTGGTTGCGCTTGCCTCACTTGCCTCGCCAGGCGCATTCAGCTCACTCGGCCGCCGGGCGCGGGTGATTCGGGGGGAGCGCGACACCTGGCGGGAGCGCCAACGCCGGTCGGCGGGCCGACCCCGGCTGCGCCGCTGCGGGCTGCGCGGCGGGCGCGGGCTCGGCCACTGCGGCTGGGTCGCCGCTCTTGTCGTCCGAACCCAGGACCATGTAGCCAAAGATCCCGGCGAGAAGGAGCGCGCCGCCCAACAACGGCAGCCAACCAGGCGAGCGCGGCTCGTCCGGGGGGAAGTCATCGGAGGTGGTCTCGTCGTGATGGTCGTCGTGGACCGCGTGATCGTGTGCGTGGTCGTCGTGGCCGTGCCCGCTCATGGACGCGCTTATGTCGTGCTTTTTGCGGCGAAGCAAGCGCGCTCGGCTCGGGCCTCGCTTCGAATTTGGGGCCGGGGGCCCAAACCGGTATTGTGGTTGCCCGGACTCCCATGGCTCAGCAACAGCAACGCTACAAAGTGCTCGAGAAGATTGCCTCGGGTGGCATGGCCGAGGTCTTCCGCGCCGAGAGCGCGGGCCTGGAGGGTTTCAAGAAGACCGTCGCGATCAAGCGCGTCCTCCCGCACCTGTCCGAGAAGAAGCAGTTCATCGGCATGTTCCTGGACGAGGCACGCGTCAGCGCGCAGCTCTCGCACTCCAACTGCGTGCAGGTGTTCGACATCGGTGTCGGCGACAACACCTACTTCATCGTCATGGAGTACGTCGACGGCGCCGACTTGAAGGGGCTGATCGAGCATCGCAAGAAGAGCGCCACGCCGTTCCCCGTCGAAGAGGCGTGCCTGATTTGCGTGCGCATCTGTGAGGGGCTCTCTTACGCACACGAGCTCACCGACAACAACGGCGAGAGCCTGCACATCGTGCACCGCGACATGTCGCCACCGAACGTGCTCATCACGCGCTTCGGTGAGGTGAAGATCGTGGACTTTGGTCTGGCCAAGGCCAACAGCCAACTCGAAAAGAGCGAGCCCGGCATCATCAAGGGTAAATTCAGTTACCTGTCGCCAGAGGCCGCGCAAGGCTTACCCGTCGACGCCAAGACCGACATCTTTGCGGTGGGCATCATCCTTTGGGAGCTGCTCGCGGGGCGCCGCCTGTTCATGGGCGAGACCGACCTCGAGACCGTGCGCATGGTGCAGCAGGCGAAAGTGCCCTCGATTCGCCAGTTCAACCCCAAGGTCTCGGTCGAGCTCGAGCGGGTGATGAACAAGGCGCTCGCGGGTGACCCCGCGGCTCGTTACCAGACTGCTCGTGATTTCGGGCGCGATCTGAACAACATGCTCTTTCACATGGGGCGCGCCGTGTCGTCTTTCGACATCGCCCAGCTCGTCGAGCCGATTCGGCTCGAGCGTGAAGACAAGAAGCGCGTCGGTAAGTACGATCGGCGTTCGATCATCGGCTCGCTGATCGACGAGGCACTGTTCGAGTTCACGTCTCTCGAAGCGGAGGCCGCGGCCAGGAAAGCTGGCTCCGTGGTCGGCTCGTCTCCGCTTCAGGGTGGCACCCCGCTCCAACTGGGCTCGTTCGAGAACGTGGCCAGCTGGGCCGATGATCTCGGCGATCTCGGTCTCGAGACTGGGCGCAACGCACCGTCAGGTGATTCGTTCGAGCTCGGGAACCTGGCCGCGCTCGAAGACGATCCGCTCTCCGGGCGTCCGCGCTCCGAATTCCCCGCCGCTGGCTCGAGCCGGCCGCCGATGCCAAACCGCGTCCCGGTGCCTATCGCCCCAGCGGCCCCGCCTCCGCGCCCGGTTGCGCCCACGCCGCCGATCGCGGCCCCCACGCCCAGCGCCGACGTCGAGTACCCGACCGGTAAGGGTAAAGGCGGGCTCATCGCAGTGATCGTGCTGCTCGTCGCCGTCGCAGGCGTGGCGGGAGCCTACTTTGGCGGCGTGATCCCGCACTGAGCGCGCGTCAGCCAACGCGGCGCCCGCGCCCCAACACCCTGCCGAGCAAGGTGCCGGGACGGCTGTGCCGATTCAACTCACTCAGCATACGAAAGGTGAGCTTGGAGCGCTGGGTGGGCGAAACCAGGACACCGTTGCGGGTCTTGACGGGCAGGGCGCCCCAGCGAGTCTTCGACACGTCGGTGCCGGGTGAGAGGTTCACCACTTTGAACCCATTCTGGATGGCCCACTTGATGGTCTCAGCGACGGTCGTCGTCATGACGCTGTAGGCGCCCCACTCCGGCTCGTAGCCGGAGAAGTACAGATACAACTCGTCGCCCAACGCGAAGCCGAGCCGCGAAGCGACGACTTTTCCCGCGATGATCAGCTGGAACACACGGACCGAGAGGTGTTCGTTGGAGCCCGCAGCCAGGTCCAGGATCATTTGCCGAGCGCGATTTTCGGCGAACACGTTGGCGTGCCAAACCTGGTTCCGCGCGCCTGCTCGGCAAGCGTGAAGCTCGAAGAAGCGCCCGATCGCTTCGGGCATTGCCGAGACCTCCGTGACGACGCGAAAGGTGAACGAGTGACCATCGCGTTTGAGTGAATTGTAGCACTTGCGCAGCGACTCTTTGATGTTGCGCGAGCGTGAGCTGCGGAACTCTTCCCACGTGCTGGGCAGGTCGAGAACATAGTCGGCGGTCTCGTTGCCCCACTGGAAGCTCTCGTCGTCGCTCAGGACTCGGAATGCTTCGCTGTCTACATGGACGCCGTTCCAGATCAGCCAGTCCCATTCCGACTTGATGTCACGGAGGTGAGCTAGCAACGCTCGGACTACCTGCGCTTCGTGATCACGCGCGCAGATCAAGCCGCGGAGCTCGGTAATGCTTTTGTCGCTCCCGAAAAAATACAAATTCCGCGAGCGGAATGGGCCTGAACCGGGTCGCTCGGTCAGAATGAGTGGCGCGACCGCGACCAACTTGCCGTGCTCGTCACGCACCGTGTGGACGAAGAAGCGGTCGCGAAACAGCAATCTGGATTCGCTGTAGTGCCGCCACCAGAGCGCCAACCAGGTGCTCGTCGCAAAGGGCGAGCGCGGGCTCATACTACGGCACAGCTCGTCACAAGCCGGTCCCAGCGCAGCCAACTCTGCCGGATCTCGAAGCCGCTCGACGCGTAATCCCGCCTTCATCGTCGATCGCTCAGAAGCCGCACGCGCGTGAATGCCTGCTTGATCGCCGACACTCGAATTCCCTTTCGGCGCACCACACGCCGGGCTGACAATTGATCTAGGTCGCAGGCAGTGTTGAGTGAACCACAGCAACGCCCGAGCGCGTTTGTCAAAAATTGTCTGCGCCGTCTTGCGGCCGAAGCCGAGGCGCAATTCCGCGCGTCGCGGCGCATGAGGAATTTTTCGCGAACGTTTCCCTGAGCCAACTGTTACCGAGTGTGACTAAGTGCGAACCCCATATGAGAAATTAACGGCTCACTGGTAGTGCGGAGCGCTCATGTGGCGCTTTAGTCGCGAGCTCTGTCGTCGTCCGCGTCCGTCACGATCGCGAACCACAAAAAGCCGAGAGCGCGAGTCCCTTTCGGGAAACGCGCTCTCGGACTCACGGCGATTGACGAACGTCAGGCCTTCTTCGGCGGTGCTTCGGCGGCGGGCTTTTCGGCAGCGGGCTTCTCGCCCTCGGCCGCGTCGCCTTCCGCGTCGTCGTCGTCGTCATCGTCGTCGTCATCGTCATCGTCATCGTCTGGCTCGTGCAGCGTCTCTTCTTCGAAGTTGAGGTTCTGCGTCGAGTGCACGTCGCCGCGATCGTCCGGCTTCTTGTCGCGTTGTGCGGCAGCCAAGCGTTGGAACACGACGGGCTTCGGCGCGACGAGCAGCGCCATGGTGCGCGCTTCCATCGCCGGGCGTTGCTCGACGTTGGCGATGTCGTCGATCTTGGACACGATGAGCTCCAGCTGCATCTGCGCGCGCTGGGGGTGCATGATCTCGCGGCCACGGAAGCGGCAGGTGACCTTCACCTTGTTACCCGATTCGATGAAGCGGCGGATGGCGCGAATCTTCACGGCAATGTCGTGGTCATCCGTCTTGGGACGGATCTTGATCTCTTTGACCTCGACGACGGTCTGCTTCCGCTTGGCTTCGCCCTGCTTCTTCTTCTCTTCGTACTTGTATTTGCCGAAGTCGAGGATCTTGCAGACGGGCGGGTTGCTCTTCGGATTGACCTCGACGAGATCGAGACCGACCTCGCGGGCGCGGCGCAGAGCTTGGTCAGTCGTCAAGACACCCAAGTTCGAGCCGTCCTCCGCAACGACGCGCACCTCGGGTACGCGAATCCGGTGGTTGATTCGAATTTGCGGGCCTCGCGGCTCCCTGCTGAAGCGCCGACCCCCGCCTAATGCCATGTATTTTTCACTGATTCGTGCTCCCTTGGATAACTGGTTTCGCGGTCGTTAATTCGTTTGGGCTCGGACCAAGCGCGGTGGCTTGGCCTCCTCGAGCAACCGTGCCCGGAAGTCTGCCACACCCATCGAGCCAAGCTCGCCCTCGGTCGCGGAGCGCACGCTGAGCGTGTTCGCTGCCGCCTCGGCATCGCCGATGACACAAATGTAAGGGTAACGTAGGTTTCGCGCGTTTCGGATTTTCGCGCCCAGCTTGTCGCTGCTCACGTCGATGTGAATGCGCAGGCCCTGAGCTTTGAGCTCGGCCTGGAGCTTCTCGACGTATTCGACCTGGGTGTCGTTCACCGCCACCAAAATGGCTTGCTCGGGTGCGAGCCAAACCGGGAACTTACCGGCGCAATGCTCGAGGTAGATGCCGTAGAAGCGTTCCACCGAGCCGAGAATCGCGCGGTGCAGCATCACGGGGCGGTGGTTCACGCCGTCTTTGCCGACGTACTCGAGGTCGAAGCGTTCGGGCAGACCGTAGTCGAGTTGAATCGTCCCCAGCTGCCAGCTGCGCTTCAGGGCGTCGGTGATGTGGAACTCGAGCTTCGGACCGTAGAACGCGCCCTCACCGGGCAGCTCTTCGAACGCGACGTTGCTGGAGACCAGAGCGCGCCGCAGCGCGCCCTCGGCGCGGTCCCACAGGTCGTCCGAGCCGATGCGCTTTTCGGGGCGGAGCGCGAGCTTGACTTGCACGTTTTTGAAGTCGAAGGCCGCGTACACCTCGAACAAGAGACGGTTGAAGTCCAAAATCTCCTGCTCGATTTGGTCTTCGCTGCAGAAGATGTGCGCGTCGTCTTGGCTGAAGCTGCGCACGCGAGCGAGGCCGTGCACCACACCCGCACGCTCGTGCCGGTGCAGGCGCCCGAAGTCAGCGACGCGCCAGGGCAGCTCCCGGTAGCTGCGCCGGCGGTGCCCGAAGATCAGGCAATGGCTCGGGCAGTTCATGGGCTTGGAGCAGGTGTGCTCCACCTTCTCGTGGATCGATGCGAGGTACGAGGCATCGTCCTGCTCGGGCGGCTTCGGCTCGATGCTCTCGACCTTGTCGTCGGTCGTCGCGAAGAACATGTTCTCGCGATAGTTCGTCAAGTGCCCGCTGGTCTCGAACAGGCGCTTGTCGAAGATCTGAGGGGTGATCACCTCTTCGTAGCCGTACTCCACGTACAGGGTGCGGATGTACTCGACCAGGCGGTGGTACACGCTCGCGCCGCGCGGCAAGAAGAAGGGCATGGCCGGCGCGTATTCATGGAACATGAATAGCTCGAGCTCCTTGCCGAGCTTGCGATGGTCGCGCGCCTTCGCCTCTTCGATGTTCTTGAGGTACTCGGCGAGCTCTTCCTCGCTCGGAAAGGCAGTGCCGTAGACCCGTTGCAGCATCGGGTTCTTCTCGTCGCCGCGCCAATAAGCGCCGGCCACGCTAGTGAGCTTCACCGCGCCGATGGCCTTGGTGTTGGGCACGTGCGGGCCGCGACACAGATCCACCCACGTGCCTTGCGGGCTCTTGGCGTGGCCGTGACGGTACAGGGTGATGGTGTCGCCCTGCGGCAGGCCGTCCAATATCTGCAGCTTGAACTGCTCGCCCAACTTCTCGAACAAGGCGTGCGCTTCCGCGCGCGTCACTTCTTCACGCGCGAAGGGCCGCTTGTCCTTGATGATGCGCCGCATCTCCTTCTCGATGGACTGCAGGTCCTTGTCCGAGAAGGCGCCCTCGGGGCGGGCGAAGTCGTAATAGAAGCCCGAGTCGATGGCGGGGCCGATGGTGACTTGGGTCCCGGGAAACAGCCGCTGCACGGCGTCTGCCATCACATGCGCCGCCGAGTGACGAATGACCTGCAGCCCGTCCGGCTCGCTCGTCCGCACCGGCTCGAGTACGGCATCGCTCGGAACCGGCGTGAGCAAATCCACGATTTTGCCGTCCATACGGACCGCAATTACGTCGTCGGCGAGCTCTCCGCGTTGCTTGAGGAGCTCACCCGGCGTCTGGCGCGCGGGCTCCGTCATGCTCATGCGGACGTCGAGAGCGTGGACGGGGAGCTCGAGCGTGCTAACGAGGCTTTCCCGGTCGCGCGGGCTGTCGCTCCAGCAACGGGAAGGGGACCAATTCGTACGTGATTGGGGCCGGGGCCCCAATCACCACGAGAGGAACGGCCCCGAAAACGACACGAGACTGTAGGCGCGGGCGGGATTGAACCGTCGACCCCTACCGTGTCAAGGTAGTGCTCTACCACTGAGCTACGCGCCTCTGGTTTGGCGGAGCGAGCTCCACCTGCAAACTGTGTTTTCTGACTCTTCAAAATCAGGGCAGAGACCCAGTACAGCTCGTCCCTGGACCTGTCAAGGGCCTCCAGAGGGCAGCATTCGCCGCTCTTCGCTCCGTAAACGTGCCCGTGCCCGCGCCCGTGCCCGAAAGCGAACCGCGGAGCCCCACCGTAGCCCCGCACTGGCGCACGCGAGCCGCCGCGAGGCGACCCCCAAGATCTCCGACGGCACTATGTTAGAGGAGAGGCAGATCGGGCACGGGCACGGGGCGGGAGGCCAGGCGGCCCGGGATTCACGGGTCCGTCGCTTGCGCGGATGCTGGATTCTGGGTATAGGCCCGGCCCTCTCCCGCCTTGGGTCGCCGTTTTTCGCGGCATAAACCCGGGCGCCTGCTCGGGGCTCTCCTTCCGGACGAGCCCCTGTCCGCGGAGGACGCTTTGGCCCTGCTCCTGTCCTTTCAAAATGTACCTCCGGCTCCGGGCCGGGAAACGAGTGCCACGACGACCGCGCCCGCGGCTCCTGCCGATCACGGTGCGCCGTCCGGCGGCTCGCATGCGAGTGAGGGCGGGCTCGGCAGCATGCTTCCGATGCTGATCATGGTGGTGCCCTTGGTGCTACTCATGCTCTTCACCAGCCGCTCGAACAGCAAGAAGCAGAAGAAGCTGATGGAGTCGCTGCAGAAGGGTGACCGCGTGATCCTGCAGGGCGGCCTGGTCGGCAAGCTGGTGGAGATGGGTGACCGCTTGGCCAAGGTCGAGCTCGCCCCAGGGATGAAGGTCGAGATTTTGAAGTCAGGCTTGCTCGGGAAGGACGACGCCGAAACGGCTGCGTCCCTCGAAAAAAAGTGAAAGCGCGGGCGGTCTAGCCGTGATCATTACCGTTCTTACGTCGATTTTCGGCGGCCTTGCCGCCTTGTTCGTGCTTTCCGGCTTCGCGTTCCGCTCCGAGCGTTGGCTCCTGCTTTTCGCGGGCGCAGTCGCCGCTGGTGCAGCCGCCGCCGCGCACAACGACGCCTTCTGGGCGATGGTGCTGCTCGGCACGATCAGCCTGTGGCTCGCCTTCGCCGCCGTCGACGTGATGGACCTGGGCTGGCGGATCCGCGCCTCTCTCACGTTCACCGCGTGTCTGTTCGGGTTCCTGGTGCTTTGGCCCACGATGCCGAACTGGAGCGAGCACATCAAGTGCCCGGCTTTCATCCAAGAGCGCGTGTCCTTTCGGCTGGTCTCCGGCCTGGATCTGCGCGGTGGTTTGCGTCTCGTCTACACCGTGGACGTGGACGAAGCCATCAAGGACAAGCGCGATCACTACTACGAGGACATGCGCCTCGAGGCCGCCAAGGTGTACGGCCTGCACACCGGCGACGAGCTACCGAGCGAAGAAGTCTTCCAGAAGCTGCGCGATAAGGTCGAGATCGAGTCGCCGCGTCGCCCCGTCGACGAAATTCGCGTGCACGTGAAAGAGGGCTCGGATCCGAGCAAGCTCGACGAGCGCTTCCTCGAGAAGTTCCGGAGCGAGATGTCGTTCTCGCGCACTCAGGATCAGCGCACGCTCACCTTCAAGATTCGCTCCAACGTCGGCTCGCAGATTCGCGAGCGCGCGGTCGGCCAAGCGCGTGAAATCATCCTGCGCCGCGTGGACGAGCTCGGCTTGCGCGAGGCGGCGGTGTCGTCGCGCGACGAAGACATCATCGTCGAAGTCCCGGGCGAGGACGAAAAGAGCTTCGCGACCATCCGCGAGATCATCAGCCAGACCGCGCGCCTCGAGTTCAAGCTGCTCGACGACGACAGTGATTTCTTCGGCTCGATTCAGAAGACCGCGCAAGAGTCGAGCTTGCCGGAGGGCCTCGAGTTCCGGCTCGAGAACGCGCCCGTCGGCAAGGACGCCGAGGGCGAGAACCGCACCAAGCAAAACACTTTCGCTTTTCTGGCCAAGCTACCGAAAGAGACGACCACGCAAACCCTGCAGCGCATGCGCGAGTGGGTGAGCACGCTGGACGTACCGGCCGACCGCGAAGTGGGCTTCGAGATCGAGCACCGCGTCGTCGACGAAGTGACGCTCAAGCAGGAAGAGTCGGGCATTCGCACCTACTTCCTGAAGAGCCGCGCCGAAATCACCGGCGACATGATCCGCGAAGCGGTCGCTCAGCCCGAGCAAAGCAACGGCGGCATGGGCGGCTGGCACGTCTCCATTACCTTTACGGACGCGGGTGGCAAGGCATTCGAGAAGATCACCGGCGCCAACATCAAGCGCCGCTTCGCCATCATCTTGGACGGCCGCGTGAGCAGCGCGCCGGTCATTCAAAGCAAGATCGCCGGCGGCCACGGCCAAATCACGATGGGCTCCGGCGATCCCGAAGCTCAGCTGCGTGACTCGAAGAACCTGGAGCTCGTGCTCCGTTCCGGCGCGCTTCCCGCGCCGATTTCGCCTTCGAACGAGCAGCGCATCGGGCCTTCGCTCGGTCAGGACGCGATCAAGCTCGGCGTGCAAGGGGCGATGGGCGGCATCGGCCTCGTGCTCGTGTTCATGATGATTTACTACCAGCGCGCCGGCTTCATCGCCGACCTCGCGGTGATCATGAACTTGTTCCTGCAGCTGGCCATCTTGTCGTCGTTCGGCGCGTCGATGACGCTGCCGGGCATCGCCGGTCTAGCGCTCACCGTCGGTATGGCGGTGGATAGCAACATCATCATCAACGAGCGCATCCGTGAGGAGCTAGGTCTCGGCAAGAGCCCGCGGGCCGCGGTCGATGTTGGTTACAAGCGCGCGTTGAACGCGATCATCGATGGCCACGTGACTACGGTCATCGCCGGCTTGGTGCTGGCTCAGTACGGTACCGGGCCGCTGAAGGGCTTCGCGGTCACCCTCATGGTCGGCGTTATCTGCAACATCTTCACCGGCGTCATCGTCAGCCGTCTGATGGTCGACTGGTGGGTCAAGCACCTGGGGCGCGGCGCCCAGCTGGATTTGGGTTGAATCATGCGCCTCTTCAAGTCTGGCAAGGTTTACAACTTCATGGCGGTCCGGTGGTACTGGATCGGCCTCAGCCTATTCATCACCATCGGCGCTGCCATCCTGCTGCTGCTCGGCAAGGCGCGGCTCGGTACCGACTTCACGGGTGGCACCGAGATCGAGGTCGCGTTCACCAAGCCGATTTCTCCGGGTGATTTGCGCTCCGCGGTCACCAAGGCCGGCTTCGCCGACCCCGGTGTGATCAAGGTCGATGACCCCAAGAACCCGAATCGGTACCTGATCCGCGTGGAAGAAGTCTCGACCATCTCGGCCGAGAAGCAGCAAGAGATCGAGAAGGCGCTGTGCTTGGGCACTGGCGAGAGCACCGACAAGTGCCCCCTCGAGCGCCAAGCCACCGAGGTCAAGTTCAGCCCCGGCGGCGACAAGATCAGCATTCGCTACCGTAACGCCCCCGATCTGGATTGGGTGAAGGAGCGCATCTCGCCGGTGAAGGGTGTCGTGCTGCGTCCCGGTGCGCACAACCCGCTGCTTCAGAACTCGCGCGACAACAAGGTCGAAATCCAGCTGATGAGCAAGGGCGACCAGCTGATGGACGGCCTACGCCAAGGCCTAGGCGCGAGCGTCGTTCCCGACACCGCGCTGCGCACGGAGTGGATCGGCCCGCGCGCTGGCGCGCAGCTGCGCGACAGCGCGATGAAGAGCATCGTCGTCTCGATCGTCTTCATCATGGTGTACATCGCGTTCCGCTTCGATCTGCGGTTCGCCCCCGGTGGCGTCGTGGCGCTGACTCACGACGCGCTCGGCACCATCGGCATCCTGATCGTGCTCGGCAAAGAGATCAATCTGACGACCATCGCCGCCGTGCTCACCATTGTCGGCTACTCCGTGAACGACACGGTGATCGTCTACGACCGGGTGCGCGAGAACTTGGGCAAGCTTCGCGGGACGAGCTTCTTCGAGCTGATCAACATCAGCACCTCGGAGATGCTTGGCCGCACGCTGCTCACCAGCAGCACCGTGGTCATCAGCTTGCTCGCCTTCTTCATCTGGGGCACGGGCGAGCTGAAAGACTTTGCGCTGGCGCTCACCATCGGCGTCGTGCTCGGTACGTATTCGTCGATTTACGTCGCGCTGCCGCTCACTGAGTGGCTGGATCACACGCTGTTTTCCAAGGTCGGCGACAAAAAAAAAGAGCCCCGTCGGTTAGGCAGCAACCAGCTGTCTAAGGTCGAGGTGCCGTAGGGCATTCACGCCCCGGCACTTCTCTCGATTTTTTCGAGGCTTCGCTCCACATTGGGACGCCGGTCGGCCAGGTTGACACACCCGACTGCGTCCTTATGTTCTAACCCATGTTCGCCGCATTGAAGTCCCAGATGGCTACTCTGCCCTTCGTGAATGATCTGCCGCTCACCATTCCGGAGGAGTTGTGGTCGACGATCGCGCCGGAGCAGCAAGAGCGTTGCATCAACGCTCAGCGCGTCCTCGGTGCCTTCGCCGGTGATCGCGACCTGGATTTGGAGGACTTGGCCGAGCGCCTAGACTCGGAACCCGAAGATGTCCTGGGCGGTCTGCACGTGCTGGACGCCATGGCCCTGGTCACCACGGAAGAGTCGGACGACGGCCCGCGCTTCCACTTGCGCGCCCTTCCGGACGAGCACGTGCGCTTCGTCGGCCCCAACGGCCGCCCGCAGTGGCTGTTCGTCGCCCGCCCGCTCGACCCGCCCGAGGTCGATTCCGAGAGCCTGAACTAAGCGCCCCCGGAGCGGTGTTCTCGGTCGGGGAGAGGGCGCGACCGGTGCTGGTCACCGTCTCGCGCCCTGCGTGAGCGCTCAGTCCGAATACCCGTTCGGATGCTTTTGAAACCACTTCCACGCGCTCTCGATCATCGCGCGAATATCGGTCCGCTTGGCGACCCAACCCAGCTCGCGTTCGATCTTACTCGCGTCAGCGTAGAGCATGGGCGGATCACCCGGCCGGCGTGCGCCGTACTCGACGGGAAATTCACCGATCACGTCACGCGCGGCTTCCAAGATCTCTTTGACGCTGTAACCGCGACCGATGCCCAAATTGTACACGAGCTGCTTGCCGGGGCTGAGTGCTTCGGCAACGCGTAGATGCGCTTCGACCAAGTCCTCGACGTGGATGTAGTCGCGAACGCAGGTCCCGTCTGCCGTCGCGTAGTCCTCGCCGAAGACCGTGATCTTTTTGCGGATCCCCAGCCGAGCCTGCAAGATTACGGGGATAAGGTGGGTCTCTGGCCGATGATCTTCGCCGACTGCGCCGTCTGCCGCCGAGCCGGCGACGTTGAAATAGCGCAGTGCTGCGAACGAGAAGTCCTTATTGGCCGCGGCGTAATCGAACAGCATGCGCTCGGAGAACAGCTTGGACCAACCGTAGGGGTTGATCGGCCGTTGCGTGGTCGTCTCGCTGATCGGCATCGTCTCCGGCTCCCCGTAGGTCGCGCACGTCGAGCTGAACACGAAGCGCTTGATCTTCGCGCGGTCGACCGCTTGGAGCATGCTCATCGTGCCGCGCGTGTTGTTGTCGAAATAGATTAGCGGCTGGTCTACGGACTCACCGACGTAGGCGAATGCAGCAAAGTGCATCACGCACTCGATGGCATGCTCGGTCAACGCTTCGGCGACCGCGTCGGTGTCGCGCACGTCCAGCTGCAACAAGGTCACACCGTCAGGCAGCGACTCGCGGTGGCCGCGGCTCAGATTGTCGAGCGCGACCGGTTGATGTCCGGCCTTCAGCAAACAGCGCACTGCGTGCGAACCGATATAGCCACAGGCACCTGAGACGAGAACCTTCATGATTTACCCTACGTGAAACCGAAACTTGGGCCGAACTATGCGCGCGGCGACGCAAAGCGTCAATCCGCGCTCCGCCTGCCCGCCGGTCGACTGCGCGCTTCTTGCCAGCGCGCGGCTCTGTCGCCGCGCGCTCCGCCCGCGAGCGCGAACGAACCGGCACTGACATATTCACGCACCCAGCGTGGCTAGGTTGCCGATGGATTGACAGTCCCGGTTCGCCATGTTGGAAGTCTGTGCCTTGACCCCGCTCTCTACCCGCGCTGAGCCGTCCGATGCCGAGCCGGCGCTCGGTCGTGTTTACGCGCGCTCGTACCCGAGCGCGCGCGCTCGGGAGCTGGCGCTCGGCCTAGGCGTCTCGCTCACGTTGGGTGAGCTCTTGGAGCGCCGCGGTCATGGCGAGCTGGAAGCCACGCGCCGTTTCCTCAATCCGCGGCTGTCGGAGCTCACCGCGCCCGACGCCATGGCCGACCGCTCGCTCGCCGCGGAGCGCATGGCGCGCTCCATCCGCGCCGGTGAGCTGATCGCCGTTTTCGGGGATTACGATTGCGATGGCATGACCTCGGCCGCGATCATGACCGAGATCATCGAGGCGCTGGGCGGGCGTGTCGTGACGTTCATTGCCAGCCGTTTCGAAGGCGGTTATGGCGTTTCCGTTGCGGCGGTAGACAAGGTTTTGGCGAGCGGCGCGCCGCTGCTCGTGACCTGTGATTGCGGCTCCTCCGACCACGTTTCGCTCGAGCGCCTGCGCACCGCGGGCGTGGACGTGGTGGTGATCGACCACCACTTGGTGCCCGAGCAAGCGTTGCCCGCGGTGGCCTTTTTGAATCCGCACCGTCCGGAATGCGGGTTTCCGTACAAGGGGCTCGCCTCGTGCGGGCTCGCGCTATCGATCGGTGCCGCGCTGCGCACCGCGCTCGGCCGCGAGCTGGACTTGCGGCGCTGGCTGGATTTGGTGGCGATCGGTACCATCGCCGATGTCGCGCCGCTCGACGGCGACAACCGCTCCTTGGTACGCGCCGGGCTCAAAGCGATCGCCGAGGCGCGCCGCCCGGGGATCCGCGCGTTGCTCGAGCTCGCCAAGCTCGACGGGCAGAGCCCGATCACGGCCGAAGACGTCGCGTTCCGGATCGCGCCGCGCTTGAACGCGCCGGGCCGCCTCGGCTCGGCAGAGATCGCCGTGCGGCTGCTGCTCGCCAAGACGCTGGACGAGGCGCACGCGCTCGCCGCCGAGATTGAGCAACGCTCCAGCGAGCGCAAGCTGATCCAAGAGCGCATGATCGAAGAAGCGCTGGCCGAGATCGAGACCGAGGGCTGGGGCGAGCGCGCGGCGATCGTGATCGGGCGTGAAGGCTGGAATCACGGCATCGTGGGCATCGTCGCGGGGCGCCTAGCGGATCGCTTTCAGCGCCCGGTGCTCGCGGTCGGTTTCAGTGACGGCCACGGGCGCGCTTCGGTGCGCGGCCCCGCGGGCTCGCGCTTGTTCGACGCGCTGAGCGCCGTGCAAGACGTGCTGGTGCGCTTCGGTGGTCATCAAGCAGCCGCGGGCGCCGAGGTCGAGCTGTCGCGCTTGGCCGAGCTGAGGGAACGCTTCGAAGCCGCGTGCGCTGCACAGCCACCCCCAACTACGGCCAAGCCAAGTGAAGAAGCGACGTGGGCCTGGCTCGCGCCCGGAGACGACCCTGCGCGCGTCTTGAACGACTTGTATCTGCTCGAACCGTGCGGCGCCGGCAACGAATGCCCGCAGCTCGCCTTCGAGGCCTCGGTGCTGTCTGCGCGCCAAGTCACCGGTGGTCACCTGAAGCTCGAGCTCGAGCTCGAAGGTGGAGACCGCATCGGCGCGTTCGGAATTTCGATGGGTGAGCGCGCCGCTGGCCTCACCGGCAAGATCTCGGTCGTCGGCAAACTGCGCCCAGATCGCTACCGTGGCGGCAAAGCCATGGAGCTCAGGCTGGATAAGATCTTAGACTAGAGCCGAACAATGCCGGACCCGAACAGCGACCCGATCATCATCGAGTTCAAGGGCATCAAGAAGGCGTTCGGTCAGAAGATCATCTATTCTGGGCTGAACCTGAAGGTTCGCCGCGGTGAAGTGCTGACGATTTGCGGCGGCTCCGGCGTCGGTAAAAGCGTCATGCTCAAGATGTTGATCGGTCTCTTGAGCGCGGACGCGGGAACCATCACCTTCGACGGTGAGGACGTGACGCGCATGGAGGAGGAGCAGCTGTCCCTCGTGCGTCGCCGCATCGCGATGCTGTTTCAGAGCGGCGCACTCTTCGACTCGTTGACCGTCGGCGAGAATGTCGCCTATGGGCTCGAGGAACACTTCCGCGACAAGATGAGCAAGGCCGAGCGGAACGATCGCGTCTCCTGGGCGCTCAGCTTGGTGGATTTGCCGGGCATCGAGCTGTTGCAACCGGCGGACCTATCCGGCGGTATGCGCAAGCGCGTCGGCCTCGCACGGGCGATCGCCGTGCAGCCCGAAGTGCTCTTGTACGACGAGCCCACCACGGGCCTCGACCCGATCAACACCGCGCGTGTGAATCATTTGATCATGGGGCTGCAGCAGAAGCTCAAGATCACCAGCATCGTGGTGACGCACGACATGAAGAGCGCCTTCGAAATCAGCAATCACCTGGCCATGGTGCGCACCGGTCGCATCATCGCCTACGGCACGGTGAATGACTTCAAGACCTCGACCGACCCGCGTGTTTCCGATTTCATCGAAGGCCGCGCCCCGGTCAAAGAAGACGTCGAAACCCTGCTCAACAGCTGAGCCCGCGGCCAGTTTCGTTCGTCTATCGCTGAAATCCAGCGGCACAAAAGAACGAGCGAGCTTGGCGGCCACTGCTCGGGTATAAAAGTCATTCCTCAGGGTTCTCTGTCTTAGGTTCTGGCTACAGGTAAAGTCGAGCGATGGTGTCGTCCAAGGACGTGAAGGTTGGCGCGTTCGTGCTGGCGGGGTTGTCCGCCATGGGCGCCGTGATCTTTCTGATCGGCGACGAACGCCAGCTCTTCAACAGCAAGCTCGCCTACAGCACCGAGTTCGAGGACGTGCAGGGTCTGCGTCGCGGCTCACCGGTGCGCATGGGCGGCGTCGACGTCGGTACCGTGGTGGCGGTGGAGTACGGCACCTCGGCAACGGACAAGGACATCCACGTCCGGATGTCGATCTCTCAGTCTGACGCGCGTCGCATTCGCAAGGACAGCATCGCCAGCATCGAAGGCAAGGGTCTGCTCGGCGACAAGATGATCGTGATCACGGTCGGCGACCCCCGTCAGGCCTCGTTGCCCGAGAACAGCGAGATCCCGTCGCAAACCGCGGAGGACCTGAGCAAGCTGATGACCCGCTTCAGCAACATTTCGAGCCAGGTCGAGAAGGTCGTGACCAACCTGGAGCACGCGACCAATTCACTCTCGGACGAGAAGTTCCAGGGCGACATTCGCAACTCCACCGCCTCGCTCGCGCGCATCTTGGACACCGTCGACAAGGGCGATGGCTACATCGGAAAATTACTCCACGATCCGGCCGAAGCGGCGCGCTTGTCGCAGGTGGTGTCCAATCTGCAGCAGACGTCGGCCGAGCTCACGCGCACGACCCAGGGCGTGAATCAGATCTTGGCGCGCGTGAACACCGGGCCCGGCTTCGCGCACGAGGTCGTGTACGGCGAGGACGGCGCCAAGGTGATTGCCAAGGTCGGCGTCGTGGCGGACGAGCTCGGCACCACGCTCAAAGGCGTGCGCGAGGGCAATGGTCTGGCGCGCAGCGTCATCTACGGGGACGACTCGTCGCAGGCCATCATGAGTAACCTGAATCAGGCCTCGACGGACTTCCGGCAGGTCGTGAGCGACATGCGCGCTGGTAAGGGCACCTTGGGCGCGTTGCTCGTCGATCCCTCGGTGTATGAAGATCTAAAGCTGATGCTGGGCAATGTGGAGCGAAACCGTGCGCTCCGGGCACTCGTCCGTTACTCGATCAAACGCGACGAGAAGTCCCCGGCCGTCGAGGTCCACGACCCCAGCCCGAGCAAAACGCCGGATGCCGTGGGCGCTGGGGCAACGGTCAAGGTCGGCAAGGGCGACGCCAGCGAATAGCCCCGAATTTGGGTGCTCGACCCGGGAATAAATTAAGGCGTCGGGCCGCGTCCAATCTTCCGGATTTCTCGGGCTATACTCGCCGAATGCGAATTCTTCCGCGCCTCGGTCGGGCGCTGGTCGTGCTGTCCGTGTTTGCGTTGGCGTCGTACTTCGCGCTGCAATTCGGCACCGGTGGTTTGTGGCGCGGGCTCGAGGTCGCGCATGCCGTGACGAGTCCCGGTCAGCCAAAGGCCCCGTACGATTTGACGGGCCTCGTGGCGGTGAACGAGACGCTCAATACAATCCGCGCGAAGTACGTCGACCCGAGTCGCGTCAAGCCGCGCCAGATGTTCTTGAGCGCGGTCAACGAGATCCAAAAGGAGGTCGCCCAGGTCATCGTCCTGCACGAGGACAAGTCGAACGTCGTCAAGGTGCAGGTCGATACCGAGTCGGCCACCTTCCACATCGACAACGTGCAAGGCCCGTGGGACGTGGCGGCGCGCTTGCGCGAAGTGTTCGCGTTCTTGCAAGCGAACCTGAAGGACACCGAGGTCGACTTGCGTGATGTCGAGTATGCGGCGTGCAACGGCATCTTGCGCACGCTCGACCCGCACAGCGTGTTCCTGAGCCCCGAAGCGTACCGCGAGATGAACTTGTCGACGTCCGGCCACTTCGGCGGCCTCGGCATCGTGATCTCCGTGCGGGACCAGATGCTGACCGTGATGCGCCCCATGCCCGGCACGCCTGCGGGCCGCGCCAACTTGAAGCGGATGGATCGCATCACCAAGATCAACAACGAGTCGACGCTGAACATGCCGCTCGACGACGCGGTGAACCGTTTGCGCGGCAAACCCGGCTCCAAAGTCACGATATGGGTGCACCGCGATGCGGCCGAGGGCTGGACCGGCTCGCGCCCGTTCGAGCTCGTGCGTGAAGAGATCCAGGTCAAATCGGTGGACTACCGCGGTCTCGGCAACGGCGTGGGCTACGTGCGCCTGAAGCAGTTCCAGGCCAGCACTTCCGACGAGCTGGACGAGGCCTTGGCCGATCTGCACAAGAAAGAGAAGCTCAAGGCGCTCGTTTTGGACCTGCGCGGCAACCCCGGCGGTCTCTTGGACCAAGCGGCGCGCGTCGCGGATCGCTTCTTGGACGACGGGGTGATCGTGGCCACGGTGGGCGCCTCCGAAGGGCGCGAGGAGAAGCGCGCCGTGCGCAAGGGCACCGAGCCGAACTACCCAATCGTGGTGCTCGTGAACGGCTCGTCCGCGAGCGCGAGCGAGATCGTGGCGGGCGCATTGAAGAACTTGGATCGCGCCGTGATCGTCGGACAAACCACGTTCGGCAAGGGCAGTGTGCAGCTCGTGTTCCCGCACGTGACACCCGAGAACGCGGCGCTGAAGCTGACAATCGCGCAGTACCTCACGCCGGGTGACGTCTCGATTCAAGGCGTGGGCGTCGCGCCGGACATCGAGCTCGACCCGATGACGGCCGATACGGTGGAGATGGACCTGTATCGCAACGCGCACGGCCTCCGCGAGCGCGACTTGACCAAGAGCTTGTCCAACACCGCGCACCGCGCCAGCGACCAGCCCTCGGTGCGTCTGCGCTACAATTTGCCCGAGAAAGAGCGGGCTGAGATCCGCGATCGCGGCGGAGATCTGGAAGACGAGTTCGAGCTCGATTTCCCGATCAAGATCGCGCGCGACCTCGCCGGGCGTTCGGCGCCGGGTAAGCGCCTGGATCAAGTGCGCGCGGCCAAAGACTTCTTGGATAAGTTGCAGGCGACCGAGGTGGACGCCGTTGCGGCAGACTTGGGCAAGCTCGGCATCGACTGGGCCGCGCCGCCAAAGGATTACGCGAACCCGCCCAAGTCGAGCGACTTCGAGGTCAAGGTCAGCTCCGATCACCCGAACGACACGTTCGCGGCGGGCGAGCAGGTGATGCTCAAGGTGTCGGTCAAGAACAAGGGCACGAGCCCCGCTTACCAAGTGCGCGCCAGCACCAAGAGCGACGGCGCGTACTACGACGAGAAAGAGTTCGCGTTCGGCAAGATCGCACCCGGCGAGACCAAGACGGCCACGGCGCCGCTTGGGTTTTGCGACGTAGAAGGGCACAAGCCGGGCTCGAGCGCGCCGCTGCCGGACAATGCCAAGCGCGTATGCAAAGTACCGCTCGACGCCGACGCCCGCGCGGACGTGGTGAAGGTTCGCTTCTTCGCCGAAGGCGCGGAGTCTCCGCCGGACGCCGATCTGCGGCCCACCCTGAACGCCCTCCCGCAACCGATTTTCGCGTACAACTACGAGATCGTCGACAACCGTCCGGGCAACGGCGACGGCCAATTGGCGCGCGGTGAAGGGGCGACCGTGTACCTCGCCGTGAAGAACGTCGGCAAAGGGCACTCGTACGACACGCAAGCCAACATCCGGAACCTCACGGGCGACGGGCTATTGATTCACAACGGCCGCTTCGACATCTCGAACATGAAGCCGGGCGAGGTACGCAACGTGGCCTTCACCTTCGATGTGCTCGACCAACTGAGCGAGCCCAACGTGAACTTCGAGCTCAGCGTCGCCGATCGCGAGCTGCGCGTGGTCTCGACGGAGAAGGTCGCGATACCACTCGCCAAGACCCCGCTCTCGATCGTCAAGGCGCAGGGCAAGGTGTCGTTCGGGGCGGCGGCGCCCGTGCGCGGGCAGCCGCTGGCGGCCGCACCCGTCGTGGGCGAGGTCGACAAGGGCAGCATCTTGGAGCGCCTCGGCACGTTCGGCAATTTCACCAAAGTCAGCCTGGGTGATGATCGCTTCGCGTTCGTGGAGACACGTACCGTGAAGGACAGCGCCGCAACTGCCGTCAAAGTTGGCTACAAGCCGCATCTCTCGCACTCGCCGCCGCTGCTCGAGGTGACGCCAGCGAAGCTTGCCACGCGCGAAGACAAGGTGCACATCGAAGGCCAAGCCACCGATGGCGACCGCGTGCTCGATACGTTCATCTTCGTCGGGCCGCGCAAAGTCTTTTACCAGTCCAATCGCAAGGCCGCCGATCCGACCAAGCTGAAATTCGCGATCGACACCGAGCTGCAACCGGGGATCAACGTGATCACCGTGGTCGCGCGCGAGAGTGACGACAGCGCGACGCGCACCACGATGATCGTGCGCCGCGATGGTCCGAACGGCGAGCCTTTGCCGAGCCCGAAGGGTGAGTCAGCGACCGAAGACTGGAGCATTTCCGGCGACGGCGACTGAGCGCAACGTTTCCGATTCCGTTCACGTGACGACGCTCGACACCGGTCGCGCAGCGCGACGTTTTCTTGCTGCTGCGTGAGCATCAGCATCGGTGACGCGCGCGCGGCCCCCCATCTCCCTGCTTTCCGGGGCTCGGAAAAGGAGGTAAGGAGATGAGTCATGGCGGCTACTGGGTTACTCCAAAAGGTCGTAAACGGCCTGTCACGCGACAAGGACCTCGCCTTACACTTGAAGGTGAAGCGCGGCTTCTCACTGCTCTCTCAAGCAGCGCTCGCGAAGGTCGCACTGCGCGACTGCAACCAGGTCGGGCCAGGCGCCCGCGTGGAGGGCCGGCTGCTGGTGCAGAACGCGGGAACGATTCGCATCGGCGGGGGGTTCTCGGTGCGCGCCACGGATTTGCCGAGCGAGCTCGTGACTACCGCTGGCGGCAGCATCGAGCTCGGCGACGACGTGTGGCTCAACTTCGGCTCGGTCATCTCGGCGGCTGCCTCCGTGCGTGTCGGTTCGCACGTCATGATCGGCCAGCATTGCATCATCAGTGACACCTCCCTCCCTGGCACTGGGGATCGGCTCGCAAATCAGGCGCAAGCCATCGAAATCGGAGATGACGCCTGGCTTGCCGGCCGCGTCACGGTCGCGCCGGGCGTGAAAATCGGCGCGGGCGCCGTGATCACCGCTGGCAGTGTGGTCACGAGCGATGTTCCCGCGCGCGCGATCGCGGGTGGGGTGCCGGCTCGCGTGCTGCGCTGGGTGGACGGTGCATCGCCACCTCCGGCCACGAACGGCGTCCACGTCAATGGCACCCCCGCGGCCGCTCCCCTTGCGGCGGAAGCTCCGGCGTACCGCGGCACCCTGATCTCGGACTTCACGATCGATGAGCTAGTCGACGAGCTCGCCGCGCCGTCGGCTTTGCCACCGCTCGGCGCCGAGGTTGCACCGTACGGGCAGGTCACGCAGTTCTTGATGCAACCTGCGTCCGAGGACGCGGCGGATTTCGCGGTCGTGTGGACGCGCCCTGAAATCTCGGTTCCGTCTTTTGCGCGCGTGCTCGCATACGAGGAAGTGAGCACGGCGGAGCTTGCGGCGGAGCTCGCGCAATTCACCGCGCTGATTACGCGCGCGGCTGCGAGCTACAAGGCGGTGTTCGTCCCGACCTGGGTGCAGCCGGCTTGGGCGCGCGGCCGCGGTATGTCCGATGCCCGAGCGGGTGGCGCTACGCGCACGCTCACCTCCCTGAACCTGCAGTTGATGGAAGCGTTGGAGAGCGTGCCCAACGTGTTCGTGCTCGACGCGCAGCGCTGGCTACCTGGCGCGGCGCGCTCGAGTCACAATCCGCGCGGTTGGTACCTGGGCAAGGTCGCGTTGCCCCGCGGAGTGATGCGTGAGGCGGCGGCCGATATCCGCGCTGCGTTCGTGGGCCTGCGCGGCGCCGCCAAGAAGCTTTTGGTGTTGGATTTGGATGACACGCTTTGGGGCGGCATCGTCGGCGACGCGGGCTGGGAAAACCTGCGCCTCGGCGGCCCGGATCCACAAGGCGAGTCGTTTGCCGACTTTCAGCGTGCGATCAAGAACTTGAAGCGCCGCGGTGTGGTCCTCGCCCTGGTCAGTAAGAACGAAGAATCCGTCGCACTGGAAGCGATTCGAAATCATCCCGAGATGGTGCTCAAGGAGGACGATTTCGTCGGTTGGCGCATCAATTGGACCGATAAAGCGCGCAACATTTCCGAGCTTACGACGGAGCTGAATCTGGGGCTGCAGTCGGTGGTGTTCATCGACGACAACCCCATCGAACGCGCGCGCGTTCGCGAGGCATTGCCGGAAGTGTTCGTGCCCGAATGGCCGGAGGACAAGCTTTTGTATGCGAGTGCCTTCGCGCAGCTGCGCTGCTTCGATGCGCCAGCCGTGAGCCGTGAGGATCTCGAGCGCACGCGCATGTATGCGGAAGAGCGCAAGCGCGACAACTTGCAGAAGGAAGTCGGCTCGATCGAGGAGTGGCTCAAGAGCCTCCAAATCAAAGTACGCGCGGAGCCCTTGGCGGCCTCGAATTTGGCTCGCGCGACGCAGCTCTTGAACAAGACCAACCAGCTCAATCTTTCGACGCGTCGTCTGAACGAGGCCGAGCTCACGGCCTGGGCAGCCGGCCCGAATCACAAACTGTGGGTAGTCAGCGTGTCCGATCGCTTCGGCGACGCCGGGCTCACGGGCATCGTGAGCATCGAAGTCGAAGGCAGCACCGCGCGTATCGTCGACTACGTGCTGAGCTGCCGTGTCATGGGCCGCAAGGTCGAGGAGACGCTGCTCCACTTGGCCGTCACGGCGGCGATCGACGCGGGCGCTTCCCGGGTCGATGCCGTCTACCTGAAGACGGCCAAGAACAAGCCCTGCCTCACCGTGTTCAACGCCAGTGGCTTTGCCGCAGACGAGGGTGACGTCTTTCGTTGGGACGCAAGTCGCGCTTACGCGCTGCCCGAAGTGATCGACTTGGTCTGGGATCGCTGATGAACGCGGCATTCGGGGTGGTCGATAAACTGCGCGCAGCACGCGCGCGCGTGCTGCTGCGCAATGCCAATAGGGTGGGGCGCGCCCCGGTTCTATTGGGTCAACCGCGGCTCATGAATGACGGCCGGATCGAGATCGGCGACGATTTGTTTTTCAGTTCTCGCCCGGCTTCGTCGCATTTGGCTGCGTCCGGCGGTGGGCGCGTCGTGATCGGAGACCGCGTGAGCATCTCCTACGGCGCGGCGATTTCGGCGCGCTTGGAGGTGAACATCGGTGATGGCGTGCAGATCGGCCCATACTGCGTGATCATGGATAGCGACTACCATGTCGTCGGTGATCGGTCGGCGATCGACGAGCCGCTCGCGGTTTGCATCGAGGCTGGCGCTCGCCTCGGCGCGCGTGTCACGGTGCTGCGCGGCTCGTTCATCGGTGCCAACGCCGTCGTGCTGGACGGCAGCGTGGTCTCCGGTCGAGTCGCACCTGGCGCCGTGGTGAGCGGCGTGCCCGCGCGTGCCGTGACCAGCCGGGCCGAGGGCGCTTCGGAAGACGAAGCCGCGGATCTGCCGCGTTTGGTCATGAACGTGCTGGGTTTACAGACGCCGCCCGCGCCAGGGGACGGCCCCGCGCAAATCCGAGAGTGGGATTCGCTCGGCGCGCTGAAGATCGTGCTCGCGGTCGAAGAAGCGTACGGCGTCACTTTGAGCGAGCAAGAGCTGAAAGCCATCGGCTCCTTGGCGGAGCTGAGCGCCGTGGTGGACGCCGCGCGCGGCCGGCTTGGCAACAATGCCTGAGCCTTCTAGACCGGCAGCCATGCAGTCGTACTCCGGTGGATGTCATTGCGGTCAGGTGCGCTTTCGCGTGACCGGGGACCTCGCGCGGGCCACGATCTGTAACTGCAGCATCTGCTCGAAAAAAGGTTTTCTGCACCTGATCGTGCCGTCGTCCGACTTCGAGCTCTTGGCCGGCGCGGAAGCGCTCGTGTCGTACCGCTTCGACACCGGTGTCGCCGAGCACAAGTTCTGCAACACGTGCGGCATTCACTCGTTTTACACGCCGCGCTCGGATCCCGACAAAGTCGACGTCAACGTTCGTTGCTTGGACGACGTGGATCTGAGCACGGTCGAAGTCCAGCTCTTCGACGGTAAACACTGGGAAGAAGCGATTCGGTCGGCGCATTGGCAAAAGGCTTGACCCGCGCTCGGGCAAGAACGGCTTGCATGCGCTCGAACGAAGACTGACGCTCTGCGTCGCGTGCACTCGCGATGGAGTTTGCCGCGCCGGGCCGATCGGGGTGAAAGGGTGAAAGAAAGACGGTGTGTTCGCTGCTCGCGCCGTCTTGACAGCCGCTCACGGCTCGGGCCCCATGGATGGGTATGGCCACCGCTCTCACGAGCACACGTCCAGGCAACGATCGAGCCAGCGAGCTCTCTGCCGTCATCTTCGACATGGATGGGGTCGTCATCGACAGCCAAGCAGCGGCGAACCGCGTGTTGGTCGAAGCGGCCGCGCGTCACGGCGTTCGCTTGCGTGTGTCCGAGCTGGAGGACTTGGTAGGTGCCAGCGAACAGCAGTTCTGGACCTACGTGAAAGCGCGCTATGGCTTGCCCGAGCCGGTCGCCTACTACGCCGCGAGCTACGACGAGGACAGTGAGATTGCGGGCTACGACGAGACGCTGGTTTCACCGGGGCTGAGCACGCTGTTGAGCGAGCTACGCAGTGCGGGCCTGCACACGGCGCTAGCCACTTCCGGCTCACGCAAGCGCATGAACGCCGTGATCGAGATGTACGATCTGGCGCAGCTACTCGATGTGGCCTTGTGTCGCGAGGACGCGCCGCGTGAAAAGCCCGCTCCCGACTTGTTCCTTGCCGTCGCGGCCATGCTCGGTGTGTCGCCGAGCGCGTGTTTGGTGATTGAAGATTCAGCACCCGGGATCGCCGCGGCGCGCGCCGCGGGCATGCCCGTGCTGGGGTTCACCGCCTATTGCGGGCCAACGTCGGTCCGGCCGGGAGCGCAGGCCTACCTGTCCAGCTTCGAGGGCTTCGACCTGCCTCAGCTGCAGTCGTTGTGGGCCCAGTCGGTTTCCCGAGTCTGATTTCGCCGCCGCTTTGCCCACCGCCCTCGACGATGCCCCGTATGATGGGCAGAGAGCGTGGAGCATGGCCGAAGTCGTCCTCGAGTTGCTGTCCCGATCGAGCATTTCCGAGAATGTGGCGCTGAGCAACGCCGTGGGCTGGCCGGACACCGAAGCCGAGTGGCAGGTGATCCACGACGCAGCGCTCGTGTTCGGCGCTCGGAGCGGGGGCCAGCTCGTGGGCCAGGGGGCGCTGGGCCTATTCGAGGGTGCCGGCTCGATCGCCAAAATGGTCGTCGCGCCCAACGCACAACGGCAGGGCATCGGTGGCAAGATTTTGGATCGCCTGCTTGCGGAAGCGGAGCAGCGCAAGCTGGGCGCATTGGGTCTCGTGGCCACGCCGTTCGGTAAAGCGCTTTACGAGTCGCGCGGCTTCGTGCCTACGGGGGACGTCGTGATCGCGATCGGCACGCCTCGAATCGATACGCCGAACGCCGTCGACTCGGCTATCAGCAGCGTGCAAGACGAGGAGCAGATTCTACAAGTGGAACGCCGCTTCATGACGGGCTCGCGTGCGGCCGTGCTACGCGGCAGGCTGCGCTACTCGTGCGCTACGGCCCAGTGCGCGGGTGGCTTTGCGCTCGCTACGTGGCACGAAAAAGGCACACGCTTGGCGCCGATCATCGCCGTGGACGAGCCCACCGCGCGCGCCTTGGCACGGGCCATCTTTCGCGCTCTTCCGGGCCCGATGCGGCTCGACATTCCCGGCGAACGAGCCGAATTTCGTCGCTGGTTGAGCGAGCTCGGCGTGCTCGAAAAAGGCGTGCATACCGAGATGGCGCGCGGCGGCTCGCTGCCGTGGAATGTGCCAGCCCGCTTCGCTCTAGCCACCCAGGCCTGGGGCTGAATCGGGTTTGTAACTTGTATGTTTCGGGGACGGCGACTCCGGACCACTCGCGGGCATGCGCGCATGAAAGGGTGCAAAGAACGGATGCAAAGTGCTTCCCGGTTTGCAGCGGAAAAGCTACGTTCGAAGTAGGGTCATGGCCTTTCGTCGTCGTGCGGTGCGGGTATTCCTAGAGGCAGCTTCACGCAAGCGTGAGGCTGAGTTCTTGGAGCGAGTCAAAGCGAGCCAAAAGCTTCATCGGCCGTGGACGGCGGCGCCGCATACGCCCGAGCATTTCCGGGATCTGGTCAGCCGTTCGCGTAAGCCATCGCAGGAGTCCTTCTTCGTCTGTTTGATCGAGACCGGAGAGCTCGCCGGCGTCATCAACTTGAACGAGATCGTGCGCGGCTTGTTCCAAAGCGCTTATCTCGGATACTACGCATTCCAGCCGTTCGCCGGTGAGGGCTACATGACCGAGGGCCTTTCGCTGGTGTTGGACCAAGCGTTCGGCGCGCTCGGGCTCAATCGCCTCGAGGCCAATATTCAACCGAGCAACAAGCCCTCGTCACGCTTGGTGTCGCGCTTGGGCTTTCGTTTGGAGGGCTTTTCCCCGCGCTACCTCAAAATTGCGGGGCGCTGGCGTGATCACGAGCGCTGGGCCGTGCTCGCAGATGAATGGAATGGGCGGAGTGTGCGCCGCGCGCAGCGGGCTTGATCCTCATGAAAATGCTGCCAATATCGCGGCCATGTCCGCTACCGAGTTCAAGAACGTCACCGCCGTCGCGAAAGCCAACGTGTACTTCGAGGGGAAAGTGGTCAGCCACACCATCCTGCTCGAAGGCGGCGCGAAGAAGACGCTGGGCCTGATCCACCCGGGTGAGTTCCACTTCGGGACCGACGCGCCCGAGCGCATGGACATCGTGGCCGGTGACTGCCGTGTGCGTTTGGATGGCACGAGCGAATGGCAGAGCTACGGCGCGGGCACGTTCTTCAAAGTGCCGGGCAAGTCCGGCTTCGACATCAGCGTCGCCAGCGGCATCGCCGAGTACGTCTGCTCCTTCGAGTGAGCGCGGCTAGGGGCGCTCGAAGCGAGCCACGGTCTCCACGTGCTCGGTGAAGGGCATGAGGTTGAACGCGGTGAGGCCGGTCAGGCGCAGCGCGCTGTTGCTGAGTAGCTTCTCGGTGTCGTCCAAGAACGACTCCAGGCCGCAGCTCACGTAGATGAAGCGCTCCGGCGGGTGCTGGGCGAGCAAGGCCGTGAGCTCGGGATCCAAGCCCTTTCGCGGTGGGTCTGCGATCACGACTTGGGCTTGCTCGGCTGCGTTGCGCGCGGCACCGGCCGGACCGGGAATGACCGAGATTTGGGCTCGCTCGGCCACCGCGAGCTGGGCCAGGCCGAGCTCCAGCCCGCGCAGCGAATGCGGGCTGATTTCGTTCAAGGTCAGCTCACTGACTCGCTCGAGCACGGATAGCCCGATTGCACCCACGCCAGCGTAGAACTCGGTCACACGCGCGCCGCTCGGCGGCAAATCATTCCGCACGTGCTCGATGATGCGTTCGGCGATGTGCAGGTTGTTCTGTCCGAACGCGCCCGGCGGGTAATGCACAGCGGCGCCGCCAAAGTGCTCGATTACGCTTTCGGGGCCCGACCAGCGCTCGAACTTCGGCCCCAAGATCGTGTTGCTGCGCTCGGTGTTGCCGTTGAACCACAGGCTGTGCAGCTCACCCCCCAGTCGCTCCTGGATGAGATCCAAGCAGGCCGCGACGGGCGCGGGACCTTCGCTGTTCACGACCAGCACCACTTGCGCTGTTTGCGAGGAGCGCTCGACCACGACCTGCAGGTAGCGCGCGAGGCCCAGGTGAGCGGTGTCCGAGTACGTGCTGATGCGCGCATCAGCCAGCGCACGACGAACCACGGCTGCCACGCGGTTGATCAGCGGGTGCTGGACGATGCAGCTCGGGATGTGCACGACGTGGTGCGTGCCGAGCTCGAACAGGCCAAGCTTGGGGGAGCCCAGGCGGCCCCGGATCGCGAGCCGCGCCCGGTGCCGAAAACCGCTGCTTTCGCCGGAAACCACCGCTACCGGAGGCAGGCCGTGCGCGCTGGCGAGCGCACCCAACGCACGCTGGGCGGGGCCCGCAATGCTTTGCTCGCCGAAGCGTGGGCAGCCCGGGCAGGGCGGGCGATGGGTACAGATCACGCCGCTTGAACTTAGCAGAGGATCTGCCGTAGGTGTGTGCGGAAGGCTCAGGAATGAAGGTTCGTCGCGCGCTCGTCGCGCTCGTTATTTCGATCATCGTCGTCGCAGCAGCGGTGGCCGCGCGGCGCTACGTGCAGCGTACGAGCACGCTGCCTCCCACAGCGTCGGCGCACGTCACCCCCAAGGCGCTGCCGGTGATCAGTGCCTCCGCGCCGCTCGCGCTGTCCGCCGCTCCCGTCGCCTCCGCGCCACCGCCGCGGGAACGCCCCCCATACCTCGACACGACGCCGACGACGCTCGCCGAGCAACGCGCCGCGCTGTTCAGCAACATGCGCAATCAGCTCGATCTGCCGCCCGGCGCGCAAGACAAGATCGAAGCCATCTTCGCGAAGTCCGATCACTTGGGGCAGGGTGAGCCCAAAATCACCAAGCATCCGATGACGCGCGCGGAGTGCCGAGAAATTCGCGCCACACACCGCGAAGCGCACCCGGCCGATCCGCGCTGCGGCGCGCAATACATGGTGCCGCTCTTCGACCCGGCCAAAGGCGAGACGGCGGCCACCGCCAACGTGTGTATCGATCAGTTCGAGTTCCCGAACATCCCCTGCGAGTACCCGGTGACCTGGGTGCGCTCGAGTGAGGCGTATGACATCTGCGCAGCCGAGGGCAAGCGCTTGTGCGACGCGCACGAGTGGGAAGGCGCGTGCGCGGGCGCCCTGCACACGCCCGACGTCGACTACACGTTTGGCGAGCGGCGCATCATGCAGGAGTACCTGCACAACAAGACGCGCGAGTTGATCTGGGCCTATGGCCCCGAAGCCGATCAGAAGAAGTGCGCCACGATGAGCCACAAGAGCCGCGAGTGCTACACGCCCGATTGGGGGATCTGCGGCTCGAACACCTACCCCACCGGCTCGTTCCCCGAGTGCGTCAGCTCGTTCGGCGTGTTCGACCAGCACGGGAACGCGGCCGAGCACATGAATCTACCGGTGAAGCCCGAGCAGCTGGGCAAGAACGGCGGCGTCGGGGAGACCGAAATGAAGGGCAGCTGGTTCATTTTTGCGAGTGAAGCCGTGCACCCGGATGATTGCCGCTGGCGCGCGCTGATGTGGCACGCCGGCCCGATCCGGGCCCTGGATAGCCACCGCAACTACCACCTCGGCTTCCGGTGTTGTAAAGACATCCCGCCCGGCGCTGACTCCAAAGCCGACGGCGGTAGCCCATGATTCGACTCCACATCAACATCGATCACGTCGCCACGATCCGCAACGCACGCGGCACCGTTTACCCGGATCCCGTAACCGCAGCCGCCTTGTGCGAGCTCGCCGGGGCCGACGGCATCACGGCGCACTTGCGTGAAGATCGCCGGCACATCAAGGACGATGACATCGCCCGCTTGCGCACGTCCTTGACCACGATGCTGAACCTGGAGATGGCCGCCAGTGACGAGATGATCGCGATCGCCGATCGCACCGGGCCGGACGTAGTGACGCTCGTGCCGGAGCGCCGCGCCGAGCTCACGACCGAAGGCGGCTTGGACGTGCTCGCGACGCGCGCGGCGATCGAAAAAACGGCGGCCATGTGCGTGCGCAGAAAGGTGAAGCTCAGTTTGTTCATCGCGCCGGACGAAGCCCATGTACGTGCATCGCGTGAGCTTGGCGCGAGCCAGGTCGAGTTTCACACCGGTGAGTACTGTCACAAGACCGGTGAGGCGCGCGCTGCAGAGCTCGAGCGCTTGAAGCGTGCGGCCACTCTCGCGCATGGTCTCGGGCTCGAGGTCGCGGCAGGGCACGGGCTGACACGCTTCAACGTGCTGGACATCGCCGCCATCCCCGAGGTCGTCGAGCTCAACATCGGGCACTCGGTGATTGGGGACGCAGTGTTGATTGGGCTCGACCGCGCGGTGCGCGATTTGCGCTTCGCCATTCAACGCGGTCAATCTCAGCGCCCCCCGCGAAGCTGAGCCGATGATCGTCGGTCTAGGCATCGACGTTTCGTCCATCGAGCGGCAACGAGTCGCGCTCGAGCGCTTCGGCGACCGCCTCTGGCAGCGCATTTTGACCGCCAACGAGCGCGCAGATTTGGCGCGTCGCCCGGATCGCGCGCTGGCTTTGGCCGGCCGTTTCGCGGCCAAAGAAGCCGCCGCCAAGGCCTTGGGCGGCCAGCCCGATGTCTGGTGGCATGACGTCGAGATTCGCGCCGATTCGCGCGGCGCCCCGCAGCTCGCGTTCTTCGGTCCCGCGCGCGCCCACGCCGATCGCTTGGGCGTGCGGCGCATTCTGGTCTCGATCACGCACGACGCGGGGGTTGCCGCAGCAGTCGTGGTGCTCGAAGGCGAATAGCTCAATTTGAAGCTATGCTGGGGCCATGATCCCAGTGCTCTCGCGCATCGAGATGCGCCGCTTCGACGCTCACGCGAGCGGGCCGTGCCAAGTGCCGAGCTTGCTCCTGATGGAGAACGCCGGGCGCGGTGCGGCCGATCTGATCGCGAGCGAGCTGGGGCTCACGAAGGGTAGCGCCGCGCGCGTCGTCATCGTGTGCGGCGCGGGTAACAACGGTGGGGACGGCTTCGTCGTGGCGCGCCGTTTGCTCACGTTGGGCGCCGACCCGCGCGTGTACCTATTGGTCAAGGCCGAGCGGCTCACGGGTGACGCGCGTTCGAGCTACAATGCGTTCGTGGGCTTGGGCGGCACGGTGATCGAGCTCGGGCTCAATCAGTTGAGCATGCTCGGAAGTGCGCTGGAGAGCGCCCGCGCGCTGGTCGACGCAGTGCTCGGCACGGGGCTGGATCGCGAGGTGACCGGCTTTTTGCGGTACGCGATCGAGTTCATGAACGGCGCGCGCTGCCCGGTGTTTTCGCTCGATACACCCTCGGGCATCGACGCCGACACGGGCGCGGTGCTGGGCGTGGCCGTACGCGCCCAGACCACGATCACCTTCGCGCACCCCAAGCTCGGTTTGCTCACGCCGTCCGGCCTCGCGCACTCCGGTAAGTTGCACACGGTCGACATTGGCGTACCCGAGACCGGGCTCGCGCAGGTCGGTTACAGCGCCGAGATCGTGGAAGCGAGTGACGTCCTCAGCGCGCTCGTGAAGCGCAGCGTATCGACGCACAAGGGCTCCGCCGGCAAAGTCACGGTGATCGCTGGCTCGCCGGGCAAGATCGGCGCGGCGCTGCTCGCGGCCCAAGGCGCCCTGCGCGCGGGCGCGGGCCTGGTCACGATCGCGGCGCTGCCCGAGACGGCTGCCTTGCTCGACCAGCGCGTCTTGGAAGTGATGACCGCGCGCATCGATCCGGCGCGCATCGAAGATTCGTTGGACGCGCTCTTGGAGCGCGCCGATTCGGTGGCGATCGGCCCGGGCCTCGGGCTCGACGAAACCGCCCGCCGAATCGTGGATCACGTGGCGCTGCGCGTGAACAAAACCAAGGTGCTGGATGCCGACGCAATCAGTCACTTCGCCGGCCGGGCCGAGGCGCTGCGCGACGCGCCCGGTGAAGTCGTGCTCACCCCGCACTCCGGCGAAATGGCACGCCTCGTCGGTGGCAGCGCGGAAAGCGTGGAAGCCGATCGTTTCGGCACCGTGGCGCGCGCGGTCTCCTTGACGCAAGGGGTCGTGCTGCTCAAGGGGCACCGCACGCTGATCGGCGCGCCCGACGAGCGCATTGCCATCAACGTGACGGGCTCCGGCGTGCTCGCCACGGGCGGCTCGGGGGACGTGCTGACCGGCATCTTGGCCGCGTTCGGCACGCTGCTCGACGCGCGGCGCGCGGCGTTTTCGGCGGCCTTCGTGCACGGCCTGGCCGGCGAACGGCGCTCTGCGGGCGGCGTCGACCGCGGCGTCATCGCTCACGAGATCGCAGACGAAGTGCCCTTCGCGCTCGGCGAGCTGCGCGAGCGCTCGAGTTTGCCGCGCTGACAGCGGGCCCGATGTCGATGCCACTTTGACACGCGGCGTGCGGCTAGGAAACCGCACGGAACCCGATAAATTTGCGGATTTTCGCGTATTCGCCCGTTGGCACATAGCTTGCGATAGCCAGACTCGTGGAGGCCACGATGTCAGAGCCACGACTTGTCGATACACAATCCGAATCATTTGCCGAAGAGCTCAGGAACAAGCTGCCCGCGCTGCTGCCCGGCTTGCAGGCTCGCGCGCTGACCCTGTGCAAGCGCAAGAGCGACGCGAACGACTTGGTGCAAGACACGGTGCTGCGTGCGCTGTGTTTTGCATCTGGCTACGAGCGCGACACGAACTTGCGCGGCTGGCTACAACAAATCCTATTTAGCGTATTCATTACTCGCTGTCGCAAATCCGTTCGTGAGCGGCGCGCGCTTGGCGCGCTCGCGAGCGACCCTTGCGCGTGGACGTTGCCGGACGCCTCGCCGCCCGTGCGCCAATCACTCACGCGCCCCGTGTCGCGCGCTCTCGACGCGCTGCCGTCTCAGTTCTCTGCGGTGGTGCGGCTGGTCGACCTGGAAGAGCGCAGCTACAAAGACGCAGCGATCGAGCTGTCGGTGCCCGTGGGCACGGTGATGAGTCGATTGTTTCGCGGACGTCGCTTGTTGGCCGAGGCTTTGGCCGAACCGGTCCCGGTTCCGCAAGCTGCCTGACCTGGCCCGCGCGACCTTTCCGCGCGTGTGCGTCGCGACCCACCGCGCCTACTGTAGGCCTAGCAGCGCCCGCTCCGAGCTCTGGCCTTGCGCGGGCCATCTCTGGTAGGAATGGTCGCTGTGGCAGAGCCGCTGATCGAGACCCCTCTGCGCGCGGTCGACAGCGAGCAGCAGGCTCGCCTCGCGCGCCTGATCCGCAAGCAATTCGGCTTCGTTTGGCGCTTGTTGCGGCGCATCGGCATCACCGAGACGGAAGCGGACGCGGCTGCGCAGGAAGTGTTCGTCGCTGCCAGTCAGCGCATCGGTGATATCCGGGCGGGCAGCGAACGCTCGTTCTTGTTCAGCACCACGCTGCACGTCGCCGCACGCACCCGTAAAAGTCGTGAAGAGCAAGCGGTTCTGAGCGACAACGCGCTCGCCCTCGAAGACCTCGACGAGCAGCAACAAGCCCGCGAAGTGCTCGGTGCCTTGCTCGAACAAATGCCACTCGAGCTACGAGTCGTCTTCGTGCTGCGCGAAATCGAGCAGCTCGAGGGCGCCGAGATCGCCGAGATCGTCGGCATCCCCCAGAGCATGGTGAGCACTCGCCTCTCGGAGGCACAGGATGACTTCGCCACGCACCTGGAGAGCGATAGCGAGTACTCACTGGCTCTGATCGCCGCCGCGCGTGAGGAGCGACCGCCCTCAGATGCGCTAGCGCGCGCGTTGAAAGCCGCAGGGCTCAGCCCCGCCGTCGTCCAAGCCGACGCAGAAGCCGCCGCTGTCAGCTCCGCTGGCCCACGGTCGGCGCGCTCCACGACGAGCGGGCGCTCAGCCTTCAAGCTGGCCGCCAAATGGCTGGTCTTTGGTTGGCTCGCGGGGCTCGTCTTGGGCTCACTGCTGTACGCCCTGACAGACGCGGTTAGCCACGATGACCGGCACGGCGCCGCCGCTCGTTGAGCCGCGTGCGCCCAGGGTTTCCTTACCGCGCGTGATTCGAAGAGGGGGTTGATGGGGCCACATCACGGCATGGGCCGGCACAACCTTCGGCGGCCTGGGGCGGGAACCAGGCGTGGCTGCGAGGTGCGGCGTGGGGCCGCGAGCGCCCCCTTCAGCCAAGCACGCCGCGCGCGTCGGGCGCGGCCCTGCTTCGGGCTCGCTTGCCTGGACGTGCGTGCACCGCTCATTCGATCTCGGCCAGCGATCCTGCCGTAGTCATATTGATATCAAACGCCGCGCCCGAAAAGGTGCCCATAGCGCCGCGCTGCGCGGCGACAAAAGTATACGCAGTGCCTCACAGACGGCGCCGCCCCGAGGTCTATTTATTCGGGCCGTGAGTGCATGGTGGCTATTGCAAATGTTTCACAACCGAAACCTTGGAAACGACTTCGACAACGGTTTACCTATTGGCAATATGGAATCGGGGCGCATGCCTGAGAGCAATGAGCCATCGCTCGATCCTCGAGATGCGGAAGTGCGCGCTCTCGTCCTGCGTGGCGACGCGCGCGCAGCGGCGAACCTGCTCGTCAGCGGCTACGGCCCCGAGCTGCAAGTGTTTTTGCATCGCGTGCTGGGCGAGGTCGCTCTCGTGGACGAAGCCTTCAGCGCGACGAGCGAACGGTTGTGGCGCGGGCTGCCGGGGTTTCGCTGGGAAAGCTCGCTGCGTTCTTGGTGCTACGTCATCGCGCGGCGTGAGGCCAGCCGTTGCCGCACTCGCGCACGGGCGCGCAACCACGAGACCACGCTTTCGGCGGCCGAAGGCGTGCCCGCCGCCGCCGCTCAGAGCACCGTTTCGACCACGCGCCGCGCTCAGCTCGATAGTTTGCGCGCAGCGCTGTCCGACGAAGATCGCGATCTGCTCGTGCTGCGCGTGGAGCAGGATTTGTCTTGGAAAGAGATCGCGTCCGCGTTCCTCGACGAAGATTGCGACGCACAACAAATCGAGCGTGAGTCCGCGCGCCTGCGCCAACGCTTCCGCGCCATCCGCGTGACGGTCGCAGCAGCCATGTCCTCCAACAAATCCAGCGGTCCGACCAAGCCATGAGCACGCGGAACAAGGACAGCGACGGCGAGACCGCGATCAGCCCGACGGAGCTGCGCGCGCTGCGCCGGCTCGCCGAGCCAGACGCGCCCTCGACCGTCGAAGCCCGCGAGCTGTGGGCTTCACGCTATCGAATCATCGAGCCCCTGGGCCGCGGCGGCATGGGCGACGTGTACCTGGCGCGCGACGTGTTGCTCGATCGCCTGGTCGCGCTCAAGGTGCTGCGCAACAAGTTCGACGACGAATTGGTCGACGAGCGCCTGCTGCTGCGCGAAGCCCGAGCCGCTGCGCGAGCCGAGCACGAACGCATCGCCCGCGTGTACGATGCAGGGACTTGGAACGATCGCGCCTTCATCGCCATGGAGTACGTGCGCGGCGAAACGCTGCGCGAGTGGATGAAGACTCACCAGCCGAGCTTGGAAGAGCTGCTCTTCATCGTGCAGCAGTTGCTCGAGGGCGTGCGCGCGCTGCACGAGCGCGAACTCGTACACCGTGATCTCAAGCCCGAAAACGTGATGGTGGCCAGCGACGGCAACTTGCGCATTCTCGACTTGGGTATCGCGCGGCGCGTGCCGCTCGGGGCGCCCGAAGGGGGATCGAGCGGCGTCTGGCCGAGCTCGGCGTCGATTGGCTTCGGGGTGGGCACACCGGGCTACATGGCACCGGAGCAATGGCAAGCCGTGGACGTCGACGCACGGGCGGACCTGTTTGCGATCGGCGTGATGATCTACGAGCTCGTGGTCGGCAGCGCGCCGTTCAAGGGGGCAAACAACGCGATCATCCGCGAAAAGACGCTGACCGCCGAGGTGTCGTTCAGCAATCCCGAATGGGACAGCGTGCCGGCGGCGTTGCGTGATGCGACGCGCATCGCTCTGAGCCGCGATCGCGAGCAGCGCTACGCGAGCGTCGAGCTGATGAGCGAGCCGCTCGCTGTGCTCTTCCGACCGAGCGTGCCGCCGATTTCAGGCGCCCGTACTTCGTCGGTCCGACCGGGCGCCGCGCCGGTCGCTCCGATCGATTCCACGCGCGGCACCGCGCTCTCGATCCGCGCGCTCAAAGAACCCAAGTCCGGCGTGGCCTCGCGTAAGTGGCCGCTGGCGGCAGGGGGCGTGCTCGTGTTGGCCGCGCTCACCGGTGGCGCGGTGCGCTATCGCAGCGCGGCCCGAGCGCTGCCTCCGGCAACGCGCGGCATGGTGCGGCTCGCCGGTGGCGAGTTCAGCATGGGCACGGACGCCGAGGAGCTGGCCGCGCTCTGCAAGACGTTCGCCAAAGATTGCCCCCCGCAGGCCCAGCAGGAAGTGCCGAAGCGCACCGTCAGGCTTGAACCGTTCGAAATAGACGAGCGCGAAGTCACCAACCAGCAGTTCGCCAAATTCTTGAATGAGATTGGCTCTTCCTTGCAGGTTCTGGAAGACCCAGACGATCACTACCTACGCTTTGTGCATCTTTCCTTCCGTCCCAACGAAGCGTCCCTGCTCTACGACCTATGGCCGGGGACGGCTGGCATTCAATGCCCCCAATTCCAAGCGTCGTGCTTTCACGAGCGGCCCGGTTTCGAAAAGCTGCCCGTGACTCAGGTGACGTGGTTCGGTGCCAATCTGTTTTGCAAGAACGCGGGGAAGCGCCTACCGACCGAGGCAGAGTGGGAGTTTGCCGCGCGTGGTTCGGAGCGTCGCCTCTACCCCTGGGGAAGCAGTACCCCGAGCTGCACTGGCGTACACACCTCTAGCCTGGGCTGGCTCAAGGTCCTCGAGCCCTCGCGCTGCGACAACGCGCGCGAGATTCCGTTTCCGGTCGCGAGCGCAGCCCAGGACGTAACGCCAGAGGGCGTGAGAGACCTGGCAGGCAATGTCTCCGAGTGGGTCGACTCGAACGACCACTCGAACGCAGACGCGGCCGGGCAGACCGTCGACAGACCCGCGATCTTTCGCGGCGGTGCCTTCAACAACAACTTTCAGACACGATCAGCCGCACGGGGCCTTCGCCTGGCCTTCAACGTGGGACAGAACCTCGGCTTTCGATGCGCACAGTCAGTCGTGAACAACCATTGAAAGGGACAATGCACATGAGCCGTTTCGTATCTGCACTCGGGCCCGATGTGGAGCCCGGGGAGCCAGACGTGAGATACCACCGTAGCGCCCCCAACTATCCTGAGGCTTTGAACCTGAGCCAGGTGGTTCGAAAAAAACTGGGCAAATCCCAGACGAGCGTGATCTACCGCCTATCCTACGACCCAAAGGAGGACTTGTTCTTCTCTTGGCGACAGTCCGACGGATCACTCAATGGTGACGAAAAGAACCCTAAAGACAACACGAAGTCGGCGTTGGCTTATGAGATCTTCAGCGCCCCCAAGTCTTTGCTGGAGTCCGAAGACGGACAACGCCTCTTGAACGAGCAGGTGAAACTGATCGCGACTCACAGTCAAAGGCCTCCGCCTGGCAATGCCGGCCCACCCTAACAACCGAGGATATATTCATGCCGCCTATTCATGTTCTCAATACCAGCGCAGGGGACACGGCAATCAGCCTTGTCCCGTTGACATTCGGTTCCCCGATAGTCGTCGAAACCGGATTCGATCGATTGCCCAGGAGCGGGCCGGCGATCCTGTACATCGTCGCGCATGCCATCCCCAACGGTTTGCTCACCGCGGATGGCCAAATCATGACCGAACAAGAGTTGCTCGAAAAACTTCAGTATCGGAAAGGCCTGCCGACGCTGTTGATCTTCGATGCCTGCTTCGCAAAAAGCTTCAGCAAGATCCCGCACCTCACGTGGCCCCCCAGTTTCGGATTGATCTTCAGTTGTTTGGAATACGAAAGCACGTGGAACGAAGCCGTCCCAGGCTCGCCTCGGCAGTCGCTGTTCTCTCGAGCCATCGACTCGGCGTTGAACGCCTATCGCGCGAATCGCGATTTGACTGCACTCAAGGACACGCTGATCAAGACCTTCGATGGTTTGCAAAACCCTTACGTGCAGGCCAGTGATGCACTGCTCCAGGACGTGTTGGGTCTCTCGGAGGACAAGGCTGCAGAGTAACTAGGTAGCTCCGGCTACTACACAACTCGTGCGGGCGCCGCCCGCGGTGGTCCGGTCTCGGTCGGCCCATCGCGGGAAGGCCGCGCTGCGCACGAACGAGGGGTTTCGAAATGACGAGCCGTAACAAGTACGCCTCGAGCGCGCAGCGCTCGGTTGGCGAGGGCGACGATGCGCGCCTGATAACGCAAGAATTTCGCAGAATCGAGGCTCCGTGGCTCGCGACGGTCGAATCGCTTGCTGAGCAGCAGCAGGCCTTACGCCACGCGGCGACCGTCGCCGATCGGGAGTCGAGCGAAGCGCTGGACCTCGCACTTCTGTGGCGAGAGCTGACGCGCGGTGTATGCCAAGTGATCGATTGCTTCTTCAGTGTCGATCGCTGCTTCATACTCACCCGCCCGGCGCCGGAACCCGCAACCCCGCTCACCCCGCAATGCCAGCGGCTCTTGGAGGCAGTGTTGATCGATGGGGCGCAGAAGGTCGTGGCCATCGACACGGGGGTGGCAGCATCGACGGTGGCGTCGCGCGCGCAGCAAGCCCTTCAGCGACTCGGTGTCGACTGCAAACCTTCGCGCCCCCACCCGCTGCTCGTGCTGGCGGCGACGGCGGAGCGTAGTGGTGATGGCAGCGTCACGGGTTCGCTGAGCTTCGTCACCCGGGTCGAACCTGGCGTCCGCGTCGTCTCTGCACCACGACCGGAGCGGTTCCTGTTCAAAGAGCTGTCGAGCGCGGAGTTCGCGGTCATCCGAAGCTTTGTCGAAGGCGACTGTTACGCGACCATCGCGCGCCAGCGCGGCACCTCCGAGCGCACCGTGGCCAACCAAATTGCGTCCGTGTTTCGAAGACTGAACGTGTCGGGGCGCGCAGAGCTCTTGTCGCGCCTGTTCGCTACTCGAGCGTGACATTGCTCCGTTCGGCGGCGTCGTCATTCGCGTCCGCCCGGAGGGCTCGAGTCGGACATCTTAGTCCGGGTCGCATCGGGATGGCACACAACGGCACGCCGCTTTTGCGACAATGGTGGCCGAGCACGCTGGTACGGCGTTTGCGTTCGTGGAGTCATGCGCAGCGTGGGATTGGGGCGTTCGTTGGGGGGCCTATCGGGCTGGGTGTTCGTTGCGGCCTGCTCGGGGCCAGCGCTGGACCCGCCGTCGGAAGATCCGGGTGCGGAGCAAGGTGGGGGCGGTGGAAGAGCCTCTCAAGGACGCAGCGGCAGCCCTTCGACGCAACCGGGCGAAGCCCCCGGGATGAGTCCGGGTGGCTCTCGGGGCACGTGCGTGCCCTCGTACAACGGGGGAGCGACAATCGTGGTGCCCGTGAATTGGGTGGGCGCTGCGCCCCCGAAGGGCACGTTTCGAGCTTGCCGAAATGAAGAGTGCTATCCGGAAATCACAGCGGAAGTGCCGGTGATGGGGCCCAGCGGTTTGAGTGTCGCGGTGAGCTTTCGTGAGCGTACGGTCGGTCTAAGCTGGAACGGTCATTTCCTCGGCGAGCAGCGGGATCGCTATCGTCTTGCATTCACCGCCGTGGGTGATTCGCTCGAGATCCCGGTGTTCGACACCACGGTCACCTATCTCGTGATGCGCCCAGACACGCCAAGTCCCAGTGATTGCCTGACCGGCTCGTTTGCGAACGTCTCGTTGACGGAGAGGGTCGACCTCACTCCGGGCGCGACAGGCGGCGAAGGAGGCACTACGGGCGAAGCAGGCGCGGGCGGCGCGGGCGGCGCGATCGTCGATGGAGGAGAAGGCGGCACATCCGGCGCAGCCGGCAGCTGACGAGCGGGTCCTGAAACCTCTCCCGTCGCCTGCCTTCAGATCCGCTTCGCATGCCCGCGTTGCAGCTCCTCAACGTACCTTCCAGGTACGCCTCGTCGCTGCGCCTTGGCCTACTCGCGCCTCTTCGGCTGGCTCGGTCCGAGGTTTCAAGACCCGCTCTAAATCAGTTCCACCGTGCCCGAAAGGATCGGATGAATCGCGCCCGCGTCGTCTTCCAAGAGTAGCCGCCCCTGGTCGTCCAATCCGCGTCCGATGCCGCACAGTACGTCGACCCGCACGCGCCGACCGCGCAGCTCGTCGAATGCGTTCAGCTCGTCCAAGACGCCCGCGACGCCCTCGCGTTGATAATCTTCGACGCGCATCGCGATCGCCGCCAGCAGCTCGTGCAATAGCGGCTCACGGTCCAGCGAGGTCACGCCGAGCAGGCTCAGTGACGTCGCGCGCTGGGCAATCTCGACCGGAAATTCGCGCGTGGCGACGTTCAGGCCCACCCCGACGACCACGGCTTGCAACCGGTCGCCCTGGAGTTGCGATTCGACCAAGACTCCCGCGAGTTTTTTGCCGCCGACGTACAAGTCGTTCGGCCACTTGATTTGCGCCTCGGCCGCGACGTGCGGCGCGATCACGTCGCGCAGGGCAAGGCCAATGGCGAGCGTGAGCGCGCTCACTTGGGCGAGCTCGAGCTCGGGCCTCAGCAGCACCGAGAACAGTAAGCTCTCGCCCGGCGCGGCGAGCCAGACGTTGCCGCGGCGGCCGCGGCCGGCGGTTTGTTCGTCGGCGACGAAGACGGAGCCGTGGGGCGCGCCGGAGCGCGCGGCGAGCAGCGCGTTGTCGTTGGTGGAGCCGGTGACGGCTTCGTACATCAGTGGCCGGCCGAGCTTGGGCTTGGTTTCTCTCGATTGGGTCCGGAAACGCTCGGCGTCGAAGCCCATCACAAGCTCTCGATATCGAGCCCGATGTCGGCGGCGGGCGCGGAGTGCGTCAGCGCCCCCACGCTGATCACGTCTACCCCAGCGGCGGCCAACGCCGGAATGCGCTCGATGGTGATGCCGCCGGAGACTTC
>JBEQTH010000050.1:0-62851 GCA_040348785.1 Myxococcales bacterium | reverse complement strand
ACTTGCCGTCTTCGGAGTTGCACAGCTGCCCACTCGGGCAGGTGGTTCCCGCCTGCCATTTCGAACCGTCGCAGGCGAGGCGTTGCGCGCTCGCAGCGCCATCACAAGCGAGCTTGCCAACTCCCGAACAAGCACCGAACAGAGTCGGCGTCTCGAAGACCGCGCCTCCCTCTCCACCGGCACCGCTCTCGCCGCTCTCGCCGCTCGCGCCACTCGCCGCGCCGCCACTCTTGCCGGCGCTCGCTGGAGAATCACCGGCATCACCAGCGACATCCGTTCCGCCACCGGCTCCCCCGCCACCGTTTTCGATGCACGAGCGCCGCTCTGCGCACGACGAGAAATCCGACGAGCACGCGACCACCTGCGCCGCACAACCCGCAACCACACCAAGAACGAGCAAAAATTTTGGATTCACGTTCAAGCCCCTTACCCGGCCATTACAACCGGTTGAATGCGCGCGCCAGATCGAAGTGACACGCGGCACACTCATCGGGGCGTCTTCGGGGTGAGTTGCTGATAAAACTCACATCTGGCCGCTCCAGTGACTGCTTCAGGTGCCGGGGACTTTGTATTTGCCTTTTGCCAGGCCAGTAATTCCGTCCGACGCCTTAGTGGCCGTATTTCCGTACGTCCCGCCCGCCCCGGGTGTGCCGCCGGTTCCCGCGGTCACCGCAGATTGGTTGTCAACAGCGGGCTCGGAAGTCGAGTAGACGATCGCGATAGATGGTCCGCCTGTACCCCCCGACCCGTTGCCGCCGTTGCCACCGGCACCACCCTTGCCTCCCGATCCGCCGGCGCCAATTCCGTGATTTGTGTCGGTTGTACCGCCCAAACCGCCCGGCTTCCCAAGGCCCCCAGTACCAGCTTTTCCGCCGCTGCCACCTCCGCCCCCTGTCATCGCGACGACCGAACTGTTGAGCAGGTCGACCTTTGAATTCCAGCTTAGTAGGCCTATCGAGGCTCCGCCGCCCTTTCCACCCGATGCGTGCGTGCCACCGCAGCCACCCATGCCACCAGCGCCGCCGCTTGCGCCAGTGCAGGTGCCACCGTCTCCCTTGCTGGCACCGCCGCCGCCTCCGCCTTGACCTGGGAACCCATCAGAACCGTCGCCACCAGAGGCCACGGCGTAACCTGTAGCGCTAAACGTCCCGATGTCCTTTGCGACCGCCCCATTTATCCCAGGGAGGCCAGCTGAGCCATCTCCTCCGGACTTGCCGTCCACCGCCGCTCCAGCATCAGTGGCGCCAGCCCCGCCGTTCTTTACCCCGCTGGCAAAAATGTTTTCTAGCGGTACGCCAGTAGTGCCGGGGTCACCGTCCGAACTCTTGTAGCCGGTACCGCCCGCTCCACCGCGAACGTTGCACGCACTCTGCGCGGGCCAAGATGGGCCAGTGTTGTCCGACGTTCCAGTGCAAATAGCCGCATGACCATTCTGGCCGTTAATCGCAGCAACTGTGACGTCCGCGCCATCCGCGCCATTCGTGCCGTCCGTACCCGCACTCCCAATCGCCCCGTTACCCGCCTTAATCACCACCCGAGTGAGCGCGACCCCATCGCTCCCCACCACCATCAACCCAAAGCTACTCGCCCCAGGCCCCGTCGCATCCGCCGCAGTGATACTCAAATCCTCGAGTATCACGCCGCTTGCGTTCTTGATCTCCGCCCCAATCGGACTCTGTGGCTTGAAGCTCGCCTTGTTGTTCTTCGAGTCGTACGTCCAAGCCCCGCCGTCGCAGCCAAACCCGCCGTAGATCGAAACCCCGCTCGGGATCTGCAGCGTGCCCGCCTCGCTGTACTCCGCGGCGCACACGTAGATGCGTTTGATCTGGTCCAGCTTCGTGAGCGCGGTCGTTAGCGTCGCGAAAGGTGCCGCTTCGGTGCCGTCGCCGGTCGTGTCGTCGCCGGTCGGTGCGACGAAGACGCCGTAGTCGTCGCTGATGACGCAGTTGTCAGCATCGGGGCCCAGCGTGCCGTCGCACGTCGAGGGCGCCCCTGCCGCGCCGGCGTCGGTGCTGGTGCCCGCGCTGCCCGCACCGGCGCCGGCGCGGCCGCTCGTACCGCTGACTCCGCCGCTGCCGCTGTGACTTGGCGACCCGCTCGTGCCCGCGCTGCCGCTGGTGCCGGTGCTGCCGGCACCGCCGCTGTCGTAGGGGGCGCAGTTTTTGTTGGCGTTGCAGTCGTCCGCTTTGCTGGAGCAGGCACAGGCTAGGGCGCTGAGTGCCAGGAGGCCCAAGGTTCCACCGCTGAAGCGCTTTAGGTTCATTGTATCCTCGATTGAGTCAGAAGCGACCGCTCAGGCCGATGCTGCCAGCACCGGGCGCGACCGCCAACGTCGGTGCCCAACGGTTGGCCGCGGCGGCGTCGGAGTGCGGCCAGAATAGGTACAGGGCGGTGCCGATTGCGGCCGCGCCAGCGACAGAGAAGCCGATCACTTCGATGGTTCGCGCGCTGTCGATGTCCGAGTTTTTGCCGTGGAGGGCGGCGCACTCCGCGGCGTGCGGCGTCCCGGTGCCGCAAGGGTTGGGCTCGGGGAGCTTGTCGCTCAGGGCGTCGGCGTCGTTTTGGCTCGAGTTGCCGGACAAAAGGAACGCGACGCCCACGGCGGCGCCTGCGACGACGAGGCCACTTCCGACGATGACCGGCACGATCGAGCGACCCGAGCTCTCGTTCAGGGGCGGAGGCGGTGAGCCACCGGGCGGCGCGGCGGGCTCGGACGGCGTGGCGGCGGCTTTGGGCGCGCCCACTTGGTCGAGCTTGATCCAGAGCACTTGGGCCCCGCCCTTGGAGACGGTCAACGTTTCTTGGTGCGATTCGTAACCTTCGTGGGTTACTGCGGCGTGGTGTTCACCGGGCTCGATGTACACGTCACCCGCCGCCGGCACGGTGACGGGCACGTCGTCGATGGTGAGCGTGGAGTCCGCGGGCTCGAGCGTGACGCGGAGCGTGCCGATTTCTTTTTTCTCTGCGTCCAGACCGTCCGCGAGAGCGAACTTTTGCTCGTCGGTGGAGCTCGGTAAGATGTGCGCGAGCGCGAACGCGAAGTGCTCGGCGGCGTCGCGGTGCTTGCCCAGCTCCGACTCGGCTTGTGCCAGGTTTGCCGCGATATCCGGGCTCTTTTTCAGGCTCCAAGCTTCGCCGTAGATACGCAGGGCGTCATTGTACTTGCCGGCGTTGAACGCTACTTTGCCCTTTTTGAAGAGCAGGTTCGCGCGTTCGCTGTCGGCGACCACGTCGGCTTGCACGACTCCGGTGATGGCGGTCGCGAATAGCAGAGTCGCACAGGCAAGGCTTTGGCTCAGCACGCGTGTCCCCGATCCAGATCGTGTCGATGGCTTCATCACTCAGTAGATGGCGCGTTTGGGTTTTGCAGTCGGTGCGCTGAGCGCGGTGTTGCTCGCGGTGGGCGCCGGGCTGGGCTTCGGCGTGGCGTGGTATGGAGCCGCGACAACGGGCGCCGCAACGTGGCTCGCGGCCGACGCGCTCGCGACCGGGACGGCGATGACCGTTGCAATTGCGCTCGCCGCAGCCACCGGCACGCTGGCGGCGGGCAGAGCGGCGCTGAGCGCGGGCGCAGGCAGCGCGACCGGCTTCGGCGGGGGCGCGGGCAGCGCGACCGATTTGGATACGAGCGCGGGCGGCGCGACGGTTTCGACCCGGAGCGAGCTCGCCGCGCTCTGCTCAGCGGCGTGCTGCGCGGCGCTGCGCGCGAGCACCAACATCAACAGCGCGACCAACACGCCGAACAGCAAGGCGGGCACGCGCCAACGCCGGCGCGGCGGCGCTGGCCGTTGGCTGCTGGTGAGCACGAGGTCCGCCTGGGGCCAGCCGGAGTCGTAGCGCGGCGGGATCGGCGAGCGCGGCAAGCTGATCTCCGTCGGTAGCTTCCGGGGATCGATCTCTTGCGACAGCTTGACGGTCTCCATCTCGAGCGTGCGATGATCGGAGACGGCGCGCAGCGGCAACGGCTCGTAATAGAGCGAAGCACCATCCGGCTCGACTTCGACCGCTGCCTCGATGGAACGCAGCGTGGCAGTGTTGTCAGCGTCAACCGGACCAATGCCGGGATCGGTACTCACTCGCTCGCGCTGGTCTGTCACGACGCACACCCTCTCGCAGAGTTAGCGAGCCTATATGACCTGAGCCTACATCGCGAGACAACCTTGCGCTGATGGGTCATTACGACGCGAAGGTCGGCACCCGAGCGCGCTCGATTGCGCAAATTCGACAGAACCCACGGCCGGGGCGCGATTAAATAAGTTCGCTTCCCGTTACAACGAGCGCGGAATGACGCTGCACCGCGGCGCCACCGGGCGCGAACCAAACCGCCGCGGAACGGCTAAGCGCGCGAACGCGATTTCGTCGCGGCGGCCTTGGGACGGGCCGGAGCTTTGGCGCGCGAGGCGCGCGGCTTGGGTTCTTCGATTTCTTCTTCCGGCTCCACCACACGCGGGATCGCGGCCGGCGGGGGCGGCTGAGAAATGGCGGTGGGTTTGCGCTCGGAGCGCGGGGCCTCGACCGTGCTGCGCGGCGGCTCGCCACCATACTGCGCGTGCAGATCCGCCAGCAGCTCGACGAGCAGGAGGTATTGATCCGTGGGGTTCAGCGAAGCGAGCGCGGACTGCGCTGCCTGCTTGGCTTTGGCGCGAACCACAGCCGCGGGCAGCTCCGGCGGAACGAAAGCACCCTCCGGCGGCGACGGCGGCCAATCACCCCGGGGCTCGGGACGGCGGGCAACAGGAGGCGGGATGACCGAAGGGCTTGCGGCCGGTTTAGAAGCCGGCACGACCTCGAACACGCGACGACGCGGTAGGCCACCGGACTGTGAGGGCGGAACGCCAGCGGCGCTCGCGGAAGACTTTGCGGCAGGTTGCACGGGCTGCGACTTGGGCGCGTTCGGATCACGCGGCTTCTTGTCGTTGAAGATCGCCGCGCGCACGTCACGCGGTAGGCGCTGACGGGCGAGGAAAAAAAACACGCCGCCCGGGCTACGACGACCACTGCCGTCGCCGCGCATCAGGCCGCCTGCCTTTTCGATCTTCTCGGTCTCGGCTAGCAGGGTGAGACACGCCTGGTCACCCAGGTTGTCGACGACGGCCTTGATCTGCGCGACCGGGCCTTCGTCTGATTCCCCGAGAGCCTTCGCGATGGTGTTGATAGTCTGCTCACTAGCCATGATTGATTGACCGCGCTCTTACACAATCCCCCCGAGTGCAGCGTCTAGAGATTCTTGGCACCAACAGGTGCCGACCGCAATAGGCGACTTGCACGGATGCGAGCTGACTGCCCGAAACCACACCCAGCGGGGATCGCTAGTCGGAAGCATACGGCGTCCGCTGCCGCGGCGCTAAGAGCAAATGCGACGCAAACGAGCTTTCCGCCGCTCTCCACAGGGGTCTCATCTTGATGCGGCTCATACGCGGCTCCGGCAGAGCTGTTCCGCTCCGTTGTTGCTCCCCTCGCCGCCTCGCCTCGCCGCCGTGCGGCGCGCGAGCGGCAACAACTCGAAATGTTCGCGGATCTCGAGGCTGCTGGGGCTAACGAGGCTTATTTGAAGCCGTGCAGATGCACGACGTACCACTCGCCGCGCCAAGAGATCATGCTCGTGAGCTCGAAGTCGCGGGTCCGGCCCGTCGGAAGCGTGAAGCGCAAGCGCGAACGCAAAACTCGGAAGTAGCCGACCCGGTTTCCTTCGGATCCAGGCGGCATCCACTTCGCGTCTTTTTCCGAGACGGTGATGCCGTCGAACTTGGCTTCAGCGGCGGCAGCGCCCAGCGCGTGGTGGTACTCGAGCACGTCGCGCTTGAAGTTTGCGAGCAGGCGAAACTTGTAGTCGCGCTCCGGCTTTGCGACATCCTTCACTTGCTGGTAAGCGAGCAAGGGGAAGAATGCCGCGGCAGCCGGCTCTGCGTCGCCCGTGACGATGGCGTGGACCACCAGCGCGACGCGCTGTTGAAACGATGCAGAGCTCAGCGTGGGCCGCTCATCTGTCTGTGGCAGCGGCTTTCCCTCGGCGTCGGTCAGCGCTGGCGGTGTCGAAGCCGCATCACCGACGGCCTCCGCGCTCGTTGCGCCAGCGCGCGCTTCACTCGGCTTCGCAACGGCCGCGCTGCCGCCTTCAGGGGCCGCATCGGCAGCGACCGGCCGAGCGGGCGCACTCGGCACGTCCGCTGAAGCCCTCTCTCCTGCCGAGCTTGGCGAGGGTGCAACGCTCGGGGTCGGTGCGAGCTGCGCGCCGCTCGAATCGTGGCACCCGCCGAGTACGCTGAAGAGCAGCGCCGAGCAAAACCCAAAAAACCGAAATCGACAGCGACTCACTGGGCTGCTCTACACCGCCGGCCCGTCATCGCGCCAGAAGCAGTGTAGAAATGCGCCCGCGCGGCCGGACATCGGCTTCGTCTGCGTTTTTGCGGCAGTTGACTGAAGTCGGGGACGGGTCTATCCGGCGGTCCTGGAGCGGGACAAATCGATGACCTTCAAATCGTATGGCTGCGTGTTTGCGTTACTTTCAGCGGCATTCTTAGTGAGCCGGCCGAGCCGGGCCGCCGACCCGTTGCCGGATAGTTTGGTCAAGAGCAGCCAGGCGTCATCGGGAAGCACGGATGTGGCCACCGCTGGCTTCGAAAAGGTGGACAAGCCAGCTGACGACGCGAAGGACGCCACCGAAGCACAAATCTCAGCCGGTGGCTTGGCCTCTGCTGGAAACTCGCGCTCGCTGGCCGCGACCACGGCCGGCAAGCTGCGCATTCGCCGCGGCTCGAACCAGGTGGGCGCGGCGATTGCGGCCAACTATGCGCGTTCGGCTGCCTCGAAGGAGGCGGGGCTGCAAACGACGGTCGAGAACTTTCAGGGCAAGGTCCGCTACGACCGGTTCTTGGCTGGCTCGCTCGCCGTGTTCGGCGCGGTCTCGGCGCGCCGCGATCGCTTCCAGGGCCTAGATTTTCGGCTGAACCTCGATCCAGGGGTGGAGTACTACTTCATCGACGAGGGCAAGCAGCAGCTGTGGTCCGAAGTCGGTTACGACTTGCAGTACGACGTGCGGCGCGACGAGACGCGTGAGGCAGCCTTGCTCGAGGGAATGTACCTGGGCAAGACCGTGACGCGCCACAGCGCGCGGGTATTCGCCGGTTATTCGAACGAGCTGAGTGACACGGTGACCGTGTCGACCGGCCTCGAGTACTTGCAGGGTTTGGCGCAGTCCAAGAACTATCGCCTCAATTGGGACGGGGCGGTGAACTCGGCCGTGGGCAAGGGCTTTTCGATCGCGACCGCCGTCAGCGTGCGCTACGATCACAACCCCCTGCCGGACATCGACAAAACCGACGTCGTTACCTCGCTCAGCCTCGTTTACCACCTCCTGTAGCCAGCGCCGCAACGCTAGAACGCCTCCGAAATGCAGCACGCCCTTCGCAACTCTAGGCGCTGGTTTTGGCAGTGCGTCGCGTGTATCGCGCTGCTCGGTGTTGTCGCTTGCAACAAAAAGAAGCCGCCGGCTGACACGACCTCGATCGACCAACCGCACCCTCCCGACACCGTGCCGGGAGCGACCGCGGTGGCGACGTTGGAACGAACCGGCTGCTACGGCGAGTGCCCAGTCTACCGGTTGACCGTGAACAGCGACGGCAGCGTGGTTTACGTGGGCACGCGCTGGGTCAAGGTGCTCGGGCGCCAAGTGTACAAGATCTCGGATGCGCAGATGAACGAGCTCCAAGCCGCCTTCGAGCGCTCGGGGTTCCTCCAGTTCCGCGACTACGATCACGTCGAGAGCACCGACGATGACTGGGCGCATGTCTCATTGCGCCGTGCCGGAGCATTCAAGCGCGTGCGTCACTATCATGGTGACAATGCCGCGCCGCCCGCGCTCAGCGTGCTCGAGGACGAGTTCGATCGCATCGTCGACAGCGCGAAGCTCGTCGGCGGCCAAGCCGTGAGCGGCCCCTCCACCGCACCTCCGTCGCCCGGCTCGGTGCCCGCTGCCAACGAGCCAGCGCCATCCGCGTCGGCCCATCCCGGGCGCCCGAGCTCGCCGAACCCGAACGACAACGCGGGGCCCCCGGACGAAGCCGTGGCCGACCCGGACAATCACCCCTGAGTCTGATGCGACGCGCGGTCTGCAGCATGACTTGCGAAAAATCAGCGGGTTTCTTGGCGTTCCGGCCGTTCGGCGCGCATGGTCGGCACTTCAGAAACGAATCGTCACATTTCACTTTTGAAATGCACGGGCGCCACACGACCGGTAACTGTCACGTAAGTCCATGTACGTGTACTGGCCCGAGAAATGCTTACTGAAGCCGTTTTCCGGAAACACTGAGCCTGAATGCGCGGCGTCATCACTACCCGTCACTTGGTCACTCATGCGCCGCTCATCATGCGGTTGTTCGGTGTCCGGGCCTATTTCAAGTGCGTCGCCTGCGTTCTGCGCAAAGGCGGCAGAGCCACGTTCTTGGACGCGGTTTCTCACTAAGCGCCCCACACTCGCAATGCGCCCTCGAACGAGGTGCATCGGCCGGGAGCGCTCTTCGAAACGAAAACCGTAGCGTGAATTCGAACTACGATTTTCGTTTCTAAGGGCACTGCAGGCGTTGCTCCGCTGCCCGGAAAAGCCTTCGATTGGGAGGCACTGGGGTTGGGGGGCGCTCACGGGGCGCACGACGCACCCCGCTTCAGCTCGCGGGTGCTCGCAACCGCGTAACACGCTGCCGCCGTTGGAGCGACGGCGCCCTGCTCAGTTCGTCCAGGTGTGCACGCTGCGATACAAGCCGCCGAAGAGGGCGTAGTCCGCGCTGAGCGGCGGGACGTTCACCGTAGGGCTACCGGCGATTAGCGCGTGATTGAGGTCCGCGCCGGCGGCATTGTTCACTTTGACGGCGATCACGTTGTCGGCGCCGTGATTCACGAGATCGGTGACCGAGAGCGATCGAACCATGTTGCGCTTCACGCTGACACACGTGTCCGCGCATAGGCGAGTGGATCTCGCAAACGAGCTGGGCTCGAAATTGCCTATTTCGTGTGCGATTGCCGGTACGCAAAGCGTGTGACACATTCCCGTCGGAACGTGAGTAGCAAGGGCCGCCCATACAGGAGCTTCACGCACGAAGGCTTCGAGATCTTGGTCGGCAAAGCCGCCACCGACAACGATCACTTGACGTTTCGCGTCGCCGAGCCGCACGACTTGTGGCTGCACGTGGGCGGCGGCACGCCGGGCAGCCACGTGATCATCAAAAATCCGGGCAAAGGACCGGTGCCTGAAGCAGTGATGCGCTGCGCGGCCGAGCTCGCCGCGTGGTACTCGAAGGCGCGCAACGCCGGTCGCGTAGAGGTGCACGTGTGCCGCGCCTCGGACGTGAAGAAGGCGCGCGGCGCGCCCGCTGGCCAAGTGCAGCTCGCTCGCTACAAGTCGATCAAGGTCACGCCCGCGCCGTTCGCGGGTGAAGCCGCCGAGGTCGAGTCAGAGTGAGGCCGCTGCTGCCGCCGCACCGGAAAGCTCACGGCGGCAGCTTGGATTTCGCGAGGTGCGTCGTGTTCTTCAGCAGTGCAAGATCGTGCTCGAACTTGGTTTTGACGGTCTTGAACGTGTCGAGCGTGGCCGTGTCGAACGCCGTGAGATCGGCGGCGAGCGCCTTTTGCTGCGCGGCGACCGGCTTCAACGCGGTTTGAAAAGCGGCCTTGGCTTTGGCGGTAGCCTTCGCTGACTTGGGCCCGAGCTCGTTCAAGGCCTTGTTTGCATCGGCGAGCTCCAACTTGGCGGCTGATTTGAAGGCCTGACGCGCAGCATTGAGCGCGGCTTCGGCGGTCTTGCCTTGTTCGTCGGCGCTGGCTTGCGCCTTGCTGGTGCATTCGTCGAGCTTGGTCTTGGCGTCGGTGGCGTCGGTCTTGAGTTGGTCGACCTGCTTTTGCAGCTCGTCCAACTTTTGCTGGGCGGCGGCCTTTGCCTTGGAGGCCGCGTCGTCGGCCTGCTGCTGCACAGCCGCGACTTTCTTTTTGATTTCCTCTTCGTTGCCGCACGCCACGAGGAGCAACGGCAAAATCAGCAGGGCCTTGCGCATTCGAATCACGGTAGGGGATGTATCGCCGATGTTCAACCTGCCCACGCACTGAAGCCGTCGGGGCGGAAATGTGCGTTGTAGCTTGAGCAATTGGCGCAATTGCGGGAAGGCGCGACGCGGGAACCTGAGCTCGGCGGAGAGGTGCGTGGTGGGCCCAGCGAGCGCCCAAACCCAAATCGCTCAAAGCTCGAGCGCGGCGGCTCCCGAGATGTCGCGTTGGGAAACGCCTTCGACGTAGGCGACGACGCCGACTCGACGTGCTTGGAAGTCCGCGTTCGGCGGCAACCAACTGCCGGCAGTGCCTGCAGAGAGCGCGCGAGTGGCGAACGCGCGTACGACGTTGACGTGTGCCAGGTGCTCGCCGGCGTTTTCGCCGGCTTGGACCGCGCTCTCCACGCGCGGCTCGACGAGCGCCAGGTTGATCACGCGCGCCTTGGTGTCCCCGCTCACGCGATAGCTGACTTCGATGCCGTGCTCGCCGCGGCGCGCTTCGAGCGCGATCTGCGCGCGCGGCGCGCGTTTCAACGCCGACCCGATCAGCGCGTCGATGCTCGAGGCGTCCGAGCCGACGCATTCGGCTTCGCCGTTGATCACGGCTTGCGGGGTGTACGTGCCTCCCGCGCTGATCGGGCTGTAGTCGTGTTGGCGCGCGGAGTAAGCCGCGTCGCTGAAGCGATCGTGCCAGCCGAGGTAGTTCCAATAATCGACGTGGAACGACAGCGGAAAAACCGGCAGGACTCTGCCTTGGCGCGAGCGGCGAGCTTCGCGAGCACGCGATCGGCAGGCGGACAGCTCGAGCAACCTTCGGAGGTGAACAGCTCGACGACCGCGACGCCCGAGCTACGCGCGGTCACGGCCGTTGGGCTGCTTTGTGCGGCCGCCGCGGCCACCAGCGTCGTGCTGCGCGCGGCTTCGGGCGCCGCGCCGAGAGATCGCTCGGGGGGCAGCTCGCGCGAGCAGCCAAACAGAAATAGTGCCACGCAGCCGAGTGCCTGCCTATTGCGCACGATGAAACCTCCAGCCCACGAGTGACACGGCCAAGAACCAAACCAAGCCGATGCTGAAGTGCCCGGCCCACAAGTGAGCGCTATCGTTGCTCGGACAGTGGAAGAGCAGGATTAAATTGGCGACGATCGCCGTGCTGCCCGCTGCGAGCGCATGAGCTCGAAACGGCACTTGCACGCCGCGATCGAGCGCCCACAGCAACGCAAAGCAGGGCGCTGCCAGCGCGCTGCCATAAGCAAAGCAGCCCAGCGAGCGCAGCGCAAAACCGCTCGAGAATTCATCGGCGGTTACGCGGGCTTCGGGCGCAAACCAGAGCACGCACGGTAAACACCACGCGCAGAGCGCGAGCGCGTTGCGGAGCCGCACGGCGCGCCGTTCGAGCGGCACGGGGCGCAAGGCGGAGCGGCCGACAAGACCGAGCAGCGCAAGCAGCAAGAGCCCAGCCAAGACCTTCGGCGCGCTGAACTCACGCCAGGCGACGCGCCCTCGCAACAGCTCTCGCACCAGGAGCAGCGCGGGCAGCGCCAAGCTGAGCGCCCAACGCACGCGAGTCGAACGGCTGCGCAGGAATGCGCGCGCGCCGTGCTCGCGTTCGAGCAAAGACTCCGTCGCAGCAAGTTGCGACGCGGAGATCGTGGGCGTTGCCTGCGCCATGCTGGCCAAGCGACGACCGAGCACCGCCGCGTTGCGAAACAATTCCTCGCAATGCGGGCACCATTTCAAGTGCTCATCCACGGATGAACCGGAGGGAACCCCACCGGTCTCGAATCCTTGGCGAATCTCGGCACAGTCCACGTTGGCGGTATGCCGGCCAATGCTCGGGGGTTACGACCGCGGCGGGCATTTTGCGCGCGGCGCGGTGTACAACCGCGCTCGCACACCGACACGCCCCGCCACGGCGAGAGCCCGATCGCTCCGAAAGCTCAGCCTTTTTTGGCGGGAGCTTTCTTCGCGGGGGCGGCCGGCGCGGCTGGCGCGGGGGCTTTTTTGGTCGGTGCTTTCTTAGCCGGGGCGGGCGGCGCGGCGGGGGCAGCGGCCTTCTTTGCAGGAGCTTTCTTAGCCGGAGCGGGCGGCGCGGCGGCGGGAGCGGCCTTCTTCGCGGGTGCCTTCTTCGCCGGCGCGGCGGCTTTCTTCGCAGGCTCGGCCTTCTTCGCAGGCTCGGCCTTCTTCGCGGGCTCGGCTTTCTTCGCGGGCTCGGCTTTCTTCGCGGGTGCCTTCTTGGCGGACTTCTTCTCGGCTGGCGGCGGCGCGTGCGGCTCGGCGCCTGCCTTGGCCGCCCACACGCCCAACGCCGCGCCGTGCGGATCGGCGAAGATGCCGATAGAGCCCATGTCGCCGACCTCTTGATACTCGAGCATGGCGGTTCCACCCGCTTTGATGACTTTGGCCATCGTGGCCTTCACGTCATCGACCTGCACGTACGGCAGCCACGCCGTCGGCTGCTCCGGCATTTGCTTCTTCTGCATGCCACCACCGACTCCGCCCGCAACGTCGATCATCGTGTAGCTCATGGCCGGCAAGTCGTTCAGCTTCCAGGCGAACACCGCCGCGTAGAACTTCTTGGCCTTCTTGACATCATCCGTACTGAGCTCGACGTGGGCGAATGGATTGGGCATGTGGACTCCTTGTTTCCGCGGGGAAATCTGGGGTACCCCGCGCACGCACGCAGACTCTCACGAGCCGAATGTCCGAGCAAGACGCCGCTCGGAACGAGCCTCGCCGAAGCCGACGCGAGCGCCTCAGTAGCCCCACGCCGGCGAGTGAGTAGGCTCCAGTGCATGGCCAGTGACGGACGGCGAGGGCTCTTGGTGATCGGCGTACTGAAGCTGCTCAAGTCGCTGGCGTTGTTCGTCGCGGGCGTCGGCCTCTTGTCGCTGCTGCACCGGGACGCGGCCGAGACGGTCCGCGCCTGGATCGATTTGTTGAGGCTCGATGCCCACGCGCACCTGATCGAACGGCTGATCGCGAAGGTGGCCGGGATCAGTCATCGCACGATGCGCAACCTGGGCGTCGGGACATTGCTGTACGCAGTCGTGTTCGGCGTCGAGGGCGTCGGCTTGCTGCTCGCCCAAGCGTGGGCCGAGTACCTCACGACGTTCGTCACCGTTTCGTTTCTGCCCATCGAAGGTTACGAATTGATCACCCACCCGAGCGTCGTGAAGGGGTTGGTAATTCTAGTTAACGCGGCGATCGTGGTTTATCTGGTGATCGAAATCCGAAGGCGCAGGCATTCAGGCGACGCGAAGCATGAAAAGACGAGCGCTCCCGCTTCAATTTTATGACCGTGCCTCTGTCCCGACGGAGCTCGCCACCACGCCCAGCGCGCATGTGAAATCGCACGCCTTGTGCGCTCGCCGAGACAGCGCTACTGACGAGGCGAAACCAATGGCGCTGACCCCTGTGCGCGCGATCGCAACTGCCCTGTTTCCTTTCTTGCTCTCGCTGAGTGTCGGCTGCGGAGGTAGCGCGCGTTCGGCCGAGCACCCCGAGGTCGCATCCACCGAGCCCGCAGCCGTATCTGGCTCTTCGGCGCGTACCCTGCCGGACCATTGCGCGCGCGGGAAGCGTGAGTGTTTGCCGCCGCCAGGCTGGGTCAAGCGCCTGTGTGACGACGTGTATCCGGACGTCGCGCTCAACATGTTCAAGCCCGGGACGCGCTGGCAGCGCTTGTACATGCTGGCCCGCGCGGAGCCGTTCAATGCTTCGGGCGGTGCCTCGCTGCTCGGCGACAAGATGGAGCGCGGCGAAGAAGTGATCGCGCTCAAGCGGCGTGACAACAACGGTGAGTTCCAAGTCGGCGACAACGCAGGCTATGACGTGCTGCGCTGGAACGGCGCATGCGCGACGATTCACGACGGTGACTTCGCGCGCGAGCCCCCGCGTGAGATTGCGCACTCCAAGATCGAATGGCGGCGCCTCGGGCTCGACATCCGCAAAGTACTCGAGGCCCAGCCCGACATCTCCGCCGCCGAGGCCGCGCGCAGAAAAGCGTGTCACGGCTTCAGCATCGGTGAAGTGACCAAGGACTGCGAAGTTTACGATCGCCGTTTCATGGATGAGATCATTCGCTACGTGCAGGCCGGTGGAAAGATCCCGAGCCCCTCGCGCCTGCCCTGAGAGAGCGCGGCAGATTGACGCACCAGCCGTTTTTGGCTGGACGGGGTTGGTCAAGGGTTCTACCTGTGGCCACAGCATGAAGATCCGAAGCGCTTTTTTGTTCGCGGCGTTGACCGGCCTCTCGCTGAATGTGAGCTGCGGCTCCGATGGCCCGAGCAGCACCGGAGCTGCGGGGGAGAGCGCTGTGGGCGGTCCCGTCGCAGGGCCTGCCGACACGCACTGTGAAGGGCAGACCCCGGTCACCGTCGAGCCGGCAGCGTGCACCACGCCCGAGGGCGACGGCGAGGGCGGCGCTTCGGGTGACGAGCCCAGCGCTGGCGAAGGCGGCAGTGACTGCAATCAAACGCACGACGCTGAGTACGGCGCCACCCTGCCCAACAGCGAAGGCGACGACGACGACTGCAAGTACCACGCGTCGTGGACCTCCACGCCCATTCGCCTGAACCAAGACGTGACGGTCACGGTCACGACGAGCAACTTGATCACGGGCGACGGTCTCGAAGCGCTCGACGACGGCGAGCTGCCGCTGACGCGCGTCGAGGTCTACCAACCGTGCGACCCGAATCGGTTCGGTCCCGCGCAGAATAGCAAAGCCAAGTTCGAAGAGATTTCCCCTGGTGTCTACCAGGGCGGGCCGCTGCGCTTCGACCAACCGGGCCGCTGGGTCGTGCGCTTTCACTTTTACGAGCAATGCCTGGACGGCGCCGGCTCACCTCACGGCCACGTCGCTTTCTTCGTGGACGTACCCTGAGGGCGACTGCTGCGGCGCGTGACTAACGCGGCGCGCCGCAGGTGAGCCAATCCAGAATCTGCTGCCGCTCATCTACGGTGAGCGGCGGCGAGCCTGCTTGGGGCATTGAACAGGTCACGAGCTGATTGGCGATGCTCATGCGCAGGCCAAAGGCGTGATCGTAATCGGTGAGCAGCCGGGTGGCTTCGACGCCGCCTCTGGCGTGGCACGGCGAGCAACGTTCGTCGAGCAGGTCACCAATGCCCGTGTCGTACCTGAGCGCGTCCGTGGGACAGCCGACTTGTACGGGCTCAGGGCACGCGTTCAACGTAGCTGGGGCTGATTCGCCGCAGGCGAACGCGAGGCATACGAGCAGCGAAAGCAGCGGGATTTTGGGCATGGTCCTGGCACGCGCAGCGCGTGTGGGATCCGGATACCACGCGCACCAAAACGGGCAAGGCCCGCTCGCATGTCGACGACCGTCGGCGATGGCCCATGCGAAGTCGCCGACGGAACGAATCGGTCGCTCGAGTCGGGAGCGAACGCTCCCGACGCAAGGCTAATGCAGTGAGCTCGGTGCGGCGATCGCACCCCTCACTGCGAGGCTCAGGCGATCGCGTCCTTGATGGCTTTGGTCGCGCGCGCCTTGACGGCTTTGCTCGCCGGCTTGGCAGCGAAGGTGGTCGGCTCTTTGGTGAACGGGTTGATGCCCTTGCGCGCGGGACGCGCGGGCTTCTTCACGACCACGAATTTTGCGAAGCCCGGCAGCACGAATACGCCGTTCTTCTTCAGCTCTTTGTGGCCAATTTCGACCAAGGCGTCCATCACGGCCTTGACGTCTTTGCGCGTGGCACCTTCGCCAACGCTGTCGACCACTGCCAGTAGCAGGCCGCTCTTGGTGAGTTGCTTCGCGGTTTTTGTTTTCGGCTTTGCCATCTCGAAATCTCCTGTGCGAGGACTAAGGACCGACAGAGAGCACCGATGGACCGTAAAATCCAGCCTTAAACCGCAGTCGCGCGCTTTGCTTGCTGGCGCTGAGCGACCAGCGACTCACCCATGGTGCCCCGAGGTAGGACACGAAGCGGTACGCTCACTGGCATTCGCTCGGCTCGCCAATGCGCCTGCACCACCTCGCATTCTCCTGCAAATTGCCGCGAATTCATGAGGAATTCGGGGCAGCGTCGAGCACCACTGCCGATGGCCGTGACGGCTCGCGAGCGAGCGCTCCCGGGCGAGTGGCGTTGCGCGCGCCGAGGGTCGCGTGGCCCGCGTTCGCCGAGCGATCTTTTTTTGGGGTAGCCTCGCGGCGATGGCAGAGACGATCGCCTGCCTGCTGCAAGGCAAGCTAGAGCTGCTGGACGGGCGAGGCCGAGCCGAGGGTCCACTCCCGAGCCAGCTCCAAGAGCCGGCCGGCGCGCGCGAGCCGGGGCGCAACGCAAGCCCGATCGTGAGTGTCACGCGCGGGCGCGCGCGCGGCGAATTGTATTACGCAATCCGCGTTCCGAACGGCACGGCGCTGTTCGCTCGAACGCGAGGCTCGTCCGAAGAACAACGACTCTTTCTGGGTGTCGACGCGCAGATCCGCGAGATCGATTTCAGCTTCGGGGACGAGGCGCTCGCGTGCACCGTACCGGGCCCGCGAGGCACGAGCGCCATCGGCTCGCTCGCGGATGACGGCAAGGGCGTGCGCACGGTCACCGAAGGCGATGTGGTCGATTGCACCCCGCGCTGGGCTCCGGGTGGCCGCGGCGAGATCTTGTACGCTTCCGCGGGGGTGGGCCGCACCCAGTCGGGCGCGTGGGGCGGCTTGGCTCCCTTCGCTCTTCATCGCCTGCGCTTCGCCGACAACAGCGTCGAGGTGCTGACGGCCGACGCCAGGTACGACTACTTGGCGCCGATCGCGATTTCCGATTCGCTCTTGTACGCGATTCGAAGGCCGTACCTCGCTCCGACTGGACCTTCACCGCTGGCTGCACTTTGTCGGTATTTCGCGCAAGATCCGAGGAGCCCGGGCCGCCGCTGGCGCGTGATCCGGACGAGCGCGAGCTGGTCTGCATCACGCCGCGCGGTGTCGAATGCGTGGCGCGCGGCGTGCTCGCGTTCGACATCGCCGCAAACGGCGACATCGTGTACGCGACCCGTGCGCACGTATTTCGAAGCGCGGCGAGCGCGACGGCCAGCGCCGTGCCAATCGCCACGCTCGAAGGAGTGGAGCAACTCGTGATTTGCTGAGCGGCCGAGAAAAGGGCACACAGTCCAGGCTAGCCTTCCGACGCCTGCGCCGGCATCATGCGCACATGTCGGAAGCCAAGACCTACTCCGGATCCTGCCATTGCGGTAAAGTGACGTACGACGTCAAGATCGACCTCGGGCACGTGACGGCCTGCAACTGTTCGATCTGTTCGCGCACCGGTTCGCTGATGGCCTTCGTCCCCGCCGCCGACTTCCAACTCCGCAGCGGCGAGCACGAGCAAACGGACTACCAGTTCAACACCAAGAACGTGCATCACCTGTTCTGCTCCACCTGCGGCGTTCGCTCCTTCGGGCGCGGCACCGGCAAGGGCGGAGCCGAAATGTGCATGATCAACGTGCGCTGCCTGGAGGGCGTCGATCTCAAGCAGCTCGCGATCACGGAAGTGGACGGCCGGAGCCGCTGAGCGGCGGGCCCACGTTGCTCGACCTCCTCACACCTCAGCCGTTCGAGAGCACCTCGCGTGTCGAAGCCCACCGATGACGAAGACTATTCGCTGCCCTGGCGGCGGCGGTCCGCGTCCGTTCGCCCCGAAACGCTCTGGTTGAGCATCGCGTGGTCCCTCGAGGAGCCGGAGCGGCTCGGCGAAGTCGCGTGTCTGGAAGAGGGCGCGCTGCTCGGCCGTGGCGAGCCGCTCGCGGACGAAGCGACGGGCAAGCGGCTCGGCTTCTCGAAGCTCCGCCCGGGGAACGCGAGCCCGCCGAGCTGGCTGCTCGATTCGCGCGTGTCTCGCCAGCAACTGCAGTTCTCACAGCTGAGCGCGGACAGCGTGCGCGTCACTTCGATCGGGCGCTGCCCGCTCTCCGTGAACGGCTCGCCCGTCAAGGGCGCGGCGCTCAAAGCCGGTGACGTCATCAGCCTGCGCAACGCTCTGCTGCTGTTGGTCACGCGCCGCACGAGCCCTGTTCCCGTACGCCACGCGGCGTTGGATTTCGAGTTCGGCTGGGCCGACCGCCACGGCTTGGTCGGGGAGAGCGCGGCGGCCTGGAGCCTGCGCGAATCCCTGGCATTTGCCGGGCAATCGCGGGAGCACGTGCTTTTGTTCGGCGACAGTGGCTCGGGCAAAGAGCTCTCTGCCCGCGCCATCCACGCGCTCTCTCCGCGCGGGCACCGGCCCTTGGTCAGCCGCAACGCCGCGACGTTGCCCGAGGCCTTGGTCGACGCTGAGCTGTTCGGGAATGCCAAGAACTACCCCAACCCGGGCATGCTCGAGCGCTCGGGCCTGATCGGTGAAGCCGACGGCAGCTCGCTCTTCTTGGACGAGATCGGCGAGCTGTCCCGCACCGCGCAGGCACACCTGCTGAGGGTTTTGGATCACGCAGGAGAATATCAGCGGCTCGGTGAGGCGCGCGCGCGTGCTTCGGACTTTCGTCTGATCAGCGCGACCAATCGCGACGTCGCCACTCTCAAACACGATTTTGCGGCGCGCTTTTCGCTCCGCGTTCGGCTACCCGGGCTCAATGAACGTCTGGAGGACATCCCGCTCTTGGTGCGGGCCATCCTGCGCCGCCTCGCCAACTCGAGCCCCGCCCTGCTCGATCGCTTCTTCGAGCGCCGCGGCTCGCAGATCGCCGAGCCGCGCATCGAGCCCGAGGTGGTCGAGCTGCTCCTGAGGCGTGAGTACCGGACTCATTTGCGCGAGCTCGAGCGGCTACTGTGGACCGCGCTGTCGACGAGCGAAGACGACTTCATCGCCGCGACCCCGGAATTCGTGCGCGAAGCGGCCCCAGGGCAGACTCTGGAAGCACCGGAGCCGGAGCGGGAAGCCATCGAGCAAGCGCTAGCCGCCGCCAAGGGCAACGTCACCAAGGCGGCGCGCTTGCTCGGGCTTCGCAATCGCTACGTCTTGTATCGCGTGCTGCGTAAGCTTCGGATCGAGTGAGCTCAGCGCGGCTCGCCGAGCATGACCCGAGCGATGCGCGCGTAAGCACTGGACCATGCCTGCTCGTGCGCGGGCGACCACTGCTCGTCGCACACTTCGGCGATCGCGGCGATCAGCGACGCGCCGACCCAACCGTACATCTCTCGCGTCACGCCGTATGCCACGTGACCTCGGCCGAGCGGCGCGAGCTCTCGCTCGAGCCACGCCTCGTCGTCGAGGTGGTCGAGCGCGGCGGTGAGCGCCTTGGAGAGCATCAGGCGCTGCGCGTTGGGCGAGTTACGACGAAACAGCGGCTGCGTCGTCGGATGCTCACGAAATAGGATCTCGTAAAAGAGCTGTGGAAACTCCGGGTCACGCAGCAACGCGAGCTCGAAGCTTTCTTCGAGCAAACGTCGATCGGGGAGCTCCGCCGAAGCCATCTTCGAAACATACTCGTAATCGAAGCCCGCCGTTACTCACTCCGAAATCCGTGCGCGCACGCCCAGCGCACGCTCGGCGCACACTTTCTGGAGGGCGGTATTTGCGGTGATTCGCGGCATTTCGAAGGCAAAGCCCGGGCGTGAAGCGCGCTCCGTGCCTGGCACGGTGGGTGCACAACACGACCAACGCCGGAGCCAATCGAGGCTTGGCCAGCCAAAGGCAAACCCATGAGCTTGAACGTAGAAGTCTTGCGCAAGAATTTCGATCTGGTCGTCGAACGCTCGCCAGCGCTCACCCATCGCTTTTACGAAATCCTGTTCGAGCGCTACCCAGTGACGCGCGCGATGTTCCCCGTGAACAGCCGGCTCACTCAAGAAGGGATGCTGACTCAAGCCCTGGTCGCGGTGATGGATCACCTGGAGGACGCGCCCTGGCTACAGAGCACCCTGCACGGCCTCGGCGGCCGCCACGTGGGCTATGGCGTGACGGACGAAATGTACGGCTGGGTCGGGGCGAGCTTACTCGCGACGTTGGCCGAGGCTTCAGGCGAGGAGTGGAACGACACGGTGCAGCAAGCCTGGACCGAAGCGTATGGCGCCATCGCCGGCTTGATGCAAGAGGGCTCGCGCATGGCACTCGCAGCCGCTGCTCGCTCAGCGGCCAGCTGAGCGAATGAGCTTGCCCAGCTCGCAAGCATCGAACACGCCGCGATAGAAGCGCGGGAGCCGCTCGATCACGCGGTAACCGCGCTTCAAAAACAGCTCCAGCGCGGACACGTTGGCAACTGCGGTGGTTAGCCGCAGCTCACGGGTACCGGCCGCGGCAAGCTCGCGCTCCACGTGAGCAAGCAAAGCACTGCCCACCCCCGATCCCCGCACGCCCTCCTCCACCGCGATCGCCGTGAGGTCAGCGTGAGTTGACCCTGCGCCTTCGTAGATGGCGAACCCGACGGGGCGCTCTTCATTCCAGGCGAGCCAGGTGGTGCCGCGATGTGCCATCTCCAACGTCGTCCATTCCGGGTTCTTGGCGTACTCGCCGAAGGCGTACACGGAGAGCCGGGCAATGAAGGCGTCGTCCGTCGGGCGGCGGCGGCGAAAGAGCAACGGCGGGCGCGTGGTGACTTGCATACGCAACCTTCAATGTAGCGCACCGAATGCAATTCGGCGACCCTCGCGGCTTAGGGAGCGACGCTGAGCTCGTAGCGAGCGAAATCGACGCCGCCGCGTGAATCACGGAGCACGAGCCACAGGTGGTACACGCCGCTTCGTTCGGGAGCTGACCAGCGGTTGTTGGTCACGAGCTGCAGATCTTCTTCCGCGCGCCCCGTCGCCTCGGTATCGAGCTTACCGCCATCGACGTACCAAGCCACGCGCAAGGACTCTCGCCGAACCGTGATCTGCTGCGTCGTGCGCTCGTAGTAGGCATAGAATTCAGCTGCTTCGGCGGGCCAACTGAGCTCGAGGTCGAGACTCTCAGCGGGGGCGATTTGCGTGAGCTCCACGAGTCGCCCTGAAGCGCGAGCCACGAGTGGGGCGAGGGTTGGGTTTTGGTTCGGCGAGTACGCCATCGAAAATGCGCTGGCCGTTCCCGCGGAGGCTTCGCTGAGGCCGCAAGAAATACGCTGCAAATGCACGGTCGGCACGGCTCCCGGCAGATCCACGCGCAGTGGTTGATAGCAGCCGCCGGTGGCATCGGGATCGCGCGGCCGAAAATCGGCGGGGGGCGTGTCCGGGCCGAACAACGCGCAGCCATCGAGCGGAGTGGAGACCTCGATCGTGGAACCGCGGCCGGCTGGGTGCAGCGCATTGGCGCCGTTCAGGCAGGCGCTAGATACTACGTTGTTCTCGGTCGTTGGCTTGGGTGCCGAGCAAAATTGCCAAGCGAGGTCTTGGGCATTCGCGGGGTTGTCCGTCGTGCTGAGAAACGCCGTGAAGCGCACGGGCTCGCCAGGCCTCGCCTCTGCGGGCTCGCCCTTCACGGCGAGCACACGCACGGAATCGATCAACCAGTCGTGATCGTCGAGCTCCGGCCGGCAAGCGACGAGCAGCACCGGCAGAGCCGCCGTGAGCCGAGCGAGGGTCATAGCTCGAGCCTCGCGCCGAGCACGGCGACCAGCGGCAAGCCGGTGATCAGCCCGCGCCTCGAGTAGCTCTGGCTGTACGCATATTCCTCCGCGTTCGCGTGATTGGTCGCGTTGAGGATCTCCAGATATGTCGTGAGCCGTCCCTCCTCGGCGAGCCGAAATCCACGATCGAGGCGCGCGTCCAATTGCCAAAACGCCGGCAAACGCCCGGTATTCTGCGGCCCCAAGAGCGGCTGATAGGTGTCCCCGGTTTCGTCGTAGAACGCGCCAATCACCGGCGTTCGCGGGGCGCCGCTGGCGTACCGAAAGCGCAGCCCGATCGCCCAGTCGCGGAGTGATTGACTCACTTGAGCCGTCAGCACGTGCGGCTCGTCGTAGTCGAATAGCCGCAGCTCGAGGCCCGACGCCGCACGGCGCTCGCTGCGCGAGATCGTGTACGCCAATGAGCCAGAAAACCCGTGCCACGGCTTGTGCGTCAGTGAGATCTGCGCTCCGTAGCTGCGGCCCGATCCAGTTTGAAGCAGTGAGCCCGCGAGCTTGGGCGTTGGGGACGGATCGCGCACGACGAGCGCCGACAGCGAGCGATAAAATGCAGTCACCTGCAGAGCTAGGACCCGCGTCAGCTCGACCGATTCGCCAACGCTCGCGTGAGCCGCCGTCTCGGGCCGGAGCGTGGGCGTTCCGAACACGGCGCTCGAGTCTTGCACGGCCGGGGCCTGCGAGTAGAGACCCGCCGCGGCCAGCAACGCGACTCGTTCAGACAAGCGGTAGCGTGCGCCGAGCCGCGGCTCGATCACCGCATCCAGGGCGGAACGGCCGATGGCCGGCGTTTGCCCAATGCGTGGCGTTTGCCGGCTACTTTCCAGCAAATAACCATCCACCCGCAGCGCAGGGCTCAGTGTGAGTGGCCCACTCTCCCAATCGACGCTCGCATACGGCGCGACCGCGACGCTCGTCGAACGCCACGAATCGGCACTGTCGTCGTCGCCCGGCGCCTGGCCGAAGACGGTCAGATCCCCTTCGCGCGCAGGCAAGGTGAGCGTGCCTCGGCGCTCGAGATTGGCGACGGCCCCCGAGGCGTCGAGCCCCAGACGCAAGACGGCGTGTGCGGACAACCGGGATCGGTGCTCGGCGCGCAAGCCAAAGCGCGTGGCGCGCAGATCGAGCAATGCAGGCACGTCACCGAAGCGGGCGTCGTACCGGCTCGCATCGCGCCCGAGCCATGGCACGATCTCGACGCTACCGCCGTCGTCGAGCCCACGTCGGTAGCGCAGGTAGACGCGCTCGAACGACTGACTCGTGCTCGACGTGCGCACGCGGGCCGGATCGCTGTTCGAGCTCGAGCGCTCGAGCTCATCGCTCGAGCCGAGCAGCACCGTGTCCAGCGATTCCCGTGCTCGCAGCGCGACCTGTAATTTGGCTTGATAATCGTGGTAACGGGGGACCGCGAAGAAGTCCCCGACATCGCGAGCGCCGACTGCGCTCAGCGTGCGATCGAGCAAGCCGTAGCGCCCGGCCACGGCCAAGCGCGCTCGCTCGCCCACCTTGCCCGAGACCAGCGCAGACGCATCGAGTGTGCTCGCATCGACGCTCGCGTGGTAGCCGTCTGGGAGCTCGCGCGTCTCGAGCCGGACCATGCCGCCGATGGCTCGCCCATAGTCGGCGCCATACGCTCCTGGCGACAGCGACACGCTGTGCAGTAAGTCGCCGTTGATCGTGGAGCGAATGCCGCTGCCGTGAAAGAGCTGCGGGATCTCGACGCCATCCACGTACACGCGCGAGTCTTCGGGCGCTGCGCCCCACAACACGAGCTGATCGGACCCGAATCCAGAACGCGCCAGGCCGGGCAGGTTCTCGATCACTTTGACCGGGTCGTCGTGGGTGCCCGGTTGGGCACGCGCTTGCTCGGCCGTGAGCCGGAGCTCGCTCGTGTCGCGCCGGGGACGGATGCCAACGATTGCCACTTCCGGAGCGTTCGGCGCAGAAGGGGACGGCGGCGTTTGCGCCCTGGAAACCTGCACAATGGACGCACACCCGACAACGACGAGCGCTCGCAACGCGAAGTGCCGTGGGGTCACGGCACGTCGAACCCGAGCGCGAGCAAGCCCGCACCGCGACCGTGCTCACCCCAAGTGTCACTATCGAGCGCAATGCCGGAAGCAGACGTCAACGGCTGGCCCTGCAAGCTCACGCGCACCGTCCAGCGCGCCGCTGGGCTTCCGCACAGCGACTTCGTGTCGACGCGTACCGTGTAGTGGCCCGCGGGCGGCGCTTGCGCCCAAACCACGTCTTCTTGACGCAGCTCGTCGCCCGAGCAATCGGCGTTCGAGTCGACATCGAGCACGCCGTAGCTCGCGTTCTCTTGCGGCTCGGCGAAGGGGTCACGCGAGCTCGGTGTGCCGTGATAGATCTCGTCGTCATTCGGGTCGACCACGTGCAGGTCCACGTCCGCCTTCGAATCCCAGGTCAGGGTCACGACCAGCTCGCCCGTTGCGCCGCGTGAAGGTGCGATGGGCAACACGCTGAGTGTCTGCCGCCGCGGGGACCCGAAGCGCCCTGCCGCATCCGCAGCCCGCACTTCGAAGGTGTATGCCCCTTCGGACAAGGCGCGACTGAATGCCGCAACCCCTCGAAACGTCGGCAAATCGGGCGCTGAAACGTCGGGTGGCGTCGCGGTCAGCAGCCAGTAGCCGGCGTCTCCGCTCAGGGCGAGTGCGGCGGCCGTGGCCTCCGTGCCGAGTGTGCCTCGCACGGGCTTGTTCGCGTAGCCGGGCCAAATCGTGGTCGACAGCAAGTCGAGCGCGGCGACCTCGGGGCCGTCTTGCGCGGAGGGCGTCGACCCGGGAACGAACTGCGCGCCCAAGATGCGCATCCGCGAGCTGAGCGCCGGATCGTTGGACGCGCCGTCAGAGCAAGCCGCGAGCAGCGACACAGCCACGAGCAGCGGCAGGCAACGAGTGCTCGCGTCCATCAAAACCTCAGCTGGGCCCGGACGGTGAACGCGTCACTGGCCAGCGATGTCGGCGCGCCGCTGGCGCTCCGTCCGAGCGCGTTTCGGTTGCGGTCGTATTCGAACGACAAGCGCCCTTGACCGTAACGGAGCATGGCCAAGAGCGCGAGCGTGCCGTAACTCCGGTCGCGCGGGACCACCTGCGCCACACGCTGCTCGTTCGCGTCCTGGTCGGGGTCGTATCGATCGTAGCGAATGCCGACCAGCCCGAAGCGAGTGACTTCCTGGGTGACGCCCAGATACCAGCCTAATTCTCGCAAATCATAGCCAGAGCCAACCGGGTCGGCGGGCTCGAGCGCGCGATCCAAGTTGCTCGCGCGCACGACTTCGGCGCGGAGCTCACAGCGCGCATTGGCGGCAAACTGAATGGCGAGCCGAGCATCCGCACCGAGCGCAAAGCGATGGAACTCTTGCGAGGGAGTGGCGGAGGAGCCGGCGATCACCTGCACCTCGGTCGGCCCCACGAGCCCGTCTCCGTTGTCGTCACGCCAGACCAACTGATCCTTGCTCGTGGGGGTTCCCTCGTGAAACCCGCTGCCCGTGTCCGCGGATACTCCGGCTTCGAAAATCACCCCCGGGACGACTTCCGTCTGGGTCCCCAGGTGACCGACGATTTCTTTTTTACTGCTTGGCGCAAGCAACGGAAATACGCGATCGCCGATCGGGTGACCGTTCATCACCGCCAAGCTCAACGAAACGAACCGGTATTTGGCCTGGAAGCGCGCGCCGAGATCGAACTCGCCAGGAAAAAACGCGCGCGCGGCCGTGGAGCGCTCGAGGAACGGACGCACCACGTCCAGCTCGGTGACTTCGAACCCGAACGGGATGCGAATCAGCCCCGCGCTGAGCGTAAACAGCGGCAAACGTGGATCTGCATGCTCCGGCCAATGAACGCCAAGCTCGACATTGATCGGTCGAACTTGCGCGCCGTTGTTGGTGTTGGCGTCGAGCTCGAGCGCGCCGCTCAGGTAGCGCTGCTCGCTCGTCAAGCGCAGGCGGCCGCGGCGCAGCGTGAACCGGTCTTGATTGAGCGGCGTCTCCGTGGCGTAGTTGATTTCGTTCTGCGAGGCTTGATTGTGAAGAATCCAATCCACCTGCGCGTAGCCGGAAACGGCGATCACCGGCGCCCCCGCAGCCGATGCATCGGCCCGTGCGCGCTCGGCCTCGAGCCGTTCGAGCCGTTCGAGAGCCGCCCCTTGGCGCGCGACCTCAGCGCGCAGCGCCGCCCCATCGTCTTCGGCGCGAAGCGGGCTCGCGAGGGCCGCAAAAAGCAGCCCTGCGAGCGCAGCAAAGACACCGCGCATCAAGGGATGGGCAAGGGATCGCCAGCCGGCAGCGTGACCGGCTTGACGATCGATTGCGCGGACGAGCAGGCGTTGATCAGTTGTTGATGGGTCGTGGGCGTGCCGCTGAAGCAACCGCTGGGCGTCGTCCCGGCCGTGCTCACGGCGTCCGGCTCACAGAAGCCGAAATTGCACGACCCGCCCGCGCATTGGTTGGAGCTCGTACACGCCGTGCAGCCCGTCGGCACGGCCAACGCTTCGGGAACCTTGCTCAAGTAAGCGCAGCGACACGATTGTGCCGGAGTAAACGGGGTGAGGTTACCGCCATCGGTCGCCCGGGTGACTTGCATCGCGCAATCGGGGACGAGGCCGACCTTTGCGATGTCCTTCAAGGCGTCGAACGACGTCCCGTGCGGCGGCGTCGCGGTCGTGCCCTGCACGAGATCCACGAGGTACTTCACGGCGGGGTTCGTCGGCACCTGCGAGCCATCCACCGGCGCGATGTACACGGTGGGAGACCACAACGTGTAATGGCCGTCGCGCACGTTCTGCTTGTCGAAAGACGTGGACGTGGAGTCCGGGTAGTAAGCAGCGGCCTGGTTTTTCGCTTGGAAAGCCAGGGTCTTGATGCCGTTCTGGCGATTGCTGTCGTACACCTCGGCGCCCAAGATGCCGATCGTGGCAAGGGGCTTGGTCGAGCCCTTGACCGCGGTCACGACGTCGCTCGACATGTCCTTCTTCTGGCCCTTCCACAGCGACGGCAAGAGCTCGATGTTCAAGGCCGTGGCGACCAAGGTGCTCTTGGTGACGGGGCGAATGAACATGAACTGCTCGTCGTTCCACGGGTTGTACGTGGGGGAGAGCGGGTTGTTTGCGCCGAGGCCAAATGCATAGCGGGCCTCTTGCGACCAAATCGCCGTTTGTTGGCTGCCCGTGGGCACCACGAACGTGTACGCCTGCACCGGGCCTTGGATCAGCGCCAAGCTTGCGGGCTTGGCCGCCAAGTTGGAGCAGCTGTCCACGAACAGGGCCGAGATGGCAACGTCGATCGGAATGCCGTCGGCGCCGGTCGTGCACGTGGGCTCGGCCATCGCGGGCGTCCAAGTAGAATCCTCAGCGGTCGAGGGGATGTACTTGAGCGTGCCGCTCTTCACCACCTTCGTGCCAGCGCTGGTGTAAGCGTACATGTCGCTTGCCAGGGTGCACGAGCCGGTCAAGTTGAAGGCCAGGGTGATGTTCGCGGTGTCACGCAAGTGCCGGCCCAGATTCTTGAGCAGATTCTCCTGCGTATCCCCGGACTCGATGTACACGACGGTGCCCGGCAAGGTCGCGCAGCTGCCGTCGAAGGGATTGACGTCTGGAGGAGCTCCGGCGGCGCCGCCTTCACTGTCATCCATCCCCGCCGAGCCGCCCTCGGACACGGGCGCCGAGCCGGCCTCGGCCGTAGCTCCGGCGCCGGGAGCGCCCGCCCCGGTGACCGAGCCGCCTGCCCCGGCTTTGCCAGCAGTTGAGCTCGTTCCGCCCGCGCCCGCGCGCGCTGCACTGCCGCCCGCACCCGCGTCCGGGTTGGGCACGCCGTTGGACGCGGGCGGACCGTCGCTGTCGTTACAGCTGGCCGCGGCGAGCGCGAGAGAGAATGGGATCAACCAAGTCAGCGAGCGCATCATCGAGACGTGTCCTTCCAGTGTTGGAGAATCAAGCAGCCAAAATTTCGGCGACGCGCGCACCGCAATGCCCAACGTCATAGCCCAGCGAGCTGAGCTCACTTCGGAACGGCCCACTGGTCATCGCGTCGAACAAGCGAGACAAGCGCGGATCGTTCAAGTCCTCACGACCGACCACGAGATCGTAACGCTCTTCGGCCAAGGGCACGAAGCCGAGCCCGAACGAAAGCGCTGCGTCGCGCGTGGCGATGCCCACGTCCGCCGCGCCCAGCGCGACCGATTGGGCAACCTCCACGTGACCCCGCGCTTCGACCGCGGCGCGCTGGGCGAAGCTTTTGTCGAGCCCGGCGTGTTCCAGCTCGCGCTCCAACAAGCGGCGAGCGCCGGAGCCCTGCTCTCGCGAGGCGAACCGAAGCCCCTTGCGGGCCAGCTGAGCGACCTTGGAAATGGCCTTCGGATTGCCATTCGGCACCACCAATCCCGCTTCCCAGCTCGCCAACGTGATGACCACGAGCGCGCGCTTGGCCGACAGCCGACGCACATCCGGCACGTTTGCTTCGCCGGTCTTGCCGTCGACCAAGTGCACACCGGCTAGATGGCTGTGGCGGCGCGCGAGCGCCTGGAGCGAGCTCGTGCTCGAACGCGTGAGCCACAGGAAGCGGCCCGCGCCGGCGTTCGCGTTGAGCCGATCGGCAAGTAGCCCGAGCGCCGGCGCGCACCCCATGAGCACGATGTTCTGCCGCGAGTCCTGCACCGGGCGCAGCAGGTCGACGTCGACGCGGGTACGCGCGCGCGCGTCGACGTCGGCCAGCGCGTCGGCGGCTCGCGCGCTCGAATCGCGCGCTAAGGAATAGGAAAGCCAGCGGCCGGCAATGTGCGCCAGCGCGACGCGCCCGGGCACCGGCTCACCAACGGCTTCGGTCGACAGGCGCGCTTCGTCCGGCGCCTGACCGAACAGTTGCTCCACCGGGCACGCCAGGCAGTGCGCCAGACGCAGCGCCACATCGACCGCGGGAACGGCGCGGCCTGACTCGATGGCGTGGATACTCTGCCGACTGAGGCCGACGGCCGCCGCGAGCGCAGCCTGCGAAAAACCACGAGCATTCCGCTGATCCCGGACCCGATTCGGTGGTTTCGCCATGTCATGTTTGCTTTACCTCACGTCGGGTCAGCCTGTCATCCGAAAGCCGCCGGCCTACGACTTGAACGGGCAACGGTCATGACTTCGACAAGCACCGGAGCAATCAGGCGCGTGCTCGTCGCGGGCGGCAGCGGCTTCGTCGGTCAAGCGCTGCTCCCTGCGTTGGTAGCCGCGGGTTATGTCGTCCGCGCCACGACGCGCGATCCCGCGAAAGTCGCGCCAATCGAGGGTGTCGAGTGGGTCGCGTGCGACGTCACGCGGCGCACGGACTTAGACAGCGCGCTGTCCGGAAGCGATGCGGCGTTCTTCCTGGTGCACAATATGGGAAGTGGCGAAACGGACTACGCAGAGGCAGAACAGCACACTGCGCGTGCTTTCCGTGAGGCCGCAGCGTCGAGCGGGCTGCAGCGGATCGTGTTTCTGGGTGGAGTCGAACCCGAGCGCGAGCCATCCGAACATTTGAAAAGCCGTTTGCGCGTCGGGCAGATCCTGCGCGATGGCACGGTGCCCACGCTGGAACTGCGCGCTTCGATGATCATCGGCAATGGAAGCACGTCGTGGCGCATCGTGCGCGACCTTGCGCTGCGCTTACCGGCCATGATTCTGCCTTCTTGGACCGATTCGCGTACCTGCCCGATCGACATCGAAGACGTCACGGTGGCGCTCTCACGGGGGCTGCAAATCGAGCTGACGGAGAGCGCCTGGTACGACATCCCCGGGCCGGACGTGCTCAGCGCGCGTGAGATTCTGCTGCGGGTCGCGGCGCTCGGCGGTCGTCACGTGCCCAGCCTGCGCGTTCCGCTGCTCAGCGTTTCGCTGTCCTCGTGGTGGCTCAAGCTGGTGACACGCGCAGACTTTGCGGTGGCGCGTGAGCTCGTGCTGGGCCTGAGCCAAGATCTCTTGCCGGCCGGCGATCGCTATTGGACGCTGATCGACTATCGACCAAGGTACGATTTCGAAACCAGCGCGCGGCGCGCCTTGGCCTCGGAACGCGGGACGAGCGACTCAGGGCTCGGAGCGCGACTCGAAGAGGCGATCGTCCACCTCGTCGGACGCTTGCTACCGCGCTGAAGGTGAACGGAAGCTCAATGCTGCGGCCGCGCGCGGCGGGGAAGCTTCGCGTGATTCGTAGGCGAGGCCTGGACGCTCGAGCTCGCGAGCGCCGGGCTCGCGCTCGGCGTCGCGCTCAGCTCGCCGTCCGCAGCCCGGGTCGCTGCCGGGCTTGCCGCTGCCGGCGCACGCGGCGGCGTCAGATCCACCATGCCCGAACCAGGCGCGGTCGCAGCCGTGGTGGCCGAACGAACCGGTGAGCGCAACCAAAGCATGGCGCTCACCACGGCCACCACCGCGCAGAACGCGACCAAGAGCGGGCGACGCAAATGCGGCGGGGGTACGCTGCGCGCAAGCAACGGGCGCCACGTCGGCAAGCGACTAGCGCGCGGTGGGGCCGAATCCGCGCGACCGGGATCGGTATCGATGGCGATGCCGCGCAGCGAAGTGGCGCTGATCGAGCTCGCGCCAGAGCCGTCATCGGCGCCGCCCGCATCGACCACGAGCTCCGCGCGCCGCAGCGCTTCACGCTTGCGCAGCGCGCGGTCCCCCACCGTATCGCTCATGAACGTGCGCAGCTGACTTTCGAAGCCAAGCTCGAAGGCTTGCGGCACTCCGCGCTGCAACGCGAGCCGCATTTCCTCCGCGGACGGCCAACGGCGGTCGCGCTCTTTCTCGAGCGCTTTCAGCACCACGGCTTCCAACGTACGCGAGTAGTTGGGCTTGAGCAGCGAGGGCCGGAGCGCTGCCTCGTCACTCACGATGTTGCGCAGCATGCTTTGGGCGTCAGTCGATCGCCCCGGCGCCTGAAACGGATGCCGACCCGTAGTGAGCTGATACAGGAGCACCCCGACAGCGAACAGATCACTGCGCTGATCGACCACCCCACCCAAGATTTGCTCGGGCGGCATGTACGCAAGCTTGCCCTCGATTTCGAGAGTGCTGGCATTGCTCTGATTGACGGACTTGGCGATGCCGAAGTCGACGATCTTCGCGGTACCCGAGTAAGTCACGAGCACGTTGTGCGGCGAGAGGTCCTTGTGCACGATGCCGAGTGGCACGCCCGCCTCGTCCTTCAGCTCGTGCGCGGCTTGCAGCCCGCGCAGCGCCTGAGCCAACAAATTGACCGCGACGAGCAACGGCACGCCCCCGCCCTGCTCCGCGCAATCGCTCAAATCACCGAGCGACTCGCCATCCACCCACTCCATCACCAGGTACAGTTGCCCTGCGTGCTCACCGAGCTCCAGGGTTTGCACGACGTTCGAGTGCTGGATCAGCGCCGCGATGCGCGCTTCGTCGAGCAGGCGCTGCTCGAGCAGCGCGGAATCGGCGTCGGCGTCCGCGGCAAGCAGCGTCTTGATCGCGAACAGCTTTTGGAACCCGCGCGCCCCGCGCATGCGCGCCGCCCACACCTGTCCCATGCCGCCACGAGCAACGGGAGTCAGTAGCTCGTAGCGACCGAGCTTTTGACCGGTACGAAATCGGAGGGGGTCACGCAGCACGGCGAATTCTCAAACGGAGACGCTCCTCCAATACGGCGTCCAGCGAGAGAGAATTAGTGCCTGCGACCCCCGTTTCCGGAACGATTCGCTCGCGAAATGCGCGGGTTACGGGCAGTTTCCAGAAAACTGACCCATCTTCCAAGCTCGAATTTCGACCTTCAGGGCGCGGCCGGAAGCCCTTGGAAGAACGCCTCTGCCGGCGCCGCGAGCTGCGAAGCGTACTCGTGGCCGCCGTTGATCGGGCACCAGATCACTGGATATGCCGCGGAGCAGCCCGTGTGTTGCTCGCACTCGGCCGAGCCCGACCAAGTGACGGTAGCGGTGCCCGTGCAGCCGTTACGCGCCAGGATCTCGTCGCGTGCCGCGGCGGAGCCCAAGCTATCGAGCCGCGGAATTCGGATCGAGCGGGCCGATCGGATTGTCGTTGCTGGCGTTGGCCCCCGCGCTGAGCAGCGCCGCGACGGGGCCGCTGCAGGCCGGGCGCTTCAGGCGCTCCCCGCCTTGAGAGGTGAAGATGCCACGGATCACGCGCCGACGCCTGGAGCAGTATCACCGCCTGCATCAGCTCCAGGGCTCGCCGCGCCACCGCTGCCGGCGCCCGTGGGCGCGCCTGCGCCGCCGACCTGGCCCGCGCCCGCCGCAGCGCCGCCGCCCACGCCGGAACCGGCATTCCCCGGCGAGACTCCGCCGAGGATCGGCGTTCCGCCCCCGTCACTGCTGCACGCACTGCTCAATGTGACCGAGCCGAGCACCAAAACGGCGGCGGCCAAGCTGCTCTTGTCTATCGTCCCTGTCCGTGTCCGGAGCGCGGCCGGAGCCGCGTGGAAACGGGAACAAAAGCTGCGAAGGCTCCTACCTCAGCGTACAGGGGGACGCCGAGGCAGGATCAGCTTCGCGGAGCTCGATGCCGCGCCCAGGGTGGCGGCAGGGTGGTGAGCTCAGATGACCGGCTTCATTGCGGTCATGTAAGCGCGGAGCACGGTGCCGATCTGCTCGACCGGGTGATTGCGAATCTCGGCGTCGACGCGCACGAGCTCGCGGTTCGAGACGGCCGTGTCCTTGAGCTCGAGGCCCTTGCCGATCACGTCGGTCTCCACCTTGAGCATGAACTCTTTGAGCAGCGGGCGACACGCGTTGTCGAACAAGTAGCAGCCGTACTCAGCAGTGTCGGAGATGACTTTGTTCATCTCGTACAGCTTCTTGCGCGAAATCAGATTGGCGATGAGGGGCGTCTCGTGCAGCGACTCGTAGTAGGCGCTCTCGGCTTTGATGCCGGCGTCGGTCATGGTCTCGAACGCGAGCTCGACGCCCGCTTTGACCATGGCCACCATCAAGATGCCCTTGTCGAAGTACTCTTGCTCGCTGATCGCGGCGTCGCTCGGCGCGGTCTGCTCGAAGGGCGTCTTGCCCGTGGCTTCACGCCAGGCGAGCAAATCTTTATCGCCCGCTTTCCAGTCGGCCATCATCGTGCTCGAGAACTTGCCGCTGATGATGTCGTCCTGGTGCTTTTGATAGAGCGGCGCCATGATCTTCTTTAGCTCGAGCGACAGCGCGTGCGCCTTCAGCTTCGCCGGGTTGCTCAGGCGATCCATCATGCCGGTGATGCCGCCGAACTTGAGGGCCTCGGTCACGGTCTCCCAGCCGAACTGGATGAATTTCGCGGCGTAGGCTTTGTCGATGCCCTTCTCGACCATCTTGTCGAAGCAGAGCAAGGAGCCGGTCTGAAGCATGCCGCACAAGATGGTTTGCTCGCCCATCAAGTCGCTCTTCACCTCGGCAACGAAGGAGCTGGCGAGCACGCCCGCGCGATCACCACCGGTACCGGAGGCCAGCGCCTTGGCCACGGCCCAGCCCTTGCGCTCGGGATCGTTCTCTGGATGCACGGCGATCAAGGTCGGGATGCCGAAGCCGCGCGTGTATTCGACGCGCACTTCCGAGCCCGGGCCCTTGGGCGCCATCATCACCACGGTGATGTCCTTACGGACCTGCATGCCCTCTTCGACGATGTTGAAGCCGTGCGAGTACCAGAGGGACGCGCCCTTCTTCATCAGCGGCAAGAGCGCGCCGACCACGGGCGTGTGCTGCTTGTCCGGGGTGAGGTTACCCACGATGTCGGCGGTCGGGATCAGCTCCTCATAGGTGCCGACCTTGAGGCCGTTCTCGGTAGCGTTCTTGTAACTGGCACGCTTTTCGGTGATCGCTTCTTTGCGGAGCGCGTAGCTCACGTCGAGCCCGCTATCCCGCAGGTTCAAACCTTGGTTCAGGCCCTGGGCGCCGGCACCGACGATGACGATCTTCTTGCCGCGGAGAACGTTCACGCCATCGGTGAACTCGCTCTTGTCCATGAAGCGACACACGCCAAGCTGCTTCAGAGCTTCGCGAAACGGCAGGGAATTGAAGTAACTCATCGCGGCAATCCTCGGGTTCCTGAAAAGGGGCGGGATCCTTTGTCCGCAAACCTCGTGCTGTCAACATATGCTGCAGAAACCGAACCGCATGAGCACGAGCATTTACTTCCGCCACGCGACGCTGGGCCCCGCTGACCAGCCAATTTTCCGCGATTTCTCCTGGGGCGTCGAGCCCTTACAGTCGTGGGTCATCACCGGCTCCAATGGCAGCGGCAAGAGCGCTTTGGCCCAGGCGCTCGCAGGGGGGCTCGCCGTCGCCGGAATGAACGAGTTGCCGGCGCCCGCTGCCGTGGCCCTGATTTCGTTCGAGCGGCAACGGGACGTGGTGTTCGACGAGCGCTACCACGACGACGGTGAGTTCGTGGACGGCGGAATCGATCCAGGGACGTCGGCGCGTGACTTCATCTTGGGCCGCAAGCGCGGCAGCGCCGCGCGGGAATCGGAGCGCCAGGAACCACCGCGCTTGGCGGAGCTCGTGACGCGGCTCGGCATTGCCGCCCTGCTCGACCGGGGCGTGAAGTACCTGTCCACGGGTGAGATCCGCAAAGTCTTGCTGTGCCGTGAGCTGCTTCGGGAACCCGCGGTCTTGATTTTCGATGAGCCGTACGAGGGGCTGGATGCAGCGACGCGCATCGTCTTGAGCGAAGAGATCGAGCGCTTGGTCGACGCTTCGCGCACGCAGGCCGGCCTCACACGAGTGCTCATCATCACCGATCGTTACGAGCACGTGCCGCGCGCGACGACGCACGTGCTGCACATCGAGGACCGATGCATCGCCTTCGCTGGACCGCGCGCCGAGTTCGAGGCACGCGGCATCCCGAGTGAGCTCCGAGGGCTCGCTCATGGAGAAGCCGAAGAGCTCACTCAGGCGCTCGCGGGCACGCTCCAAGAAGCTTCGTCCACGAGGAGTGACGATGCCCGCGAAGAGCTCGTAGGGCTCCGGCATGTCACGGTGTCCTACGGCGAGCGGCGCGTGCTGGACGACGTGAACCTGAGCATCCGGCGTGGCGAGCACACCTTGGTGCGCGGTCCAAACGGATGCGGCAAGACCACACTGCTCAACTTGATCAACGGCGACAACCCGCAAGTCTACGCCAACGACGTCACCGTGTGCGGCTTCAAGCGCGGTTCGGGGGAGTCGGTCTGGGACGTGAAGGCGCAGCTCGGCCAGGTCTCGTACGCGCTCCACGTGGAGTACGCGTACCGCTGCTACGCGAACCTGATCGAGACGGTGATCTCCGGCTTTTTCGACTCGATCGGTCTCTACCGCGAGCCCGGCTACGCGGAGATCAGCGCGGCCGAGCGCTGGCTACAGGTCGTGGGCTTGCTCGGCAAACGCGCCGAGCCCTTCACGCAGCTCTCCTACGGCGAGCAGCGGGTGGCGCTGATTTTGCGCGCGGTGATCAAGCAACCCAAGCTCTTGATCTTGGACGAGCCGTGTCACGGCCTCGACCCGCGCCACCGCAGCGAGGTGCTCACGATCGCCGACTACATCGGTCGCAATACGAGCTCGACGCTGCTTTACGTCACGCACGATCCGGAAGAGCAGCTCGGCTGCACGCGGCAGGTGTTCGAATACGACGCGCCGAGTGGCTGGGCGCTGAAACCGAGCGCGTGCTAGAGCGGAGCGCAGGAGTCAGCCGGCAGGGGTCACGGGCCCAGCTCGAGCACGCCCCCGCCTCCTGGTTCGTGGCTCCCGCTCGCCAACGGACTGCCGGCTGCTCGCGCCGCTCTCTGTTGCTGCTCCCCTCGAAGCAACGAGTGGTGTGTTGCTGCTGGGCACGACCGCCACTGCCCTAGCCTGGGCTACTCGTTGTTGATTAAGCGCTGCCGCAGCATTCGGACCAATAGCCTTAGGGTGCGAATGCGCGGCAGGGGCGACAAATCGAGCACCTCTTCGGCGCTCGCGATGCCGTCGATCCGGGACAGCAAGAACGCTTCCTCCGGCAAGAGGGAGACGCGGTCCTCCGACGAGGGCAGCGCGTGCAGCACGCCGTCTCGCCGGCCCAGGCGCATCTCCAACGAGCCCTCGATCAGCGCCTCTTCACGCTCGATGGCGGCGGCCCCTTCACTGTTACCAAGCGCGTCCGCGATGCTCAGCGCGCGCTCCACGAGCGTTGCCGCGAGATCGATATCCCGCGCGGAACGCGCCTTTTTTGCGCTTTCCAGCGCCGCGAGCAGCTTGGCCTGCGAAGGAGCGCCCGGCGTCGGCACGGCCACGCGCTGACGCGCGGCATCCGGGCTCGCGTCGACCGTCGGCCACTCGTGACGTGGCTCGGATAGCGCCCTCGGCGTAGTCAGGCGGAGGGTGGTTTGTGTGATCGGCTCGGCGACTGCAGGGGGCGCTGGGCTCACGGGTGGCGGAGCTGCCGCTGCGCTCAGGGCATTCGCAAAATCCACGATCGTCTCGAAGCGCTCGGTCGAAGCCTTGGCCATGGCTCGCCGCAACACCGGTCCGACCCCGGCGGGTAAACCGGGCACGAAATCTTCGATGCGCGGCGGCTCGGCAGCGATCACCTGCGCCAAGATCGCCATCATATCCCCCTGAAAGGGGCCGCGCCCAGCGAGCATCTCGTACACGATGACTGCCAAGGAGTACTGGTCGCCGCGTTGATCGACGTGCGCGGTTTTGCCCTGTGCCTGCTCGGGCGGCATGTAGTCCGGCGTGCCCATGACGTCGTTTTCGCCGGTCAAGCGTTGCTGCCCGCCGAGCTTTTTGCCGATGCCGAAGTCGAGCAACTTCACGTGCACGCCTTCGCTCAGCTCGGTGAGGAAGATGTTGGCCGGCTTCAAGTCGCGGTGCACGATCAACGCCTCGTGCACCGCCGAGAGTCCGGAGGCCACCTGGGTCGCCACCCGCACCGCGAAATCCAACGGTAAAACGGGCTGCCGGGCCAAGCGAAACTCCAAGCTTTCCCCCGCCAGGAACTCCATGACGATGTACGGCTCGCCGTGCTCGGTCGTATCGAAGTCGACGATTTGCACCACATTCGGGTGTTGCAGCAGGCTCACGAGCTCGGCCTCGCGCTGAAAGCGCAGCAAGGCTTGCTGCTCCTGAGCCAAATGGACGGGCAGGATCTTGATCGCCACCTTGCGGCGCAGGCGGACCTGTTCGCCCTCGAACACGATGCCCATTCCTCCGCGGTCGACGACGCGCTTGACCTCGTAAGTTCCGCGCAGCACCGTGCCCACGAGCGGGTGCGGATTCGGGGACAGCGGATCGATGACGAGCGACATTCGCGCCTGATTTGGAGCGGCGGCCCGGACTTTTGGGGTGCGGCCCACCCAAAGGCAACGCTAACGCCCCGGCTCGCGCCTGGCCAGACCCTTTGGCGCGCGGCACGAACCGCAAGAACGTTCAAGCCGCGAACTGCGCAAAAACAGCGCCTGGACCGGCCACCGTTTCACTGCGAGACACGCCCCGCCGCGGGTGCCCCGAGCACCCGCGGCCCACGCCAGCTAAGCGCTCAGGCGACGTGGTGCCCACGTCGTGCGGCCGCCTTGCAACGCGGCTCGCGCGATCGCCCGCAGTAACTCTGCTGAGTCCCCTTCGACGACGGGGTCCTTGCCTTGTGCGAGCGAGAAGGAGCCGATGCGAACATCATCCAACAAGCGCACGACGTCGTAATGACCCGTGCGCACGCGGACGATGCGATAAGTGACGCTATGAACTTGAATCATGCCCTTGACTGACATTTGCATTTTGCTCTCTGCGTAGAGCAAGGGCTAGGCCAGACAATTCGCAACAGGCGCCGCACGCGTGAAACGCCTCATGTTCGTTTCCGAACGGCGACCTCTAAAACGCTCAAGAAACAAACTTCGCCCTGGGGGACAACCACGCTGTACTTCGGAACCGCAATTCCGTAGTGCCCCTCATTTGTGGCATGACAGCGCTGTCGCGGCTTCAGATCTGAAGGCGCGACATAACGGCACGACGTGGCGAAGTGCAGCGCGCGAACGCTACACCTGCTACTGCGTGATGAGCGCCTTCACCGCAGTGAAGCCAATGCCGACCGACAAAGCGTCCTTGGTTAGCGAGGTTGGGTTCGGGGCGTACTTGCCCTGCGCGTCGAACAGCTTCACGTCGGACGCGAAGAGCGATGTGAGCAACGAGCTCGCACGTACTTCGTCGGGATTGGTCCAAAGACCGATGCAAGCCAGCGTGGTGTCAGTGGCCGGGCACGCCGTGCGGCGACTGCAAACGGCAAGCGAAGCAAGACCTTCTGCGGCTTGTTCGACGGGGGCGCCGTCACACCCCCGACACCCCCGACTAGTCACAGGCTCGAACCCGACTCTCAGGGCGCCGGTAGCGATCCCAGGATGCCCCACATCGGACCAGGCGAGTACTGCACGCCATTGTACGTGCTGCTGTTGTGGCCCTGACCGGGGAGCGCGCACACCACCACGGGATACGCTTCCGGGCAGCCCGTGTATTGCTTCGCACCAGCGACACCAGTGGGTGTCGATCCCGCGGCGCCTGCGGTTCCGGTCGCACCCGCCTTGCTGACGTCACCAGTCGAAGGCGTGCCAGGTAAACCATCAGAGCCGCAACAGCATCATGAGCCTCGCGCTCGGAGCCAGTGGCGGCGGGGCGCTCTGACGCCATGAGCTGACGCCCGCGAAGCGCGGCGCGTCGAAGCACAGGGTCAGTCGATGCGATCGGCTGACCCTGTTCACTTTTGTGGGGGCCTTGCCAGCCAGCGGCGCATGCCATGCACAGCGCCGGGCGACTGAGTTAGGCTCGGCCGCCATGCAGCAGCCTCCCCACCCTCCAGCCGCAACACCGCCGTACGGGCCGCGCTACCCGCAGCAAGGGCCCGGCGCGGCAAAGCCAACTTGGCTGAGTAAGAATCTGGGCTGGGTAGTCAGCGTCGGTTGCTTGAGCATGATCTTGCTTGGTTGCTTGTTCGTCATGAGCATCTTCGGCGTGGCGACCACCGCGCTGAAGTCGTCCGACGCCTACGCGATTGCGATGAGCACCGCCGAACATGACCCGGTCGTGATCGCCGAGTTGGGGGCACCGCTCGAGCCGGGCTGGTTCGTCAGTGGCTCGGTCAACGTTTCCGGAGGGTCGGGCCACGCGGACCTGTCGATCCCTGTGTCAGGTTCTGTGCATTCCGGCAAGGTCAACGCGGTGGCCGAGAAATCTGGCGGTGCTTGGACATTCTCGAAATTGAACGTCACCGTGAACGGTCGACCGGGTGCACTCGACCTCTTGCCGAAACTTTCGGCGCCGGGCGCGCACCCCGTAATTAATAAGTAAATAGAAATCTAGGGGCCAACGAGCGCGTGGATTTCCAATCGCCTTGACTGGCTGATTGACACAAGGCATCTCATTTCCTCCTAGGTCGACGGAGGCGTGTCATGGCTAGTGCAGAGACGGTGGAGCAACAAGAGGCGTTGAAAGCCGAGGTCGCTCGCCTACGCGCCGAGCTGAATGCCACGGAGCAGCGCCTCGCGTTCGCAACCTCGTCGGCGAAGCTCGCTTGGTGGGACTGGGACATTCGGACCGGCATGCTGACTCGCTTCGGAGCGCAACCGGGCTTTTTGGGCTTCGCCCCGCACGACACGCCGATGACGGCCCAGTCTTGGTACAGCCGCGTCCATCCCGATGACCTGCCCACGCCCGGCGTGCCCACTCCGCTACAGCGCGGCGTGAGCGAATGGACGGAGGAGCTGCGGGTTCGCGGTGATGATGGCGTGTTTCGCTGGGTCCGCAATCGCGCTTGCGTCTCGGGACGGGACTCGGAAGGCAAGCCGACCCGCGTGCTCGGTACCACGCAAGACATCCACGAGGAGCGCTGCACGGCCGAAGCCGGCAAGCGCGCAGAAGAGACCATGCGCCGCGACGCGCAGTCCTTGGCTCAGCTGCAAGACGCCGTGGTTTGCACGGACGTGAACCTGCGCATTACCGCCTGGAATTTGGCTGCAGAGCGCATCTTTCAGTGGACTCGCGAGGAGCTGATTGGACGATTCGCAGGCTCTCGTCTGCCGGCCGAAGCGGCGCTCAGCGCCGAGCGGAACTTGCGCACGGTCGTGGACGAAGGGGAGTGCGTGAGCTGTGAATGGGAGGACTACAGGAAAGACGGCTCTCGCGTCTGGATCGACTGGCGCACTCAAGTCGTCACCGACTCACAGGGCAAAGTCGTGGGCACCGTCAGCGTGGGTCGAGACATCACCGAGCGGCGCTTTGCAGAGCTCAAGCGGCGGGATCTCGAGCTGCAGCTGTTCCACGCGCAGAAGATGGAAACGATGGGCCTACTGGCAGGCGGCATCGCGCACGATTTCAACAACATCTTGACCGTGATCTTGATGCTGGCCGAGCTCGGCGCAGGCGGCATGGCCAGCTCGCCGGAGGACGCCTTCAAGGACATCCGCAAAGGCGGCTTGCGGGCGAAAGATCTGGTGCGCCGCATCCTGACCTTCAGTCGTCCGAGTGAGCCCGAGCGGCGCGTGATCGACGTTTCTGAGGTGGTCGAGGAAGCGCTGGAGTTCGTGCGGAACACACTTTCGCCATCCATCGACTTGCGCGTCGAGCTGATGCCGAGTTCGTCGACCACCCTCGGTGACGCCAATCAGATACAGCACGTGTTGGTCAACTTGGTCTCGAACGCCGCGTTCGCCATGCCACACGGCGGAACGCTCACGATTCGGCTTCGGGAGCAGCAATGTCGCCGCAGCTACCGCGTCGCGACGGGGGAGCTCTCGCCCGGCGCTTACCTCGTGATCGAGGTGGAGGACACAGGGCTCGGCATTCAAGAGCAGGACGTCCCGAAGGTGTTCGATGCGTTCTTCACCACCAAGCCCCCGGGGGAAGGGACCGGCCTCGGCTTGCCCATCGTGCGCGGCATCGCCGAGGAGCACGGCGGCGCGGTGGACGTCACGAGCGTGCCCGGAAAGGGCTCGCTGTTCAGCCTGTTTTTGCCCGCGCTGTCCAGTGATCGCAGCGCGCTCTCGCCCGAGTCGCCGAGCACACAAGCGCCTCGCGGCTGCGGAGAACGAGTGCTGGTCGTCGACGATGAAGAGTCGATTGCGATCCTGACTCGGTCGGCCTTGGAAGGCCTGGGCTACTCCGCGGTACACACCACTTCGCCCGAGGCATTTTTACGTGAATTCGAGTCCAACGCCGCGGCCTACGATCTAATCATCGTCGACCACACGATGCCACGCGTGACGGGGCTCGAGCTGGCGCAGCGCGTGCGCCGCGCGGGCCACGCACAGCCGATCATCATCGCCACGGGGTTCAGTGGCCGCTTGTCCCGCCCAGCGCTCGAACGTCTCAACGACACCATCGTCCTCGAGAAGCCGTTCGATGTCGCCGAGCTCGCCTCGAACATGCGGCGCCTGCTCGAAGCCCGGCAGTCGTCGCACGTGGCCTAGCTCTCGAGTGGTGCCGAGCGCCACGTGGCGGCGATGCGCCACGCGATTTATCCGCTGAAATCCAGCCATCCTGTCGATTCGCGGCCGCGGCACGTGGTTTGCTTCGCAAGCGACCATGGCAAACCCAATCGAACAAATTTCTGTGAAGGCTGCGGGCACGGTGAAGGCGATGAAGGCCGGCTTCGAGGGCCTTCGCGGTGTGTTCCTGCATCTAGCCGAAGAGCACGGGGAAGTGGGCGCGCTGATGAAGCGCGTGAGCAAGAGCACCGAAAGCGACGTGCGGCGTGAGCATTGGGGGAAGATCCGCAGTGAGCTGCTCTCGCACGAGCAAGCCGAGATGGCAGAGGTGTATCCGCTCCTCACCGGCATCGAGGCCACGGGCGAGATCGTGGCGCTCCACAGCCAGGAAGCGGGTCAGCTCAAGGAGGCGATCGCCGCCGTGGACGCGCACGACTTCGGAAGCCCCGCCTGGGCCTCCGCCTTCGAGCGCTTGTTCACTCTGGTTCAACAACACGTGGCCGAGGAAGAGAACGATTTCTTCCCTCGCGCGCAAGAGGTGATGACCGAGGATCAATCGAAGGCCGTCCTCGAGCAGTACGAGGCCGCGAAACAGGCCGCCAAGGGTCTGCACCACTGAGCGAGTCAGCGGGGCTGGGTACTTCGTCGGGGCGCGTTGTCAGCCCCAACAGGCGGTGATATTACGCCCCATGGGCGCTGATTGGAATCCCACCCTGTACAAGCGCTTCGAGGACGAGCGCACCCGCCCGGCTCGAGATTTACTCGCCAACGTTCCGCTCACCGAGACCACGCAAGTCGTGGATCTCGGCTGCGGTCCGGGCAATTCGACGGAGCTGCTCGTGGAGCGTTTTCCGAGCGCAAACGTGATCGGAACGGACAGCTCCGAAGCCATGGTTGCGAGCGCACGCGAGCGGCTGCCCAATTGCCGTTTCGAGCTCAGCGACGTGAGCACGTGGCAGCCCGCACTCGCCCCTGACCTGATCTTCGCGAATGCAGTGTTTCAGTGGGTGCCCAATCATGAGCGGCTTCTGCCTCGCCTGATCTCGCTGCTGGCACCGAACGGCGTCCTCGCGCTGCAGATGCCCGACAACTTGAACGAGCCCAGCCACCAGCTGATGCGCGAGGTCGCAGCGCAGCCTGCCTTTGCGAGCGCCATTGGAGACGCTTCGCGAGTACGGGCGCCGGTCCTGGCGGCAAGCGCCTATTACGATCTATTGGCCCGCTCCGGTGCGCGCGTCGAAATCTGGCGGACGGCCTACCACCACCCCTTGAGCTCTCCCTCCGCAATCGTGGACTGGTTGAAAGCCACCGGCTTGCGGCCCTTTCTCGAGCCGCTGTCGGACGAGCTCAAGGCTCGCTTCTTGGTCGAGTACGAATCGAAAATTGCCCGCGCTTACCCGGCCCAGGTCGACGGGCGCTCGCTGCTCGCTTTTCCGCGCTTGTTCATCGTGGCCCAGCGCAGCAGCTGAGCGCCGGGCAGCGCGTGTCGAAATACCCCAAACTGTTGCGCGCCGCCGTGGATATTCGCCGCGTGCGTCGGCGCGCGCGATGGCGATGAAACTTGCTCACCCGTTCGACGTGTGAGTCGCCTTGAATAGACACATTGCGATCCAACAGAAACCCGATCGGGCGGCGCTTGAACCTGGCCAACTTCGGCACCCGCATCGCAGGTATTCCGAACTCCTACATGACTGAGCTGCTCAAGGCATAAACCCGGGGGCGCAGGCGTTGCCACGAAACAGACACCCGAGCTTTGCGTAGTAGCCACCAAACAGCGTCAAAAGGTAGCCCTGACCAATGTTCGCTCACAACGCCTGCGCACCGGTTGCGTCCCTTCCATCCACCACATCCACCACATCCGTCACGTCCGCCCCACCCTCCGAGCAAAAGGTCGTGCACCTGATGCTCGTTCGCACGCCTCGCCTCAACCCCCGCGGTCTGGCATGGCTGCAACGTTCGCATCACGGCGAATTCGACGGGCTGCAGCTGCAGCGGCTGATCCGAATGGAGAAGCTGAGCCTGGGTTAACGAGCGCCCGCGAAGTAGCGACAAGTGGCGTTGGGTCCGCTGCTGGTCGCCTGTTTGCAGGTGGCGAACACCGTTTGTGCTTCGGCCCATTTGCCGAGATCTTGGAGGCCTGCCGCGAGCAGGATGTAGGGCTCGGCGTTCTGGGGGTTGGCGCTCACCGCGCTGCGCGCGACGGCAACCCCATCTCGCGTGTGCCCGGCTTCCAGCAACGTGCGCGCGCTTCGGATCAAGGCCGAAGCATCGACGCTTGGCGGGCGGTTGACCGCGGGGAGTGGTTGTGACGAGAGAGAGGCTGGCGCAGCCGCGGCGCTCGGCTGCTGAGTGTTGGGAGCGGCGGGCTGCAGCGCCCAGAGCGTCGCTCGCCGTTCGGGTTTGCGCGCTTCCGGGGGCAGCTGCGGCGCACCGAAATGGCGCACGAGCCCTACTCCGAATAGCGCCACGCTGCCGAGCAGCGCGGAGGCAACGACGCGCCGCAGCCGGGCGCGCCGCGCGCTTTCATCGGCGCCGATGCCAACGCTCGCTTCGGGCGACGGCGGCAGCTCCTCCGATAGCTCGGGCGAAGCGACCTCACCCTGCTCGAAGAACCGCTCTTCGCTCGGATCCAGCGCGTTGTTCATTGGACGGTCAGGGTTGCGGTGCCCGTGAGAGTGCCGCGTACGGCGCTGATGGTGACGGTGCCCGATGCCAGGCCCGTGGCAACGCCGCGTGACCCGTTGGCGTTGCTGATGCTGGCTTGCGCGGGCACGGTCGACAGCCAGGTGACGTAGTTGGTGATGTCCAGCGTGGTCGAGTCCGAAAGCGTGCCCAGGGCGCTGAACGCGAAGCTTGTGTGCTGCGCAATCGTCGCGCTTCCCGGGGTGACACTGATTGCGCTCAGCGTCGCCGAGCTGACAGTGATGACGTCCGTGCCGCTCACGCTTTGATACGTCGCGCTCACGGTGGCTGCGCCGGCCTTGAGCGGCGAGAGCTGGCCGCGCGTGGCGGCCGCGTTCGACACCGAGGCCACGCTCGGATCACTGGACGACCAAGTAACGAGTGCCGTCAGATCACGGGTGGTGTTGTCGCTGTAAATGCCGGTCGCGCTCAGCTGCGTGGTGAGACCGGGCAAAAGCGTAGGGGAAAAGGGCGTGATCTGAATCGTGGTCAGCGTGGCCGAAGTGACGCTGATCCCGGTGCTGCCGGTCAGCCCGCCGTAGGCCGCCGAGATTGTCGCGCTGCCCGCGGCCAAGGTTTGCGTTTGTCCGCGTGTGCCGTTGGCGGTGCTCACCGCGGCGACCAGCGGATTCGAGGACGTGAAGGTGGCCTGATTGGTCACGTTCAGGCTCGTGTTGTCGCTATACAGCGCCGTCGCGATGAAGTTCACCTGGGTGCCGATGGCCACGCTCGGTTCGATGGGTGTGAGCGAGATCGAGCTGAGCGTCGCGGCCGTGACGCTCAGCGTCGTCGAACCGGTGATGCCGTTCAAGGTCGCCGAGATCGTCGCGTTCCCTGCCGCAATTGCCGTGACCGTTCCTCGCGCGCCGCCGCCACCGCCAGGACCCGGGCCGCCACCGCCGGTCGACGCCTGCGCGACGCCGGGATTGGACGACACCCAGGTGGCCTGCGCGGTCACGTCTTGCTGCGTGTTATCGGTGTAGATGGCGGTTGCCGTGTATTGGCGGGTGCCCTTCACGGTCAACGTGGCGGCAATGGGCGTGACTTGGATCTCGGACAGAACCGCGTTGGTGACGGTCAAGCTCGTCGAGCCGGTGATGTTTTGATACGCCGCGCTGATTGTGGTGGTCCCGACCGCGAGCGCATTCACGACCCGGCCGCCCATGCCGCCCCCCGGGCCCTGCGCGAAGGCTGCCACTAGGGTGGCCGAGCTCGCCCAAGTCGCGGCTTGCGTCACGTCACGCTGCGTGTTGTTCGAGAGGATCGCGGTCGCGGTGTAGCGCACGGTCTGCCCAACGCGCACGCTCGATGCGATTGGAGAGACGACGATTTGCGTGATGGTTGGCGCAGAGACCGTGATCTTGTTGCTGCCAACAACGCCGTTCAGGGTCGCGCTCACGGTGCTGCTGCCCGTGGCAACCGCCGTGACCAAGCCCTGAGTGCCGGCTGCGTTGCTGACGGTGGCAATGGTCGGCGTGCTCGAGCTCCAGACTGCGCTGCTGGTGACATCGAGCGTCGCGCCGTCGCTGTACATGCCCGTGGCGAGCAGGGCTTGGGTCGTGCCGGCCGGGAGCGTCGGGTTCGCTGGCGTGATCGCGATCGAAACGAGCTTGGCAGCGGTGACCGTGATCGACGTCTGAGCGGTCACGGTGCCGAGGGCGGCATGCGCCGTCGTGGAGCCGATGGCAACCGCCGTGACCAACCCCGGGGTCGCATCCGCGTTGCTCACGTTAGCGAGCTTCGGATCATCGATCGTCCAACTGACGCTACCCGTCAGATCGACCACTGAGTTGTCCGAGTAGGTCCCGGTCGCGACGAGCGAGACCGCGGTCCCGAGGGGCAGCGTCGGGTTCGCGGGGGTGATGGCGATCGAGACGAGCGTCGCGCCCGTGACGGTCACACCGGCGCTGCCGCTCACTGCGCCGAGCGTGGCCGTGATGGTCGCGCTGCCGCTCGCAAGCCCGGTCACGGTGCCCTGCGAGCCGAGGCCATTGGACACCAGCGCGGTGGCGCTGGCGTTGGAGGACCAAGTGACCGATTGGCTGAGATCCACCGTGGTGTTGTCGGAATAGGTGCCGGTGGCAGTGAGGGTGATCGTGCCGCCGAGCGCCACGGTGCTTGTTTCCGGAGCAACCGCGATCGCGACCAGGCTGGCCGGCGAGACGGTGAGCACGGTGCTGCCCGAGAGCTTGCCCACACTGGCGGTAATCGTTGTTTCCCCGACACTGAGCGTGCTCGCCAGGTGCGTGGCCGGGTCGATACTGGCGACCGCGGGGGTGCTCGACACCCAGCTCGCCAGGCTCGAAACGTCCGAGACGGAGCCATCGGAAAAAGTGCCAGTGGCCGTGAACGATTGGCTCACCCCGATCCCTAGAGAGGGGTTGGTGGGCGTCACCGCGATCGAAGCGAGTGTCGCCTGCGTGACGGTCAGGTCCGCGCTACCGGTGAAGCCGGCGGCCTCGGCGCTGATGGTCGTCGTGCCCGCGCTGACCCCGGTGGTTAGCCCGCCACTGACGACGCTCGCAACGGCAGGCTTCGAAGAGGCCCAGTTAGCCGTCATTGTAACGTCTTGTGTCGTGGCGTCGCTCAGCGTGACCACGGCCTGGAACGCCTGGGTGCCCTGAATGCCGATGCTAGCCGTGGTCGGCGTGACCGCGAGCGATTGCACCTTGGCCGTCGGTACCGTGATCGCCGCACTGGCACGTTGCCCACCGAAGAGCGCGCTGATCGTCGCGTCGCCCGGAGCGAGCGCGCTCACGACCCCGGCCGCGACGCTCGCGGTCATCGGCGCGCTACTGCTCCAGGTGGCCGACGCAGAAACGTCCTTCCGCGTTTGATCCGAGTAGGTCGCGGTCGCGCGCAGCAAGGCTTGCGTACCCACGGCCGCGCTCGCCGAAACCGGGGTAATTTCCAGCGAAATCAGCTGCGCAGTGTCGCCCGCTGCGCCGGCCTCGCCGACGCTCGTGCCAGCGTTTCCGGCCGCTGCGCCGCCCGAGCCAGCGCCGCTTGCGCCGCCCGCTTCGCTCTCTCCGGCTTCGCCCGCGCTGCTCGTCCCGGCATTGCCGCTGACCCCTTGCCGCTTCCCGCCGTCCAAACCGGTTGCGCCGCCGCAGGCAACGAGCAGCAAGCTGCTCACGGCCAGCACGCCGGCGATCACCCTGCAGACCAGCATTAAGAGATGGGAAGAAACCCGAGTGCTATTCATGAAACACGACTCCGGGGAAGGCGAACGAACGAACCAGGCCGAGCGCCGGCGACGCCGAGCCGTCCTGCCGAGCTACGTGTCTCGGCGGTGAGGGAAGCGATCACTGCTCGCGACAAAAGCGTTTTGCTCGCGCGCGCGAAAAAAGTTTCGGGATCGGACGCGACGGGTGATCGCTCTTCGCTACTGCGCGACACAGGCGCAGCAGAGTCCCGTGTTGCGTGCTGCGCTCACCCCTTGCCGCCAAGAACACGGGGCTCACCAAACTTGAAGTCACTGATTCAGAGTTAAGATGTCGTTCAAAAAGACGCTGCTGGGCGAGCTGTGTTTGAGTTGTGTGCTGCTCGCGCGGGTCGCTCACGCCGCTGCACCCGAGGCGCCCCCAATTGCCTCGCCCTCGCCCTCGCCCTCGCCCTCGCCCCCGCCCCCGAGCGGGGCGGCGCAAAATGCGGCGCCGAGCGAGGCTGCGGCCACGGAGGCCGCACGTCGGCGCAGCTCGCTGCTCGAGCAAAACACTGTCTCAGGCAGCACGGGTCTCCTGCACTTGGCCCGGCCAGGCTCGGGAGCTGCGGGCACGTTCCGCCTGAGCGTGCTGTTCGATTTCTTCAGCGGCTCGGGCTTTCTGTGCAACGCGGGCACGCCCTGCGCAAGCAACAGACATGACTCGTCCGACCACGCCGGCACGGTGCTCGGACTATCCGTCACACCGCTCAGGTACCTGGAGGCGTATGCGAGCTTGCACTCGGTCGCCAACTACGACGACCAACACTCGCCCGGCTTGATCGACGTGCTCGGCAACACCAACCTGGGGTTGAAGCTATTTACACCCGAGCCCTTGGCAGGCGTGCTGTCGGTGGGCGCGCTGGCCGAGCTGCAGCTCTTGAACGGGTCGGGCTCGGTCGGCCTGAGCGGCAAGGGCACCAGCTTTCGCGCAGCCTTGCTCGGCGATCTCGACTTCCGAAACCTCGGCAGCACGAAGGTCCCGCTTCGCGTGCTGAGCAACGTTGGCTACTTCGCTGACAACTCCGGCGCGCTGGTCGAAGACACCGAGGGCAGTCGCGGCACGCGCATCACGCGGGTGGAACGCTTCGGGCTCGGCATCAATCGCGTCGATCGCTTCCAAACCGGGCTCGGCATCGAGGCCGCGCTGCCCGTGGTTCGGCCGTTCTTGGAGTGGAACCTCGAGGTGCCCGTCAATCGTCAGAATTACACGTGCAGCTCACGGACGCGCTATTCGGGCGACCGCTGCCTCGGCGCCGACAGCTCGTTCTCTGCCCTGCCCTCGAGCTTGACGCTCGGCGCGCGTGTCTCACCGTTCCTCAAAGGGCTTTCCGCAACGGCAGCCATCGACATCGGCACCTCGGGCACCTCCAACTTCATCGAAGAGCTCGCCCCCACCCTGCCCTGGGATCTCTGGCTCGGCCTCGGTTACGCCTTCGACATCCAAGAGCCTCCGCCGCCCGCGCCGCTGATCGTCGAGCGCGTCGCGCCGGCGCCCAGCGCGCCTCCCAAGCTGCGCATCCGCGGCCGCGTGCATGAGCACGGCAAAGACGCGGGCATCGTCAACGCCGTGCTTCACTACCGCGATCGCGAGCTCACGGCGATGGCCAGCGGCGCCGATGGCCGCTTCATCTCCGGCGACCTCGAACCCGGCACGTACAACTTCGACATCGACGCCGAGGACTACAAATCCGGACCTTGCACGGCGGTCGTGGCGGCGGCGCCAGCTGCGCCAGCTGCACCAACGCCCGCCATCACGTACACGGACGCGGATTGCGAGCTCGAAGCCTTGCCGCGCGCGGGCAACGTGCTCGGCCGCGTCGTGGACGCGGTGAGCTCGGCGCCGATTGCTGACGCCACCGTCGAGCTCACCGACTCGCTGCACCGCAGCCTGAGCCTGGTGACGGATCCGAGCGGCAGCTTCCGCTTCGAGCGCGTGATCCCGGGCATGGTCACGCTGTCCGCGCGGTCGCGCGATTACCTGTTTCACGCTCAAACCGTCAGCGTAGCACCGCGCCAGGACGCGACGCCGCAGCTCGCGCTGCGCAAACGGCCGAAGACCTCGCGTGTGGTCGTGAGCGCCAAGGAGCTCAAGCTCACACAAGCGATTCACTTCGAGCAAGACTCGGCAGCGCTGGCCGCCGATGCCGAAGGGCTGCTCGACGAAATCGCCGACGTGCTCGCGAGCAACCCGCGCCTCACGCGCGTCGAAATCCAGGGCCACACCGACAACAGTGGCACTCCCGAGCACAATCAAACGCTCTCCGAAGCCCGCGCCAATGCGGTCTTGGACTGGCTCGTGGCACACGGCATCGACCCGCACCGCTTGAGCGCGCGCGGCTATGGCCAAGATCACCCCATTTCGCCCAACGTGACGCCGCAGGGGCACGCCCGCAATCGCCGTATCCAGCTCGTGATCCTCGAGCAAGCTCCTGGGCTCTGAGCACCCGGGCGAAGACCGAGCTACGCGACGCCGCGCGCGCGCTCGGCCCGCCAACCCAACCTCCCAACCGGATCCTGATTGGGTTGGGCAAGCGGGCGCGCACGCCCGATTGCGGCGCATAGCTCGCTAGACGCGCTCGAGCACACGCCGGCCAAGTCTCGGCATTCCGGGGCACGCCTCGCCGGCGGGTTGGCCGTCGGGAGCGACCTCGGTACGATGAGCCATGGGGCATCGTCCGAGTGTCGTTCCTGTCGTGTGTTTGGCGGTGTTGGGTTGCGCAGGTCAGCAGCCGGCACCGCCCGCCCGCTCGCTGCCGAGCGCGTTCGTCCTGCGCGTGGCGCGCGTCGAAGTGAAGCCCTTGCGGCCCGACTCGGGCGACCGCTGGGACGTGGCCGACGCGCCGCACGTCGATCCGGGCTGCGATCTGCTGGCGTTCGGCGGCAAGATGGTCTCGCCGGTCGTCGGCGAAGGCGTGAGCTTGCTGTGTGGAATGGCGGGGCGCACGGCGCCGTTGGAGAAAGAGCCGTCCAATCCCGATCTGCAATTGCGCCTGAGCTCTGCGGTCGGCGCTGCTTACGAGAGCTTCGTCGTGCCCGACGCGCTGAGCTTCAACTTCAACTACGAGTTCGTGGTGCCGACCGCCGCCATCCCATCCGAGGGGTTGTTGCTGGAGGTGCTCGATGCAGACGCGGGACAAGATCCGGAGCCGATCGCTTCATTTCGTCTGACCAGCGATCAGATCGACGCGATCGCGAGGTCGCCCCACGGGATCGGTGACTTTGCTACGGGCGCTGCGACGCGCTTCGAGGTCGCCGCGAGTAAATACGTGCCGAGCAAAGTGGTGCGGACGCAATTGGAAGCGCAGTCTCCGCCGGTCCCCGCGCGCGTGCGCTCGCTAGCCGCCGGTGAGGTCGTGTCGCTGCACGCGCAGGGCAACTACACCGTGGGCACGCTGTACACGACCGCCATTGGGCCCGAGGGTTACCCGGGCGGGCAGCTGCACGGTTACAACTTCGATGCGCAACCGTTCACGACCGCTCCGCACGCCTGCGGCGTAGCGCTCGTGGGCAGTCACGGCCGGGTCGACGGAGCCGTGATTGGCACGGCCGGGCGCTTCGTGGTGACTGCCGCAGGCCCGCTTCGAGTTGGCATCAACGACAAAGATCCGGGCAACAACCGCGGCTGGGCGGCCTTCGAGGGTGAGACGCGTGCGCCCACCCCCACCGAGTGGAACTCGGGGCTGACCGAGGTGCCCTAGGGCCCGCAAAGTGCGAGCGCTCGCGGAATGAGCGAGGGGGTAGTGGCGTATAGCGATGGGAGCTCGTCATGCTGAAGGTCTATCTAGACGACTGTCGGCCGACGCCGGAAGGTTGGGTGGGCGCGCTTTGGCCAGAGGAAGTGATTCGCTTGCTCGAGCAAGGCGACGTGAGTGAACTGAGCCTGGATCACGATCTGGGCGACGACGCGCGCGGCACGGGCTACGACGTGCTGGTTTGGCTCGAAGAAGCCGTGGCGAGCCGGGGCTTTCGCCCGCCGCGCATCGTCGTACACTCGGCCAATCCAGCGGCGAGCGCGCGCATGGTGCAGGCCATCGAAGCGATCGAGCGGCTCGCGCTGAAGAACGAGCTTCCCTAGCGCGGTGAACACGCCGTGCTGCCTCGGTTCGGCAATCTGCCACAGGGCGGTTCGTCGCGCTTTCCTGGTGCGAGCGCCGAATGTTCGCGTTTTATGTAGCACCGCGCTCGCCTGTCGCCGCGCGCTCTGACTGGCACAGCGCGTGCTTGATGGCAGTCAAGGAGTTGGAAACATGTTGTACACCTTGATCGTCGTGTTGTTGGTGCTCTGGGCCGTTGGTTTGGCAACGTCGTACACCGCTGGCGGGCTTTTGCACTTGTTGCTGCTGGCCGCGTTGGTGATGTTCGTGGTGCAACTCGTGACGGGCCGCAAAGCGGTTTGATGGTAATGATCCCCGAATGCCGCGATTTGCGACCATCGCGATTGGCTTCACCGCCCTCGCCCTAATCGCGGCAGCGGGTTACTCCGAGGTTTACCCTCGGTTGCGGCCACCGGTCGCTCAGCCCGTCGTGGCGCCTCCCACACCCGCACCGTCGTTGAGCGCGCCCGCGAGCGCGGACCGCTTGATCGATCCGCTCGACCCCGAGCGCCCGATCCTGCTCGATAGCGAGCGTGCCCAGTCGCCGAATTGGGTGACGGCGCGGCCGGGGTTCCAGTATTCGCGCAAAGCCGCGGAGCGCGGCGGAATCGAGCCCTGCGCCGGTGAAAGCGTCGACACGACGCCGTTCACGGATTGGGTGCCGGTTGCTCAGGGTCACTTCAGCGCGCCGAAAGCTTTGAAGCTGGATTCCTCCGGGCGCTTCGACCTGGTGATTCATTTGAATGGCGACGAACCGGTTCGGAAGCAGTTGGTGAAGAGTGGCCAGCCCTTCGTGCTCTTCACCTTGACGCTCGACCCGAGCCGCGGCTACGCGCCGCTGTTCACCGGCACGCACCTTTACCAGGCGATCCTGAGTGGCGTAGAGCAAGGCGTGAGCAAGCAACATTCCACCGCGCACGTGGGCCACGTGGCGATGAGCGCTTGGAGCGCGGGTTTCGTCGGCATCGCCGCCGCGCTCGGTCAACCGACGGGCAACGACTTCGACGCCGTGATTCTGATCGATGGGCTGCATGCGCCGCGCGGGAACGATTTGGCGTTCAAGGCGCAGCTCAAGCCGTTCCTGGACTACGCCACGCGCGCCACGAAGGGCGAGCGGCTGATGTTCGTCACCCATTCGTCCATCGACCCGCCCGACTTCGCGTCGACCACCGAGTGTGCGCATTATCTGGTGTCGTCGCTCGGCGGCAAGCCGCAAGCCGTGCGCCGCGCCGACCCCTGGGGCCTCGAGCTGATCGAGTACTTCAGTCGGGGTGATCTCCAAATCCGTGGTTATGCCGGCAACGACAAGGCCGATCACTGCGCGCAGCTCGTCGTGTTGCGTGATGCCTTTGCTTCGCTCGGCAAGCGCTGGGGCGCGGCCGCGGAGGTAAGACCGTGAACGGCATCCAGCGCCACCCGCAAGCCGCTCGGCGTCAATTCGCGGCTCGACTCCACCGTTGACCGGGCCCAGTACAGCCGCGTGAACAAACCAACGCCGGCCTCCCCCTTGGTGGTCGATTCAGGAGCGGAGCCTCGCTTGCAAGAAGTGAAGAAGATATTGAGCGAGAACCCCTAAGCCAAGCGCGCTTGAGCCAGCGCCTGGTCCAGCAAGGGCCGCGCCGCTTGCTCAGACGTGTCCGACCGGCCATCCTCGCGGCATGCGGCTGTGTGTGTTCTGCGGATCGAGCTTCGGTGCGCGCGAGGAGTACCGTGCGGGGGCGGAAGCGTTCGGGATGCTCCTGGCCCGCCACCAAATCGAATTGGTGTACGGCGGCGCGCACGCGGGCTTGATGGGGGCGCTGGCGGACGCGGTGCTGGCCGCGGGTGGGCGCGTGATCGGGGTCATCCCCGAGGCTCTGGTGGAACGCGAGCTCGCCCATCGCGGCGTCAGTGATTTGCGCATCGTGGGCTCGATGCACGAGCGCAAGGCGCTGATGGCCTCCTTGTCAGACGGCTTCGTCGCGCTGCCGGGCGGCATCGGCACGCTCGAGGAGCTATTCGAAGTTTGGACCTGGTCGCAGCTGGGCTTGCATCAAAAGCCCTGTGCCTTGCTCGATATGGCTGGATTTTATAGCGGACTGGCGGCGTTCATGGACCACGTCGTCCGCGAGGGCTTCCTCAAGCCGAAACAACGCCAAGCCTTGATCGTGGAGGCTGACGCGCGGGTGTTGCTCGAGCGCTTGGCGAGCCACGGCGCTGGCATCGTGTCGCCCTAGCCGAGCCCCTCAGTGTCGTTGCTGATTGCCGAAGACAGGCAGCCATGGGCTGAACATTTCTGTGTCGAGCCTCTCCGGCTGCGGCGAAACCTTCATCAGGGCCGTACAGCTCACGCCTGAATCAGCGAGGCATTTTGGCAGCGACGCAGTCCGTCATCTAAAAGTCCTCGACGCGCTCAGGCTCGGTCACGGATGCTAGCGAGTAGTGCGAAGCGGCAGCTTGATCCCGTTGGGCGCCATCGTCTGCGCGGCAGCCCTGTGTGGTTCGCAAGCGCGCGCGGAAGAAGCTCCCGTTCCGCCCACGGACAGCGTCGTCGCGACGGACACGATTGCACCCAAGGCGCTGTCCGCCTTGGTCGTTCCCTATCCGGAAGGTGCGACGAGCGAAGCAACGGTCGTGCTCACGCTGACGATCGAGCGCGACGGTTCGGTCAGCGCCGCGCTGCCGAGCGAAGCGAATGAACCGTTCTCCAGCGCTGCGGCGCTCGCCGCTGCGTCGTTCGCGTTTGCGCCGGCGCTCCGCAAAGGGGTTCCAGTCCGCGCCCGGATTCGCGTCGAGATCAGCTTTCATCCGCCAGTGGTCAACGAGACGACCAGCGCCGTAACGCCCGAGACCGGGAGTGCCCCGAGCGCGCCGCGCTCCGCCGAGCCGCGCGCACCCAAACCAAAACCGATAGAAATCCAAGTGCTGGGCGTCAAGCCAGAGCCGTCACGCACGGTGACCCTGTCGCGCGCCGAAGTACGACAAATTCCGGGCACGTTCGGCGATCCGTTCCGCGCCCTGGAGATCATGCCCGGCGTCACGCCGATCGTCTCGGGGTTGCCCTTCTTCTTCGTGCGCGGCGCGCCGCCCGGTGACGTCGGCTATTTTCTGGACGGCATTCGGGTGCCACTTTTGTTTCACATCGGCGTGGGGCCTTCGGTGGTCCACCCAGCCTTGATTGACCGAGTCGATCTGTATCCTGGCGGCTATCCCGCGCGTTTCGGCCGCTTCAGCGGCGGCATCGTTTCCGGCGAAACCGTGCCCGAAGCGAGCGAGCTGCACGGCGAATACAACGCGCGCTTCTTCGACGCAGGTGCTCTGATCGAAGCGCCCTTCGCCGACCACCGCGGTGACGTGCTGCTCGCCGGTCGTTACTCGTATACGGCCGCGCTGCTTTCGCTCCTGCAGTCGACCACCGAGCTCAACTACTGGGACTACCAAGCGCGCATTGGCTACCGCATCGCGCCCAAAGACAAGCTCACGCTGTTCTCCTTCGGTTCATACGACTACTTGGGCGAGCGCACCCCGACCCAGACCATCACCCTGTTCGGGACCGAGTTTCACCGCGTCGACGCGCGCTACGATCATGAGCTCGCCCAAGGCGGAGCGCTGCGGCTCGCCGCCACGGTGGGCTTGGATCGCTCACGTTTGCCGGACGATCGCTTCGTGCGCGACCGCATGCTCGGCACGCGCGCGGAGCTGAGCCTGAGGCTGAGCCCAGACGCGCTGCTGCGCTTCGGCAGTGACGTCACGCTCGACGCCTTCGATGTGGAGCTGAACACGGCGCAGCTCGGGCCGGCAGCCGCGGCCGCCGCCAGCAATCTGTTCCCGACGCGCGTCGACCTGGCCGGCGGAACCCGCGCCGACCTCGTGCTCAGCCTGAGCCGGCGTTTTCAGATCACGCCAGGGATCCGCCTCGACTACTACTCGTCGCAAGGTCAGGCCGCGGTCGGAGTGGACCCGCGGCTCGCGACGCGCCTGGAGGTAACGCAGCGTTTGAGCTTGCTGTCCACGTTCGGCATCGCGCATCAGCCGCCGGCATTCGTGGTTCCACTGCCCGGCTTCCAACCCGGCGGTCTGCGCGGCGGCCTGCAAACCGCGGTGCAGCAGAGCGCCGGGGTAGAGTACGACTTCGGAGACGCGACGACCGGCACGGCTACCGTGTTCCACAACGGATTTTTCGACATGAGCGATCCCCTGGGAGCAACGCCCATGGAAATCAACGGCTGCGCGCCAGGCACCTTTCCGAGCGATACGCTCGCTGGCGACCGCGGTAGCGACCCGATGGGCACGGGGAACTGTAAACCCCGCTTCACCGTAGGCACGGCGGGTCCAGACCGCACTGGCGGTGGCGGACAGGGCGCAGACAGCACGGGCAGCACTCGCGCCTCCAACGCGCTCGAGGCGCGCACCAACGGCGCGTCCTACGGCCTCGAGCTGTTCCTCAAACGCCGCCTCACCAGTCGCGTCGGCGGGTTTCTTTCGTACACGTTGTCGCGCTCGGTGCGCAGCTACCAAAACCAGAGCTTCGTCGCGACCTTCGATCGCACGCACGTAGTGAACCTGGCCGTCGCTTACAACTTGGGCCGCAATTGGCGAGCGGGGACTCGAGTCACGTTCTACACCGGCTTACCCAAGGCGCCCGATCCGACCGATACCGGCTCCAGCCGCTTACCGCCGTTCTTGCGCGTCGATTTGCGGCTGGAAAAGCGCTGGCAACTCGGGCCGCGCGCTTATTTTTCGTTCATCGCCGAGTGGATGAACGCGACCCTGAGCAAAGAAGCGGTCTCCACGACTTGCACCCTACAGGGTTGCGAAACCAGAACCATTGGCCCCATCACCATCCCCAGCCTAGGCATCGAAGGAGGCTTCTGATGACGAGCCCACGCCCCATGAAGCTCAGCCGCGCTGCACGAGTGTTCGCGATTGCGCTGGTTACTTGCGCCTGTGGCGCAGGCAGTCACCCCGCACCCGCAGCTGCTTGCGACGAGGCCTGCCGGGACGGCGTTGCGTTGCGCGGTCTCAGAACGATGATCAAGTTTGCGTACAACCTCACCGTGCAAGGCCAACCCGTGGGCGCCCAAGACAAGACGCAGGATTGCTTGCCGAGCAACGGCAGCACCGGCAAAGCCCGCGTGTTTGGGGAGGCCACATCCAACGCAGCGCAGGGCTCCACATTCGTGGATCTCAGTTTCGATTTTCGTGGCTGCGCCTACCCCGCGGCGCCCGACCCGAGCGCCGAGCAGAACTTCGACCTCAGCGTCGACGGCATGGTCACCGAGCACGGCACGCTCGCCGTCCAGCCCTCGAGCACGAGCGCGCTTCGCTTCCACAGTGACGCCGTGAGCATCACGGGCACGGTCTACGATCCGCCGCTCGACTACGCGGTATCGGCTTGCGTGCTCGAGCTGAATCAAGACGGCAATCAGCTGGCGGGGACGTTGTGCGGAAGGGCCGCGGGTTTCTCGTTTTAAAAACAGACGGGACGCGCCTGACGTGCGCGCCGACCGAGAAATGCGCGCTGGATGGCGGCACCTGGTTCGTCACGGAGCGGATCGCCACGGCGTCGCCAGGACCGTGGCGGGTTTGCGCGCAAAATTCCCGCCGGCGAGGCCCTCTTGTCACGCACCGCGCTCATCCTACATCGGAGATCGCCTCTAAAGCGGAGGGCGCTGGCGGGAGCGAGCTTGGAATGCCGTTTGCACATCCCCCAGCACGACCATGGCTCATTGGGAACATAGCGAGACCGACCGGCGATACAACGAGCTCAGCGACAGCGACGGCATCTGGGGACCGCTGGTTTGCTTCCGACCGAAGAAGGACCAGCCATTCACTCACCTGCGGGCGTTCGCGCTGATTGGCGCGTTCTGCAGCGTGTACGGCATGGTGCTGAACTTCGCGATCGCGATGGGCTCACGCTGGCACCACTTCCCGAAGGTGTACGCCATCCCCTGTACGCTGACGCTCATCGTTTTTGCGGCGTTCGAGCTCACGCTCGGCCCCGCCTGGAACCGCCGCGCGTTCCTGCTCGCCCGACGCGACCGCTACCTCGCGTTGACCCGGCGTGAGCAAGAGTAGCGATCGGCAAGCCTGGCGAGCCGGTTGCTACGCGAGCACCCGAGCAACTGCCTCGAGCAGCTCGCTGGACGTGTAGGGCTTGGCGAGAAACCCTTGGAAGCTGTCGCGCTCGACGTCGAGCGCAGCGGCGTGATAGCCGGATGAGAGGATCACGGGCACCGTCAGGCCCTGCGCGCGCATCCGGCGCAACAGCTCGATCCCAGAAATGTCCGGCATGGTCACGTCGAGCACGACTGCCGACGGCGCCAGGCGCTCGATGGCCGAGAGCGCATCGGCCCCCGTAGCCGCTTCCGAGACTTCGTAGCCTTGGGACTCGAGGGCGTGCCGCAGATGCATGCGGACCAGGGGCTCGTCGTCGACGACCAGCACCCGGCGCTGTGCCGCTCGTTCGGGCGGCGAAGGCAAGACGCTCGCGGGCGCCTCACCCCGATATGCAGGCAGGAGAACCGAGAACTTGCTGCCCCGCCCGGGCTCGCTCTCCACCAAAATCGCGCCGCCATGCGAGGACACGATGCCGATGCAGGCCGCGAGACCGAGCCCATGCCCCTGGCGTTTGGTGGTGAAAAACGGCTCGAAGATGCGGAGCCGCGTCGCCTCGTCCATCCCGACCCCGGTGTCGCTCACCTCGATCAGCACCCACTGACCAGGACCGACGCGCGCGCCCAGTGCACGACCGAAGCGGGCCTCGGGTCGCGCGACGCTGGCGATGCGGACGCCAATCGTCCCCGGCTCGTCGAGCAGGGCATCAGAGGCGTTGGTCAGCAGGTTCATGAGCAGCTGCGTCAGCGTGGCTCGGTTACCGATGACTGAGTTTCCGTCCTCTAGCTCGAGCGCGACGCGCGCTTTCTTGGACAGCGTGGCGTCGAGCAAGACGCGCAGCTGCTTGACCAAGGACACGAGGTCGACCGCCGTCCTCGGTCCGAGCTCACTCTTGCCAGCGTAGGCCAGCATTTGCGCAGTGAGACCTGCTGCGCGATGCCCGGCTTCGGCGATGGTTTGCGCGAGCAGCTGCTGCGGGGGATCGCAGAGCTCACTGCGCAGGAGCTCTGCATTGCCGAGGATGACGGTGAGCAGATTGTTGAAGTCGTGCGCGATGCCGCCTGCCAGCACGCCGAGGCCGTCCAAGCGCTGACTTTGTGCGAAGGCCCGCTCCAGCTCACGGCGCTCATGCTCCAGCCGCTTTTGGGCGCGCATGTCACGAACGGCGCTCATCCGGATCGGCTCGCCGTGCAACGTCGACTGAATCGCCACCACCTCGATGGGGATCGACTCACCGTTCGCTCCGAGCACGATTGATTCGAAAACGCCGGTCGCCGCTTGCGCGATCGCTCGACCGACCGCAGGCGCATCGGCGACTGGGATGAAATCGACGATCCGCCGCCCGACCAGTTGCTCACGGGTGTAGCCGACGATGCGTTCGTAAGCGCCGGTCACTTCGACGATCACGCCCTCGCGACTGAACACGGTGATATCGAAAGCGATGGCTGCGATCTCGCCGAGCCGCGCTTCGCTTTCACGGAGCAAGGCTTGCGTGCGCTCGCGCTCCGATACGTCCCGCACGGCCACGACACGGACCGGGCGATCGCCGAGCTTCCCTTGCTTGCTTTGCAATTCGGCTCGATAGCGCGAGCCGTCCTTTCGAATCCCCGTGACGACGTACTCACCCTCGATGCGATTGGTCGTGCGTCGAAACACTTCCGGCAAATCCTCGGGCGCGACGCAGCGCTGTAGCAATTGGTCGCCCAGGACCTCATCCCGTTCGTAGCCCGTGATTTCCAGCAACCGTTGGTTCACGTCGAAAACCACGCCGTCGACGTGGAATACCAAACCCTCGAAAGAAGCCGAGGACAGGAGCTCCATGCGCTCGCGAACGCGCGCCTGCTCGTCGAGCTCTACTTGGCCCTCTGGCGCTTCGGGGATTGGATCGGTAGTTGTCGAAGTCTTTGCAGTCATCCCCGGGTCTCTCTGCGGGCAAATTCCGAGGATAGCCGCCAACTCGACGTGCGCGTCACTCAGTATCTGCGCTCACTAAAAATGACCCAAGATTTGGCTACAAAGCCCGTGCTCGCTGGGCGACGCACACCTTCTGTTGGCACTGGTTCCGCGCCCGCGCTACGCAGTCGGCATGCGATACTTATTGGCATTGCTTGCAGTGGCCGCTGCGTTCGCGATTGCCGCTTGTCCGCAAACGACGTCGCCTAGCGTGCCCAAGTCAGCCATCGAGCGCGCCGCAGATACGAAGATCCCGGACGCAGACACGAGCGACGGCGAACCTCGAAACTAGCCCGCAGAAGCGCCCCTGGCCAGCCTCCGCTCGGAGGCCCGTAACCAGAGCTGCCAGACAGCGTATCGACCGGCATTAGGGAAACCACTGACCGTCTGGGGCGCGCTCGACTCGCGTCTGCCGATCACTGAACCGCGGCCCCGAGCATGCGCTCGGTGGCTGCTTAGGGAGAAGTCCATGAACGCGTTTCGTATCCGGAATATCGACTCGAGGTTCAAGCGCATCGCGCTGTGCTCGCTAGGATTGTCGCTTTTGGGCGGCTGCCAAGCCGAGGTCTCGGACGGCGAGGACGTCACGAGCGAGGCGCAGAGCATCGGCCCGAGCCAGCTTCGCGACCTCATCGCGACGCGCGTCGGCGGTCTCGACAAGCTGAAAGTCCCGCCCGACGACGCATCCATCCCGTTACCGCCCGAGGATCCGGCGCGGCCCGGGCGCTATCGAACGACGGAGGCCAAGCGATACCTCGGCAAAATGCTGTTCCACGATCCGATTCGCACGGCGCGCATCAACGTCAACAAGAACGTGAACCCACCCATCGTCGACGGTGAGCCTCGGGATTTACCTAGGGGCACCGCGTTCGGTGGCACCGTTTCGAGCTCGAATCCCAACGTGCAGCGCGTCGTCGACGCCACGCGCAGCAGCGGCTCCTGCGGGAGTTGCCACCTCGGTGAAGCGGCTGGAAAGGCGGGCACCGTGTTGAACTTCAACGTCGGCGGCGAGGGCCGCGGCTACACCGACGAGGACGGCAACTACGTCATTCGTCGTCGCCCCCAAAGCGGGCTCATCCCACGCGAGCGCGAGTACCTGCCTCGAGTCGCGCTGTTCGAGGGCGACACCGGGGTCGATGCGCTACCGACCCTGACTGATATCTATCGCCTCGGGCGCCAGACGCTCGTCGCGACCCCCGCGCGCCAAAAGGTCGAGCCGTTGGCGGACGCGCTGCTCGCCACTGGCCGGCTCGACCAACTGGATAGTGTGGCGCGGCAGTCGCCCTCGATGATCGGTTTTGCGTTCAATAATCGGCTGCTGCTCGGCGGGTTCGCGGGAGAATCCAACTCTCTGGCCGGTGGGCTCAACCCACTGAACGATCCCGCGCAAGAGAACCTCACGCTGCTCTTACTGGACGCTCACCGAATGCTGGATTCAGAGTCGGCCGAGCTGCAAAAAATCCCCGCCTTCGTGGAGCTCTTTCGGCAAGCGTTCCCGGACGAAGCCCAAGACTACGATGCATGCAAGCAAGCGGATCCGAGTGCCGCTTGCCAAGCAGAGCTGGATAAGTTCGTCAACGACGACAGCGTGCTTCGCGCCACCGCGACCTTCCTGCGGACCACGGTCACACGCGACACGCCCTTCGATCACTTCCTCGAAGGTGCAGACGCGCTCAGCGCGCGGCAGCGTCGCGGTGCGCAGCTCTTCTTCACCAGCGCGGAAAGCGGCGGCGCCGGCTGCTTCAGTTGCCACAGCGGGCCAATGCTGAACAAGCAAGTGGACGATCCGGACGTCACCGGCGTCGGCCAATTCGTGGAAGAGAACTTTTTCAACCTCGGCATCGGCGACCACCCCGCGCAAGCGCTGAATGCCCTACGCCGCGGGCACCTGGAGTTTGATCGACAGGGGAACCCGCTGCCGCACGGCGAGGACACCGGGCGCCAGGAAATCACCCAGAACCCCGCCCACGCATACAAGTTTCGCAGCCTCACCCTGCGCCAGTTGAAGGACGCACGCACGTTCTTCCACAACGGCTCGTTCAGCAAAGTGCGGGACGTGGTGAGCTACTTCAACGACGGCGTAGCGCAAGACCAAGAGTTCGCTGGGCGGGCCAAGACGCTCGAGCCCCGGTTCACGCATCCGCGGGGCAAGCACGCGCCGCGCGGGCTCGGGCTGCGAAGTGACGAGATCGACGCGCTGACTGACTTTCTGGAAAATGGTCTGTTCGATCCGGGCTTCGCCAAACAATTCCAGCCCGGCGAGGTCGATCTCACGTACTCGACGCAACACCCCGAGCTTGCCGCGCTGGGCGCAAAGGACGGGCAACTGCTGAGCGGGCTCGCGATCGACAACAACGATCCGCTGTCACGCCGCGACGAAGGGCTCGAGTTCCTGGACGTCACCCAGCAAGTGCGAATCGAACGCACCTCTTCGGACGCGCTGAGCGACGTGTATCGGTTCAGCAACACCAGCAATACGGTCGTCGACACTCATCTGCTGCTCGTCGTTCATGGCCTGCGCGGCGGTCTGACGCTGAGGAATGCGAGTGGCGTCACTCACGCCGGAGATCCGTACATCCGCGTGTTCTTGAAGGACGGCGTTCTGCTGCCTGGCCAGCGCATCACGCAACGCATCGTATTCAGCAACGCCACCCGTGCTGGGCGCAACGCATACGGTTTGACGTTTTTGTCCGGGCAGGGTGAGCCGTAAGCCGGCGCACTCGCACACGGGAGCGAAGGCCGGCAGAGCAATCTCCCGGCCTTTCGCATTGTTGCGAGCGCTTTGGAGCAGCTGTGCGCTCGCCGGCACCTCGCCGGCGCTTGCTCACGGCTCGGTAGTCGAAGCCAAGCGCCTCACGGCCCCCAGGAGCCCTTCGGTGACCTTGGCGAAGCGCTCGAAGTCCAACGTGTCGGCGGTGTCGCTCGCCCGGTGATAGTGCGGATTGCGCATGAACGCGGTGTCCGTCACCATCAGCCCCGGGTAGCCTTGCTTCCAGAAGGAGCTGTGGTCGCTCAAGCCGACGACTACGGTCCACTCCGGCGCAGCCAGGCTCTCGCAGGGAAAGTCGCTGCTCGCGCTGAAGGCGCGCTTCAGCTCACCGAGGCGCTTCCGCGAGCGGAGGTTGCTCACGAAGCCGATGAAGTTGCCGCGGTTCGGGTACACAAGCGATAGCCCTGGGGGGTAGCGCTGACTGCCTGGACGGTCGCTGTAGTAGCCGAGCATTTCCAGGGAAATCATGGAGTGAACGTCGACGGCAGCACGCCGGAGCTGTGCTGCGTATGCAGCGCTGCCCATGCCAGCGTTAGGGAAGAACGGGGGCTCTTCGTTTGGAAAGAACACCAGGCGCAAACTGCGTTCGAAACGTTCGTGAGCGAGCGTTCGGGCGAGCTCGAGTAAGGCCGCGACGCCGGTCGCGTTGTCGTCGGCCCCCGGCGTACCGGGCACCGTGTCGTAGTGAGCTCCCACCACGATACAACCGGCTTGGGCCGCGCCGGTTCGGGACGGAACCATCACCTCCACGTTCGTGAACTGGCGGCCCCCCACCTCGAAGGGGTGGTTGGTCGGCGTCACGTGAGAACGGCCGAGCTCTTCGCGGATGAAGCTCAGCGCTTCGTCGAGCGCGTGCTCACGACGGAAATGACGTTCCCCGATGTCAGCGGACAAATGGCGAACGGTAGCTTCCAGGCGTGCAGCGAGCGACTCTGACATGACTGCTCAATAACACGACCGCGCCAGACGATGCCGCGCGCTGCCGGGCAAAGCACTTGCCCGTGCACGAGCTTTTGCCGCAAGCATTCCCCTTCTCCGTCGCGGCGTCATCGGTGGAAACGGAC
>JBEQTH010000045.1:0-144886 GCA_040348785.1 Myxococcales bacterium | reverse complement strand
GCCACAGCTCGACTCGATACGCGGGGAACTCGAAATGTTTGGCTCCAATGCGTACAATCTCGGTCCGAGCGAGGGGTCGGGCTCCGGTATTCGCCTTGCAGTCGACATGTCCGACGCCGAGCTGGCGCATGCTCTGCGCAAGCGCCACCCGGAAGCGTTGCCGCTGGCAATGGCACGCTTCGATCGAGTCGTTCGGGCGATGCTGTGGCAAGCCTTTCGCTGCTCGGACGAGTGGCGGGACGCGCGGCAGGAGGTGTTTTTGTGCCTGTTTCGCGACATCGCGTCGTTGCGAGAGCCCTCGCTGCTGCGCGCATTCGTGATTGGGATCACCAAGAATATCGTGCGCGCCGAAATTCGGCGTCGCCAAGTCCGGGCGCTTGCCCGGCTCGAGCCTGATTGCGCATCCCTCGAGGTCGCGGGGGTGCCCAACCGAGCGGTGGCCGACCACGACCTGAAGCGGCTGCAGGTTTTGCTGCGTCGCCTGCGAAGGCGAGAGCGAACCACATTCGTCCTCCGATTCGTCGAGAGGATGAGCGTGCTGGAGATCGCGGCGGTTTTGGGCTTGTCGAACTCTACGGTTCAGCGGTCACTGAGGAAGGGCTGGTCGCGTGTCGCTTCGTGGGCCGCGCGCGACCCGTTCCTCATTGACTACCTACCGGAAGATTCCGTGAAGGTCGGCGCGTCGCGTGCCGCTGCGAGAGCGAAGGCACGGGCCGTCGCGGCCTGTTCGAACTAGCGTCGATGAAGGACCCACTCCAGGCCGCCCACGATGTGCGAGCCGATTGTGGCGTCGCTGAGGTCCGCGGAGACTTTTGCGAGATTCGTATAAAATACGCGCCCCAGACCCTCGGAGCGATACCACGACACGTTCACGTTTTTGGCGGCCCCGCCTTGCCATTGGCACTTGAGCAGCACAACGGTGTCGGTTGCCAGGAAGTCCGTGTTGTCCAGGTTGCCCGTGACCGAGAACGAAGCCGGGAGCGCGCTGGTCGTGGGGTGAGCGCCCATGGTGTGACAGGTGCTCGTGCCGTCGAAGGAGCCGTCGCCGCCGCGTCCCCCGATCAGCTGGTTGTAGAGTACCGGGGGCGTCGCTGATTGGAATGTAACGGCCGCGCAGTGGGTGCCGAACAAGCCGCCACCTCGCTGCAGAAAGCGCTGCAATGCTTGTGACTGCGGTGTGTCCGGTTTCCCTTTGCCAAACGGCTCGAAGCAGGTGTTGATCATTGCCACCGCTGCGTAGCGCGCGAGGTTTTGATCACTGAGGGTCGCTGGATCGACGCTGTCCTCTGCTTCGTAATCCCAAGCCGAGAGCTTGCCCTTGAAAAAGTCGAGTTGAGCAGGGACGGAGGGGATGTCGAGTGTGCTGTAGTGGTAGAGCAAGACGCGCTTGGGCAGTGACTCTGCGCCCGCGTCGGGAGGAGCCGCGTCACTCGGCCCAGGCCCGGAATCGACGCCCCCCGACGGCCCCGAGTCAGGTGTCATTTCAGACGAACCGCCGCTGCCGCCAGTGCCCGAGCCCGAAAGGACCGGACTCCCGGCCATGTTCCCCAGCCCCGCGCTCGGCGCTGCGCCGCCCTGCGGTGCGCCGCCGTTCGCGGTGCCCCCGTTCGCGGTGCCTCCGTTTGCGGTGCCTGCACCGCCGTTTGCTCTCACGCTATCCGACGGTTGCGTGGTGCAGCCGAGAGCCATGAGCAGCACGAGCGCAGTCAGGGACCAGCCGGCGAGCGAGGGAATGGGGACGGTGCCGTGGCGCATCGTTTGACGGTGTGTGCGCGTTTGAGGTCACCAGGATCTGGTTTTCTCGAGAGGCGTTGCATCGCCTTCGCGGCACGAGGCCGCTGCGGCTGATTCGTGAAGCGCTGCGCGGCCGTTAAGCGGCGGACCTCACGCTGAATGCGCTCTCGGGCGTACCGCAACCGGGAGCGCACCGTGCCGAGCGATACATCGAGCAACGCGGCGATTTGCCGGCCATCCATGTCGTTCACTTCGGACAGGGTGAAAACCACCCGCTGCGAGTGGGAAAGCTTGCTCAAGAGGTGCTCCACCGCCGCTTCGCTGGCTAAAGCCGAATCGCTGGCTGGGGAGGTGCCTCCGGGGTCCAGCCAGCCCTCGACCGCCAAGGGATCGGTCGTTACTTCGTAGCGCATCGCGCCCGAGCGGCGGTGAGCGATTGCGACCCGCCTGCAGATCCCCCAGAGCCAGGTCGAGAGCTGCGAGCGGCCCTCGAAGCTCGGCAGCTTCAGGAAAGCGGTAAGGAAGACTTTCTGAGTCAGGTCCATCAAGTCGCTCTGGCGAACACCGAATTGGCTCAGCGCCCGCCATACCAGCGGAAAATGCGCGTCGTACAAGACCTTGAATTCGGCGTTCGAGCTCAGGACGCTCGGCGCACGCGGGCTCGGCGCGGCCGTTACGGACGGAGGCCTAGGTGCCAGCCGAAGCGCACGGAAGACCGGCGGACGGTCCAAATTCATCGAGGTTGATCGAGCGGACTCAGGCATACAACCCGTTTCACGAGCTCAGAGCTCGGTTTGCGCCTTTGGCGTGAGGCGCGGTGCGTCGAGAAGAGCGATGTACGGACTGCGCGTGTTTGGCCGGGATCTTGCGCGACTCACTACCCAGCAATGTGGCGCCGACCGGGACTCCGTCGGAAATTGAGGTCCTCTTGCGAGGCTGAAGTGTCGCCCCAAAGGCGGGGCGGAGCGATGGGCAGACGCTACCCCGGGCCGAGGCGGTCGATCTTGTACGCACCCCGCAGCGACTTGGAAAAAACGCGCATTCGTATCGTTATTTCGAGGAATCGAGCGGCGTCAGCTCGCTGTCCGCCGAATATTTGCGACGATATTGGGACGGAGCCATCCCGCGAAGCCGCGCGAACTGGTTGCTGAAATGGCTCTGGTCATAAAAGCCGGTTTGAAGGGCGATCTCGGAGATCGGGCGATCGGTCGACACGAGAAGTTGGCACGCCGCGTTGATGCGCACGTTGGTGAGGTAAGAACGGGGTGTGGTGTGGAACTTCTTCTTGAATTGGCGGTTGAACTGGCTCACCGAGAGCCCAACTTTCGCCGCCAGCTCTGACGCGGAGTGATGATCCGAGTACTCGCTCAGCATCGTTTCGAGCACCGGCGTCCAAGACAAGAAGTGCGCCGCGACGGAGTTCATCTTTTTCACGTCGCGTGTCGTGCCGGCGACGCCAATCGTGAGCCCCTTGCTGTCGATGAGGGGCAGCTTCGTGGTCGTGAACCAGTCGATCGAGCCGCCTGGATTGCGCATCAGCTCGACTCGATTGACCAACGGTCTACCAGACAGCAGCACGACACGATCGTCGTTCATGTAATTTTCCGCCAGACTGGCTGGGAAAAAATCCAGATCTCGAGCACCGAGCACTTCGTCTTCCCGGCTTCGACCCACCAAATTGAGGAAGGCTTGATTGCAGCGTACGAACCGCCCCGCCGGATCTTTGACGAAGAAGCACACGTCCGGGATGTGGTCGAACAGCGCATCCAAGCCGAGCGAGTGCTCGGCATCCGGAAAATCGGCGCTGAAACCGTGTGTACCGACCCCTGGCAGGGGCCCGCGGCTCTCCGCCTCAGTGTCTCTCGACATCACCAATCAGTGGCATCGTCGAGAGCCACGATCAAGCGTTGACGCTTCTTCGGGCTCGCGAATGGCCAAGTCGGTCGATGATCGCGGTCGAGGCGCCCGGCTTGCGAGGCGCGACGAGGGCGCATACTGCTGGTATGTTACCAAGGGAGCAACGAAGCCGGCCGGGATGCATCGGCCACGAGAGCAATCGACTTAGCCATTCGCGGGCCCTTGGTCGCGCGCAAAAAAACTAGATCCTTTTCTGGAGCCACGAGCACGCACCCCGTGATGCACCGAGCCCAAGCGCGCATCAGCGCTGTGCCTCGGCATGATTCGAGCGAATATGTCAGTCAAAGCATTCGAGCCCCGGTACATGAAACTCGGCATTCTGACTGCCGCGCTGCAGGAGCTGACGCCGCGAGCCGTGCGGGATGCAGATCCCGACCGCGCGATTGAGGATTGGTTGGCCTTTGCCCGAGAAATCGGGGCGGACAACGTGCAGCTCTCCGCCGCGCTGCATCCCTCGGAGAGTGACGTGCCGCCCGAGGCGATGCTCGATCCGGTCGCCAACACGCTGGACTTGCGGCAACCCTTCGACCGGACCCGCGCGGCGCGCGTCACGCGCGCGGCACAAGAGCTCCGGGTCGGCATCTCGGACCTGGTGTACTTCGACAACTTGTTGCACCACGACCAGGCGACACGCCTCAAAAAGCACGAGTTCATGCGGCGCGTGTTCGACGCCGCCGTGCTGCTAGGTGTGGATGCGGTGTGCGGCTTCATCGGTCGCAACCAAATGCTCAGCATGGATCAGAACCTGGAGCAGTTTGCGCATGACTTCGTGCCGCTGCTGAAGGAAGCCAAAGCACGCGGCTTGACCTACCGCGTCGAGCAGTGCCCGATGCCGGGTTGGACGACCGGCGATAACTTTCACAACAATATCGGGTACACGCCGGGGGCGTGGATCGCATTGCACCGCATTTGCGAGAAGCACGGCGTTGGTGATCAGTTCCGAATCCACTATGACCCCTCGCACGCGATTCTGATGGGCCAAGATACGCGGTCCATCTTTCAGTACCTGAAAGACACGGGCTACGCGTTCCTGATCGCTGGCTTCCACGTGAAAGGCCAAGTCATCGACGCGAAGGGGGTGTCTGCCTGGGGCTACGGAGGGCAGACCATGGAGCGCGGTGATTGGGTCTCTGGCAAGCCCTCGGAAGACCCAGCGGACCAGGTGAAAGCTTGGCTCAAGCAGACGGTGCTGTGCGAGCACGAGCTACCGGGCACTGCCAAGCACGACCCGCTCGCCTACTTGCAGAACCGCACGGTAGATTGGCTCGATCATCAACTGGCGGCGCGCCAGCTGCTGCCGCTCGATCCGCGGAACACTCACTTGATCGTCGAGCACGAATACCCACGCGCTCGGATCCAAGACAAAGAACGCCTGAAGCCAATCTTGCAAGGGTCGCTCGCTTTCACTCGCAAGATCGACGAGGCCGCGGCCTGCATGCACGCGCTGCAAGCCGACGTCCTTAGCGCGCAAGGCATCCCCGTTCAGGGGCGCGGCCGCGAAGCCTACCGGAGCTGAACCCGCAATGAAGAGGCTCAACGTAGCCATGATTGGCTATCAGTTCATGGGTCGTACCCATAGCAACGCCTGGCGCCAAGTTGGCAAATTCTTCGAGCTGCCCTTCGAGCCCGTGTTGAAGGTGGTCTGCGGGCGCAACATGGCGGAAGTCGCGCGCGCCGCGGACACGCTCGGTTTTCAAGAGATTTCCACCTCTTGGCAAGACGTGGTGTCGCGCACGGATATCGACGTGGTCGACATCTGCACGCCCGGGGATTCGCACCTGCCGATCGCTTTGGCAGCGGCAGAAGCGAAGAAGGCGATCCTGTGCGAGAAGCCGCTCGCCAATACACTGCCGGAAGCTCAGCAAATGCTGGACGCCGTGCAGCGCGCCGGTGTGATTCACATGCTGTGTCACAACTATCGGCGCATTCCAGCCGTCACCCTGGCCAAGCAGCTGATCCAGGAAGGGCGCCTCGGGACCATCCGCCACTTTCGCGGTGTGTACTTGCAGGATTGGATCGTCGATCCGGAGTTTCCGCGAGTGTGGCGTCTGGAGAAAGCCAAGGCCGGTTCTGGGGCCTTGGGCGACATCGCCTCGCACTCGCTCGACTTGGCGCGCTACCTCGTGGGCGAGATCGTCGAGGTCACTGGCAGCTTGAAGACGTTCATCACCCAGCGGCCGTTGCCCGACGGATCCGGTTCGGCCCCGGTCGACGTCGACGACGCGGCGATCGCGCTCTTGAAGTTTCAAAATGGCGCGCTGGGAACGGTCGAGGCATCCCGCTTCGCCAGTGGGCGCAAGAACTACAATCGCTTCGAAATCAATGGCAGCAAAGGCAGCTTGGTTTGGGATCTGGAACGCATGAACGAGCTCGAGCTCTACGTCGAGGAGGGGCCGAATAGCGGCTTCCGCAGCGTGCTCGTGACCGACGCCAAACACCCGTACATGAAGGCTTGGTGGCCGCCCGGACATCTGATCGGCTACGAGCACAGCTTCACCCACACGGTTTACGATCTGCTCGTCGCCATCGAGCAGCAGCGGCTGCCGTCGCCCAACTTCGAAGACGGCGTTCGTAATCAAAAGCTGCTCGACGCGATCGAGCGCTCCTCCGCGTCTGGCCGCTGGGAGTCTAGCAGCTAGACGTTACTTTCCGATCTGTCGTTCTTCCACGCAACTCACCGACTCAGATACGAGCGCGAATCAGGTTCGCCCATCGCGAAATGGCCGCTCGGACAGGACCACTCATGAGCTACTTCCAACACGTCGAGCCAATCCGTTTCGCTGGTGAGCAATCCGCGTCGCCGCTTTCGTTTCGTTACTATGACCCCGCACGCGTGGTCTTGGGCAAGCGGATGGATGCCCATTTGCGCATGGCCGTCTGCTACTGGCACAGCTTCGTTTGGCCGGGTTCGGATGTTTTCGGCAGTGGGACCTTCGACCGTCCGTGGCACGGCCCGGGCGAGCCGTTGGCGCAAGCGCGCCTCAAAGCCGACGCCGCTTTCGAATTCATGAGCCGATTGGGCGCGCCGTTCTACACGTTTCACGACACCGATGTGGCGCCGGAAGGTGTTGGCCTGAAGGAGTACGCTTACAACCTAGCGACGATGGTGGACGTGCTTGCGGCGAAGCAGGAGCAGACTGGACTGCAATTGCTGTGGGGCACGGCCAACCTGTTCAGTCATCCTCGCTACGGGGCGGGAGCCGCCAGCAATCCGCAGCCAGAAGTATTTGCGTACGCGGCGAGTCAAGTCGTCCACGCGATGGGTGCGACCCAGCGCTTGGGCGGCGCCAACTACGTCCTGTGGGGCGGCCGAGAGGGCTATGACACGCTCCTCAATACGGATCTCAAGCGCGAGCGCGCGCAGCTCGGTCGCTTTTTTCAAATGGTGGTCGAGCACAAGCACCGCATCGGATTCAAAGGCACGCTCTTGATCGAGCCGAAGCCTCAAGAGCCCACCAAGCATCAATACGATTACGATACGGCCACGGTGTTCGGGTTCCTCAAGGAATTCGGCCTGGAGAAAGAGGTGTGCGTCAATCTCGAAGCCAATCACGCGACGCTAGCGGGGCACTCCTTTCAGCACGAAGTCGCCACCGCCATCTCACTCGGCATCTTCGGCAGCATCGACGCCAATCGCGGCGATCCGCAAAACGGGTGGGACACCGATCAGTTCCCGAACAGCGTGGAAGAGCTCACTTTGGTGATGTACGAGATCCTTCGTCACGGTGGCTTCAGCAGCGGTGGCTTCAACTTCGACACCAAGGTGCGCCGCCAAAGCAGCGACGCGGTGGACCTGTTCTACGGTCACATCGGCGCGATGGATGCGCTCGCCCTCGCCTTGGTCCACGCGGCGAAGATGATCGAGTCCGACTTCATCGCCGACTTCAAGGCCCAGCGCTACGCGGGCTGGGATGCCGAGCTCGGCCAGCAGATCTTACGCGGAAACCTGACCTTGCAGAGCCTGTCCGAGCAAGCCGCCCAGCGCGATTTGCGCCCCGTGCATGCTTCGGGTCGTCAGGAGTTCCTCGAGAATGCGATGAACCGCCTGCTGTTCGCCCGAGCCTGAGCCATGTTCCTCGGGCTCGATCTGGGGACTTCGGCCGTCAAGGCCGTGCTGGTCGACGAAGCGGGGAGCGTGGTGGCAAGCGCTTCGAGCCCGCTATCGGTTTCACATCCGAAGCCGCTGTGGTCCGAGCAAGATCCGCAAGACTGGTGGCAGCAGGCGCAAGCCGCGATCGAAGGCGTGCTGGCGAGCGCGGCGCGCGCCGGGATCTCTGCGCAGCGTATTGCGGCGCTCGGGCTCAGCGGCCAGATGCACGGCGCGACGCTACTCGACTCCGCTGCACGCGTGCTGCGCCCCGCCATTTTGTGGAATGACGGACGTAGCGCGAACGAGTGCCGCACGCTCGAGCGCTCTCCGCAGTTTTCGGAGCTGACGGGAAATCTGGCGATGCCGGGCTTCACCGCACCCAAGCTATTGTGGGTGAGGGAGCACGAGCCGCGCCTATTCGAGCGCATCGCGAAGGTACTGCTGCCCAAGGACTACCTGCGGCTGATGCTCAGCGGGGACTATGCAACGGACGTCTCCGACGCTTCCGGCACGCTTTGGCTGGACGTCAAGCAACGCCGCTTCAGCTCGACGCTCCTCGATGCGTGCGGCTTGCCCCTCGAGGCTATGCCCGCCCTGTACGAGGGGGATTCAGTCACCGGGCAGCTCAGTCGAACGCTCGCCGAGCGTTGGGGCATGAAGCGCATCCCAATCGTGGCTGGCGGAGGTGACAACGCGGCCGGTGCCATCGGAGTCGGCATCGTGCGCCCGGGTCAGGCCATGCTCTCGCTGGGCACCTCCGGCGTGTACTTTGCCGTTAGCGACCGCTATCGCGCGCGAACGGAGCAAGCAGTGCATGCGTTTTGCCACGCATTGCCCGATCGCTGGCACTTGATGTCGGTGATGCTGAGCGCCGCGGTGTGTCTCGACTTCTGCGCCAGCTTGACCGGCTACGCGAACGTCGCAGACTTGCTCGCCGATGCCGAACGGCGAGGGCTGCGTCGCGATGGGCCGCTATTTCTGCCGTATCTGAACGGTGAACGGACTCCGCACAATGACCCTTACGCCGCCGGAGCATTCAGCGGATTGCGCGCGGATTCCGAACGCACCGACTTGAGCCATGCGGTGCTCGAGGGCGTCGGTCTCGGCCTGCTCGACGGCATCGACGCCGTCGACGCGGCGGGCCTGCTGGCTTCGGAGATCACGGTGATTGGTGGCGGTTCACGAAGCAGTTACTGGGTCCAGATGCTGGCCGACATCGTGGGTCGCCCGTTGACGCGCAGGGAGGGCGGGGATGTCGGCCCCGCGCTGGGAGCGGCTCGCCTCGCTCGCCTCGCGGTCGAGCCGAGTGCAATGGTTGCCGAGATCTGCGCGCCGCCGAAACTGCTCGAAGCATGCGAGCCAAACGAAGCGAACCACGCTTATTATCGCGAGCGCCAAGCACGCTTTCGGTCACTCTATCAGCAGCTGCGGCCGCTGTACGACGGCCGGGCGTGACGGGTCGCCAGCCGACGTTTGCAGGGCGGCCTCGCTCGTACGTTTGCCCTGCAAAATGAGTCTGCGCCTGGACGAGCGTGCCGTGCGAGTCGAAATGCGACCGACGAGTTGAAGTGCTAACGAGCGCGAGGATCAACCGAGCAAAGGCTCAAATAGATGGATCCGGAACCCGCGGTGCGCGCACACATCCACCGTTGGCAAACCGCGCTGATGGCCCTTCAGGCACGAATCCACGACGGGATTTCCGTCATCACGACACTGCTGGGTTTGGCGGCGCTGCGCGCGTCGCCGATTCTCACTGAAAGGCCGGACGATGCGTAGTTACATGATTGGTGCTGCCGCCCTAGCCGTGGTCGCCATGCTGGGCGCCTGTAACGACGGCAGCGGGAACGTGCAAGGGGCGGCTTTGCCCAGCAATACCGCTGGCGATGGCCAAACGCCCACGGCCGGTAGCGGTACTGCGGCAGCCGCAGGGGCCAATTCGTCCGGTGGCAGCAGCTCGATAGCTGGGGCCAACAACTTCCCGACCGCTGGAACGTCCTCCACGTCCGGAGGAGACACCAGTGGCGGCGGGTTGGGGGACGGGGGTGGCATGCCACCCGTCGTGACAGGAGGTAGCGGTGGCGCGCCAAGCGGCGGTGGAGCGGGTGGGGCCAGCGCGGGCGCTGGTGGCGGTGGCGTCGTGTCCGGCCCGTTCAAGATCCTGATCCTGAGCACCACACTCGAGTTCCATCACGATTCGATCCCCGACTGCCAATACATGCTCGGTCTCGAATCGGCGAAGGCCGAAGTCCTCAAGCGCTGGCCCCAGGCAACTCCCATCAGCACCGCGTGGACCGCTGACTTGGCAACGGACGATCTGGCTCAGTTCACCGACGCGTCGTTGAAGAACTACGCGATGGTCTTCTCCTGTAGCCCGACGGGTACCGTCTTCAGCAACAACCCGAAAGTGAAGGACAAGGCGGCGGCGATGGCGGCCTTGCAACACTTCGTCGAAGGCGGTGGCGCGTGGGGCGGCGTCCACTCGGCCACGGATTTCGAGAAGACGAACGGCTTCCCGTGGTTTACCAACACTCTGGCTGGCGCCTATTTCGTCGACCACAATGCCGACGGTACCTCCGGCACCGTGCAGACCGATCCCACGAACTCCACGTTCCCCGCGTTGACCGGAGTTACGAGTACGTACCCTACTCAGGACGAGTGGTACAAGATGAACCGGGACGTCTCCGCGCAGCCGGGCTTCAAGATCCTGCAGCGGCTCGCGGCTGATAATCGACCACTGACTTGGGCCAAGGAGATTGCCAATCCATCCGGTGGCACGGGTGGACGCATGTTTTATACCGTGCGAGGTCACAATCAGTCTGTCTTCAAAGAGACTGAGTTTCGCAAAATCGTTCTCCAGGGCATCCAGTGGGCGGTACGTCGCACGAATTGAAGCTCTCTTGTTGCAATTGGGCACCAGCGCGATTTCGGTATGAACCCGTGAAGAGAAATATCCGACGCGCGGTTCCGTCTTTGGTTCGCTAGTGATTCAGAGTTGGGTCCGGGCACTTGGCCCTGTCCTGCATATTCAATTCTGTTTTGGGAGATTAGTGCCTTGAGAACCACTCGGTGGTTGCGTTCGTTCTCTTTCGCGGCCCTTGCTTCGCTTTCTGCCTTCGGAGCAGTGCTAACTCCACGCGCTGCTCATGCCCAGCTGCCGGCAGCCGAGCCGCTCTCGATCGCAAAGGTGAAAGGTTGGGAGCTCACGCTCGACGGTCGCTTGAGCACTTTCGTCAGTTTCTCCCAGGGCGATCCTCAACCGCCTACCACTGCGCTTTGGCAGGGGTACCAAGACAAGCCCGATGGGAGCAACCACATCGTCGCGACACGTATCCGATCTGGGTTCGTGTCCAACGTACTGGGCTGGACCGTTCGCAAGGAAGTCGCACCCGGCACCGCTATTTCAGGGCGCCTCGCCATCTGGGGTAACGTCTCGCAACAGCGCGACAAAACCGTAACTCCAGATGTCGACTTCCGCGAGGCATACTGGAAGATCGAGGGGCCCTGGGGCGCATTGCTCGCTGGCCGTAATCTAGGTGTGTACGGCCGCGGTGGGATCAACCTCGACTACGATATCGAGCATGGTTACGGGCTCGGCAGTCCATGCATGATCGTGAACCGGGAGCCCGGGCACGGTCCGATCGCGGCCTGTGGCCACGTCGGTTTCGGTATCCTATTCCCGGCGTTCAACGCGCAGCTCACCTACAACACGCCGGAGCTGGCAGGCTTCCAATTCACCGTCGGCCTATTCGACCCAGCCGCCGTCGCCGAGCGAAGCTACGAACGCACGCCTCTGCCGCGCGTCGAAAGCGAGTTGAGCTTCAAGGCCGCAAAGTACTTCCACGCCGAAGTCTCGGCCATGTGGCAGCGGATTGGCAATAATGACCCAACGTTGAATCTGAACGTCGATGCGCTCGGGTTCGCCTATTCCGCAGGGTTGAACTTGGGGCCAGTTCAAGTCGGCGGTGCCGGCTTCTTCGGTCAAGGTTTGGGCATCTGGGCAGCGATGGAGAACTACCCAGTATTCAGCGACGATAAGTTCGTCCTTCGCCACCAAAAAGGCTTTCTGGGAATGGCCGCGGTGAACTTCGGCCACACGAAAATCGCCGGCGGCGTTGGCGAAACGTTGGTCGGACGGACATCGAACGATCCCAGCACTCCATTTACCTCCCTCAACTTCCCCCGTTCGCAGCTTGGGATTTCGGCGGGTGTGTACCAAGGCGTTCTCGAAAATGTCGTCTTGGGCATCGACTATTTCGGTGCCACCACCACCTGGAACGACGCTTACGACATGAACATGGCGCAGTTTACGCCGAAGCAGACCGTGAACTTCATCAACGTTGGCGGGACGCTCGTTTTCTAGTGGGAAGTTGCGCGGCACTACGTCGCTGTCGACGTTCGGGCGCAAACGGCTCTTGGCAAAGTAAGGAACGCCCTCGGCGCGGGCTGAAGGTCGTTCGTGCAATCGGACCTTGGTCTTCATCGCTCGCGCCGTTTGACGGAGCAGTGGTTGGCGCTTAGCCTCGGCTGGTGCTCATTCACTCAGTCTACTTCTGGTTCAAATCAGATGCCGAGCCCGCGCGCGTAGCGGAGTTCGAGGCAGGTTTGCAGCGTCTGATCCGCATCGAGCAGATCCAACGAGCGTACGTGGGCAAACCCGAGCGCACGCCTGCTCGGGACGTGATCGACCAAAGCTATGATTGGGCGCTGATCGTGCATTTCGAATCAGTGGCGGATCACGACGCCTACCAAGATCACGCCCTGCACAGCGAGTTCCTCGAGCGCTTCGCGGCAACATGGCAGCAAGTTCGAGTCTACGACGTGCACGTCTGATGTGGCGTCGTCGCCGGTTGCCGTAGACCTGCGGCCGAGTCCGTGTGCCCCGTGCGCGATCGTCGCGGGTAATCGCTGTGGGCAACGCTGCGCGCGACGCCCGAACGACCTCAGCCCGTTTGCCGGAGGAGCTCCGCAATGCGCGTGGCAGGCGCCCCCGTCAGGTTTTGTCCGAAATCGCTGACGCCCAGACTGAAGACGTCGTTCAGGAGAGTCATGTACAGGTCGCGCAGCGGGCGCTTGTCGAGCACGACGTGTTGGTCGTTCTTCAAGCCCAGGTTTTGACCGCCGACCAGCGCGAGCGGTAGCTGGTCAGCTTCGTGGGTGCCGTCGTGCATGCAACCGCCGAGCAAGACCACGCAATTGTCCAGCACGCTCACGCCGGGGGCTTCCTCGATCGCGTTCAGCTTGCGGCATAGGTCGGCTGCTTTCCCGACGTTCCACCAGGTGATGGTCGCGAACTCGTCACCCCCAGCGTGGTGGGAGGTGTGATATTCCGGGCACCGGCCGCCTTTGGGGCTCGAGCCTTGCGCGGTGAAAGCTCGCACCTCTACGTTGTCGTAGGTGAATTCCGAACGCTCGTCCTCGAGCATGTACGAGATGACGCGGGTGAGGTCGCACTCGAACGCCATTGCTATCAAGTCGTTCATGGCGTCGGCGTGTAGGCCCTTGTCGTAAGTCGCGCTGGTTTGGCGGGCTCCGTCTGCGGATTGCGCGACACTGGGCAAACCGTAGGCGGGCGGGATCGCGCAGCTGAGGCTGTTCATGCTGTTCGACACACCCACCACTCGCCGCTCGACCGCGCGCACGGACTCTAGAAACTCGTCCATGCGCTGCTGATCGCTGGCACCGAGCCGAGCACGAGTTCTCTGGGCATTCGAGAGCACTGCGTCGAGCACGCTCTTGTTTCGCGCGACCCGCTTTCGTGCCTCGAGCGCGGCGGTGCCGCTCGGGTCGGACTGATGGGTCGCGCCTACGAGCTGATTGAACACTTCCAACGGATCGACCCGCTTGTACATGGGCTGCGTGGGGCTGGCCCAAGAAATGCTGCGGCTATTCGAGCAAGGCTCGCCGTCGCAGTTGCTGAACGGTGTCGAGAGGCCGAGCTGCAACGAGTCGAACGCCGTTTTTTCCTCGAAAGAGACATGCTGCGCCAAAATCTGATCCACGGAGATTCCGTTGGCCTCGTCGCGTTGTAAGCGGCTCCTGACCGCCGCCGCGTCGACGCAAGTGAGCCACGCCCCACTCAGACGGCCGTGGCCCGATTCCACGTGCGACGACCCGTCACTGTTGAACACCGAGCCATTTTCGAGGTTGGTCAGAACGTTGAGCTTCGACTTCAGCGCGGCCCCGAAAGGCTCCAAGATCGAAGACAGCTGCCAGGCGTCGCCCGAGCCGCTGCTGGCAGGGAGCCAGAAATCATGAGCGCCGTTCGGAAGGTAGATGGGGAGGAACCGCCGCCGCACTTCAGCTGGCTCTGCATGCAAGGGCTTCGGATCGAGAGACGCGAGCCAAGGCAATGCCAGTACGACGCCGGTACCACGCAGGAGCGTTCGTCGTGAGATCGAGCGGCTCATCGGTCGTGTCTCCATTTCAGGTTCCGCCTCGGCGAAGGCGAAATGCCTCGCTTTCGATCAACGCGTGGATCAAGCGCCGCAGGCTCGGTGTCTGGCCCGCAGCGAGCCACTTTTGTTGGACTCGCTGCAGGTGCACGTCGTCACTGGGGGTGATGGTCCGCCCGAGCCCGTAAGTGAACAGCTTCTTCCCGACGCACGCGGCAAAGTTGGGGTCAGCTGCTACTGCGCTCGACAGCTCACTGAGCCCATCGACCGTCAACCCCTCGGGGTGGGAGGCAGAAGGCGGCAAGGTCGCGGTAGCGTCCACCGGCGTGCCCCCGTCATAAGTCGAGCGGTACAGGCCGATCGCGTCGTACTCCTCCAGTGCCAAACCGTACGAATCGAACAGGGCGTGGCAGCCTGCGCACACGGGGTTCTTGCGATGTTCTTCCAGCACCTGTCGAACGTCGAGCGTGGATGCATCTCCCCCGTCGCCATCTGCATCCCCCGCCAGCTTCGGCACGTCGGGCGGGGGCGGCGGTGGATCCATGCACAGCAGCGTGCTCGCGATCCAGCGACCACGACGTGACGGTGAGGTGCGGCGATCGTACGAAGAGAGCGCGAGAAAGCCGGCGAGCCCGAAGAATCCGGCGCGCTGATCATCGTGGTATTCGACCCGCTCGAACGTCCCGGACCCGGTCAGACCCGAAGGGATTCCGTACAGGTAGGTCAGCTCGCCATCGATGTAGTTGAAGTCTGCGGTCGGAAACTCGAGCCAAGACCGATCGCTCTTCAAGAAGTCCCCGAAATAGAGGAGCATCTCCTGGCTCGCCGAGAGCGCGACGGGCTTCGTCCACTGATAGAACTTGGCGATAGCTGGATGCGAAGGTACCTCACGCGCGCCCAGCCACTGGCCCGCGAAGTTCGTGACCAGCCGTTCGGCTTTCGGATCTGCCAGCATGCGATCGACGACCGCCGAAAGAGTGTCTGGCTGAGTGAGCGAGCCATCGGCCGCCGATTGAAGCAGCGCGTCGTCTGGCGCGCTGCTCCACAAGAAGTACGACAGGCGAGACGCGAGCTCGTACGAACCGAGCACGTGTGCCCCGGTCGAGTCTGGATTTGGATCGAGCTCAACTCGGTACAGGAACTCCGCGCTCGAGAGCAGCGCCTGCAGGGTCAACGTGAGCGATGCGGTCTCGTCATCACCGAGCCCGCGAGCCGTGTCGTAGACGCCGCGGTAGGTTTTGATCTCGTCCGGCGTGAGCGGGCGACGGAACAGGCGCAAACCGGCAGCTTCGATGGTTGACTGCAGGCAGCTCGGGTCAGTGAGCGCACAAGAGACCACTTTGGCGCGTAGGTCGTTGGCCGCCATCACTTCCGTCGCCAAGGCTTGTGCGGCCTCGAAGTAGCGGTCGTACTGGGCTTCGTCCACACCCAGAACGGAGGCGATGTTGTCGAAGCCCGCCAGCTCGCCCCCGCGCCAGCTGTCGTTCGCGGGCTGGAGCTTCGTGCCGAGCACGTCTTGAACCGTCGCGTTGTATTCGGTGGAGTTCAGGCGATGCACGCCAACTCGGCCTGGATCGCCATCCAAAGTCCCGCCTGTGGTGAGGCGCGGCTCAGCAACGCCACAGGCCGTGGCTGCCACGAACAGGCCGAAAGCCAACGCCAGCCGACTACCGGTCACTAGCTGAAAAATTGCACTGGCAACCCCCTGCGCTCGTGGTCCCAGCGTTTCGCTCGCGCTCCTGGTTTCCACTGATGCCATTGCCCTTTGGCGGTCGGAATTGTCACGAGCTTTTAGGCCGTGAGCACGGCTCCAGCCCGCCTCGGTCGTGCCCGGCGAGACCCGCCGCTCGGATGTGCAAAGCCGAACACCGCCCAACGCGCGCCGCGCTTTAGCGCTTTCGCGCATCCGGCATCGTCGAGCTTCCGCATTTAGCGAATGCGGGCGTGAGTGCTCGCCGCGCACCCAAAGGATCTTCTTTTTTTTAGTTTCGACATTTGCGAGGGCGGTCGGTGGCTATCGTGACAGCGCGCGCAGCTCGGATGCGAGACAGCCACTCTTCTGGCCATGCTCCGAGTCCGTTCGCGTCGTCTTTTTTGCGAGCATCGATAATTCGTAGATCGAATACTTGAGCGCTTCCGCAGAAACACCGATTCGGGTATGGATTCGATCACACGCGCCGCGCGCGGTGCATTCGGTCGGCTGCACCTGCGGCTTGGCCCCGCTGCGAACGTTCTCCAACTCCGAGGCAGTGCCCCATGAATGAAACGCGACTATTCCGGGCGAGTTGCGTCGCCCTCATCGTTACCGCCATGAGCTTCGCCCTGCGCGGCGGCGCCACCGCCGAATGGATCGCGCAGTTCCACTTGACGAATGAACAAGTGGGGTGGGTGAACGGAACAGCGTTCTGGGGCTTCACCCTGGCGATGATGTTCGGCGGGCCGCTGGTCGATAGCCTCGGTTTCAAGAGCATCGTCGGCATCGCGTTCGTCGGGCACCTCGTCGGGATCCTACTCACCATCTTTGCTTGGGATTTTTGGAGCTTGTTCTTCGGGACGCTCATCTTCGGCATCGCCAACGGCTCGGTCGAGGCCGCGTGCAATCCCCTGGTCGCGACGCTCTACCCGAACAACCAGACCACGCGGCTCAACAACCTTCACGTCTGGTTCCCGGGCGGCATCGTGCTGGGCGGGCTTTTGGCGTTCGTGTTCGGCAAGCTTGGCCTCGGATGGAAGGCGCAGTTTGCGATGATGCTATTGCCGCTCGCCGGCTACGGCGTCGCGTTCCTAGGCCAAAAGTTCCCGCAAACTGAGCGCGTGCAACGCGGCGAGAGCACGGGATCCATGTTCGCCGCGTGCGTGGCGCCGGGCTTCATCTTGATGGTGTTCTGCATGCTCTTGACCGCCGCCACCGAGCTCGGCTCTGGCCAGTGGATCCCCAATATCCTTTCCCACGCCGGCGTGGACGGGATCCTGGTCCTGGTTTGGATCAACGGGCTCATGGCGGTCGGACGTCAGTTCGCGGGCGTCTTCGTGCACAAGCTTTCGCCGATCGGCATGTTGGTGGGCAGCGCAATATTGAGCACGTTGGGGCTCTACGCGATCAGCCACTCTTCGGGCGCCGTACTGTTTGCTGCAGCGACCGTGTTCGCGTTCGGCGTGTGCTTCTTTTGGCCCACGATGGTCGGCTACATCGCCGAGAACTACCCCAAGACCGGGGCGCTCGGCTTGGCAATCATCGGCGGCGCGGGCATGTTGAGCGTGAGCATCGTGCTTCCGATCATCGGTAAGTGGTACGACAATGGCATCGCGGCACGAAGCCCGGCGGGCGGGACACCCTCCGCTGACGCCCTCGTCGGCATCCAGGCGGCCGCCGGCCTCGAAGCGCTTGGCAAAGTCGCCGTTCTGCCGGCGCTCCTCAGCCTGATCTTCATTTTGATCGCGCTCACCCGGAAGAAGGCGAGTGCGGCCGCGCTGCAACAGCATTGAGCTTGCGGCAGTTCATCTCACAGGTTTGAGCCGAGTCGGCGTGCCGCGTATCAACCGCAGATGGGACGTGCGCGCTGCGCTAATCTCGACTCTGCTGATCACTGCCTTGCCGGGGCGTGCCTTCGCGCACGCGAGCGGGATGGCCGTCGAGAATTGTAGCTGCCACAATGGAGGCGGCACGCCCACCGTACTCCTGACTCCGGACCTGACCGAGGTGCGCGCGGGGCAGCTCATGAACTTGACCGTGAGCGTCTCGACGACGAACGGCAAGACAGCAGGCTTCTTTTTGGAGGCGAGCGCCGGAACGCTCAGCGTCGTCGATTCAGGCACTAAGCTTTCGGGCGGCGGCGTGGTGCAGAACGCCGCTCGCACGGGCACGGGCAGCGCGATCACCTTCAAGGTGGGCTGGACGGCACCAGCGACCCCTGGTGGTGTCGACTTCCATGTTTGGGCAAACTCCGCGAACGGCAATGGAGCGCCCAGCGGCGACGGGGAGGGCGCGGCCTTCTACAGCACGGTGTACGGCTGCACCGGGCAGAAATTCTATCGCGATGCCGATGGCGATGGCGTGGGCTCCGAGGCTTCCGGCTACACGATGGCCTGCACACAACCCGAGCACTATTCCAGCCAAGCGGGCGATTGCGCCGACGACGAAGCCCGCAATTTTCCAGGCAACCTCGAGATCTGCGACGGACGGGACAACAACTGCGACGGCCAGGTGGACGAAGGGCTCGATCTCGTCACCCGCTGTCAGGATGCGGATGGCGACGGCCACGGCGTATTGGGCAAAGCCACGATCGTCGGTTGCACGGGAAACCCAGGCTTCGGCCTGTGCGACGCTGACTGCGACGACAAAGACCCGGCCGTTTACCCTGGCGCCACCGAAATCTGCAACTCCAGGGACGACAACTGCAACCAGCAGGTCGACGAAAACGCACGGCCCAGTTGCGGCGTGGGCTGGTGCCGTCGATATGCGCCGGATTGCAACTCGCCGTGCGTGCCAGCGGAGCCGCTCGTCGAAGCGTGCAACGACTACGACGACGACTGTGACGGAGTGAAAGACAACGGCACGGATCTCGCGCTGTGCGGCCAAGTTGGCCTCGTCTGTCGAGCGGGCTCCTGCGTCGCCGGCTCTGGCGACACAGGTGGGGTCGCTAACCCGAGCCAGGGCGGAAGTACCGGGGCCGGTGGCAGTGCGAGCAAGCCCGGCTCGAGCAGCGGCGCGGCAGGTGAGGGGCCCGCGCTCGCGCCACGCCAACCGCCTGGGTGCAGCGCCGGTCGTTCCAATTCGCCGACGCCGCTCGCTCAGGGAATGCTGCTGGCGCTCGCGGCGTGGCACTGGCGCCGGCGTCGGCGCTCGAGCGCGCTTGCTTCGATGTCTCCCGATGCGCTTCGGGATTAGCGCGCGCCATTCACGCTACTGGGCGATGCAGCTCTGCGTCATGACATCCCAGATCGCTTGGGCACTGGCTTGCGACCCCGCGTCGGTGGGGTTGAGCTGATCGGCTTGGATGTATTCGGCGTAGTGCCCGGCGAACACGGCGCGCAGATCGAGCCAATGGCAAGGCAAGGCCGCGCTCTCGCACGCGCTCTGGATCAGGGGCCGGAGTGCGTCCACGCGGGCACGCACGTTCGCATCACCTGGGTCAGGATAAAACACGTACACGACATGCTGCACGTGGTCCGCCGCCATCTTCGCTAATAGATCCTGCGCGGCCGCTGCGGCGGCGGCAACGATTGGGCAGCTCGCGTCGGCGGGATCACACGAGCCCAAAAGCGCGTCGGCGCCGCCGCCGTCCATGAGCACGACGCGCGCTTCGGCTTCGGCAACGCCGCTTGCGTACTGATCGGCAATGCCCGTTCCTCCGAGCGCTAGGCCGTTGGCAAGCAGACTGGATCGGTCGCGATACCGCTCACCGGCTGACACCACGCCTGCGCTGCGCGCCTGGGCCTCGAGGTACGCCGTGATTTGGTGGCTGGAGGCGAAGAAACTGTCGCCAATCACGAGCACCTGATTGGCGGACACCGAACCACGCACACACGCGCTCGCTCCGGCATCTGCGCCGCTCGAAGGCGCGCCGCTCGCGCCGCTCGCGCCGCCCGCATCACCCGAGTCGAGCGAGCCTGCGCGACACACGCCCCGAACGCAGCGATGGAGCGCCGAGACAATCGCGCAATCTGCGTCGATCACGCACGACACATCACAGATGCCTGGCGACGCGGCGTCGACACAACTTTCCACCTGGCTCGTGAGCACGCACTGCGCGGCGGGCAGCGCCTGACACTTGGCCCGCGTGGCACACGGCAAGGTACAAGTCCCGCACAGGCACTGGAGGTTAGGACCGCAGCTGTCGGGATTCGCCTCACAGCGCGTCAGGAAATGCGTCTCACCGCCGGTAGTGGGGTCGGCGCTCTCTGAGCGACAGCTGAGCGCCCAGGCTAGCAAGACGAGTAACCACGCGAGCCGAGCCCTGATTTTGCTACGCCGCATCGTCACTGTCACCGTCTTCGGGGATCAAACACTGTCCCGCATAGATGACCACTCGCGTGTGCGATTCGGGCATCGGCGTCGTATCATTGAATTTTACTACCCGCTCGCGCATCTCGCTCAACGTCGCGCGAAGGCGGGCAAGCGTGCCGAATACCTCCTCCGCCAGTGGGTGCCCGGGCCAGACGTCGATCGTGTAGGTGCCGCCGCCGACTCGATCATCGGGGGCGGTGGTTCGGTTCTCGTTCAAGCGGGTCAAGATCGTCGTCACCAACGCCTTGAAGTGATCGAACACGGCGGCTTCCCAACCAACTGGGGCCCCGACTGGAACGACGAGCGCGCGCGCCTGGTACCGAGAAACCCCGTCGGCCTCCGAACGCTCGATGCGACCGGCTGAAAGCAAGCCTTGGACGGTGCCTTCGATTGCCGCGACCTCGGCTTGGGCTCGCTCGGCGATTTCCTGCAAGGTCAGTGGACCCTCGCGATACATGAGGGCAATGACCAGCTCCTCGGCACCTTCGGCGCCTAACTTGCGCTGCAACGTTGCGAGCTCGTCATCGGATGCCGCGCGATACGAAGGGTTGGAATTCGTGCCCGTCGAAAACACGAGTTGACTGTCGCAAAGATCGCGCAAAACCGAGCGGATTTATGCCTCGTCATCGCTCGCGAATCGTACCAGCAACTCACGGCGAGTGACCAGACTGTGCGTCTTGATGTGCTCGAGCACGACCTCCCACAGCGAACGCCCGCGTTCGGTCGAGCTCTCACTGAGGCGCTGGATCTTGCGCCGGTAGGTGCGAAGGCCGAGCCCGAACATGTCGGCGCTCACTTTTCGGCTCACGCCCTGGCGCTCGATCTCCCGCACCAGCTCGATGAACACTTGATCCGCAATCTGTGCCAGGGGCGCGCGGACCCCGCGAGAAGTCGCCAGCTGCGCGATCAGGATCGTCGTTTGCCGAACGATGGCATGAATCAAGAGCTCGATGGTCATCTTGCCCGGCCGTACGTCAGGTTATACATGAAGCCCAACTAACCGAGAGGGGACCGAATGGTCCTCCCTCGGCGAATTGCGCCGTGATTCGCGAAGCGTTCACCCGGGTGTGGTGCGGACAACGAAACTTACCGTGCGCTTTCACTCACTCATCGGCACGCGCGAGCAACTCATCGGCACGCGCGAGCAACTCACGGAGGACAATTTTGACCTCTGAATCTGAGCATTCGCCGCGAGTACGGTGCAGTCATGAACTGTAAGAACGACAGTGGAGGCCAAGCCGTGAACGCAATTCGTCCGGCAAAGACGCTCGGTCCCGAGCGGGCATCGAAGGATGTTCGGGGGGGCATGGCTAGCGCAGCTCGCTGGCTCGCGGTGCTCGTGGTGCCCTTGGCCAGCGCGTGCGGTAGCGACTCGACCGGTACCACTGGCCCTTCGGGCAGCGGAGGTTCGGGCATGCCGGCGGCTGGCGCTCCCGCGAATGTCGCCGGTGCCATGACGAGCGCGGGCGCGCCCTCGAGCGCTGGCGCTCCTTCGTCGAGCGGCGGAACAGCGCCAACGAGCGGAGGCGCGTCGGGCGCTTCGACTGGCGGCGGAGCCGCAGACGGTGGTGCGAGTGCAGCCGGCGGAGCGGGTGCGAGCGGGAGCGGCGGGCTCATGGGCTCGAGCGGCGCCGCGGGCGCTGCGGTGGCGGGCAGTGGTGGCGGTGGTGCGGTGAGCTGCCCAGCGACCCCGCTCGCGCCCGGCGATACGACCAAGACGATCATGGTCGGCGGGACGAGCCGCACGTACGTGCTGCATGTGCCCTCGACATACGATGGCAAAAAGGCCGTGCCGCTCGTGGTCGACTTTCACCCGCTCGGAGGCTCGGGTCCGTCAGAGCGCAGCGGCTCGCCGTACCCGGCGCAGACCGACCCGGAGGGCGTGGTCATGGCATTCCCCAGCGGTCAGTCCGGGCCTTCGGGGGGCGCGTGGAACGTCGGACCCTGCTGCGTCAAGAACGTCGATGACGTTGCCTTCGCCAAAGCCCTCGTCACGCAGGTCGAGGCTGCCGCATGCATCGACCCCAAGCGCGTTTACGCGGTCGGCTTTTCGATGGGGGGGGGCATGTCTCACTACGTCGCGTGCCACGCGGCCGACGTCTTTGCGGCGGTGGCCCCTGCCGCGTTCGATCTGGCCAAAGAGAACGTTGACGATTGCAAGCCGCCTCGCCCAATCAGTGTGGTTTCGTTCCGGAGCACGGGCGACCAGGTCGTTCCGTACGCGGGCGGCTATTCATCGCTCGTGAGCGGTATGCCGATCACCTTTCTCGGCGCCAAGGCCACCTTCGCGAAATGGGCGGAAATCAACAAGTGCTCGGGCGCGGCATCGGCCGAGGACAGCAACGGTTGCGCCTCGTACTCCGGCTGCCAAGGCGGCGTGGATGTCGTCTTGTGCACGAAGCAAGGAGGGACTCACGAACCCGGCAACGCCAAGGTGGGTTGGCCGTTGTTGAAGAAGCACGTGCTGCCGTGAGCAAGACGCCGCACTCGCGCTAAACACCGAGCTATGTGGGACTCTGCGCTCGGCTTTGTCCTGCGCGGCGACTATAGTCGTCGCGCATGGCATTGCCGTCGCTTCCACCATTTCGTCGGGTGCTGGCGTGGGCCGCGGAGCAGGGGATGGCCGTCCGCGGGCAGCTCAGTGAAGAGCAGCTGCTGGCGTTGGAGCGGGTTTTCGCTGGCCGGGAGCCGTGGCGCTTCGAGCTCTACCCGCCGCTGCGCGCGTTTGCCCACGCCTTGCCGCGCCTGAACCTGCCTGATTTGCCGGCGCTGTTGAACTTCGGCGACGTGCTTCAGGCGCTGGACGAGCACCGGGCGGCGAGCGTCCCCGCCTGGCCGACTCACGAGACCATAGCGGAAAGCACCTTCAGCGAGCTCGGTTACGCATCCACGTCGGCGGCCATCACCCGCGTCCGCGACACGAATACGGCGGCGTGGCGCGAGCACGGGGTGAGCAACAAGGAGCTACTGATGCAAGGCGCCGAGCGCGCCTCGGGGGCGCGGGCCGTCGTGATTGGCGCTGGCAAGCTTTATGACATTCCGCTGCGCAAGCTAGCAGAGCGTTTCGAGCAACTGCTGCTCGTCGACATCGACGCTGCGGCAATGGCCGAGAGCGTCAAGCAGGTCGACCTGGAGCCCAAGCTCCAAGCGCGGCTGTCGCTGGTGCAGGCCGACGTGACGGGCATCAATGACGTCTTTTTGCAACGGGCGCGGACTGCGCTCGCGCTGAGGGACGAAGCCGAAGTGTACGAGGCGCTGCTCCGAGTCCTGCACGACTATCGCATCGACGAGCCGCCGCGGCTTTTTCCCGAGCACGCGGCGGCGGGTCCGTTCGACTTTGCTTGCTCGTCGATGGTGTTGTCTCAACTCGCGACGCCGCTCACTAGTTACGTTCAAGAGCGGTTCCGAGCTCGCTTTCCGGCGAGCGAACGCAGCAATGGGCACGACCTCCAGATCGCGCTTGGTCAATTCACGCACCGCGTGCAGCAAGCGCATGTGCGCTCGCTACTCGCGGCTGCGCCCTGCATCGCGCTCAGCAGCGATATCACCGATCAATACACGGCGCTCGATCCGCGTGGCTCTGCGATCCTCGGAGCCCTGCCGTTGCCGCTGATTGGCGCTCCCAGCTTGAGCGCGTTGCTGCCGCGCCAGCAGGCTCGCACCGTGCTCAGCCTTGCATGGCAGTGGCGGCATGTCGTTCCCAGTCGCATCAGACCTCACGGGCGCACCGTGCAGGTCGAAGGCGTCGTCGCACAGCACATGTAAAAACCGCGCATGTAAGAAACGCGCGTGTCGAGCCAGAACTGCATTCCGAGGTGCTGGCGAGCATGCCGAGGCGGGCGCCGCAGTCGTTGCACTCATCATGAGCAACGGTCGATTTCGAGACGGGGTCCGGCTCCCTCTGTCACTGCCTCCTCGATGAAGGTCGTTCCCGGGGCTCTTCGACGGCACCACGCTTTTTCCGTCCTCGGGCTGGCTGCCCTTTGCTCGCTCGCCTGCACCAGCGGTGTCACGAGCGCGGAGGGGGGCGGCCCGAACGGCGCATCCGGCGGCCTCCCAGGGCAGCCCGGCGGCGGCGCCAGCAATGCGGGCAATGCCGGGACCTCCAGCAGCGCTAGCGGCAATGGCAGCAGCACCGGGGGAACATCGGGGACCTTGAGCAACGGCGGGCCCAAGCTGCGTGTCCTGACCCAGGCTGAGTACACCAATTCGATAACGGACCTGCTCGGGACCATCAGCACCCCGCTCGATCTGCCCCCCGACACTTTCGTGGCCGGCTTCGCGGCGATCGGCGGCGCCGAAGTGACGATCAACGCATCTGCCGTCGAGCAATACGAGACCGCGACGCTCGCCGCCACCGCGGAGGTGTTTGGCAACGCGACTCGTTGGCAGACGCTCGTGGGCTGCCAACCCAAGACCGATCTGAGCGACGCCTGCGTCGTCACTTTCATCCAGACCTTCGGCAAGCGGGCATTCCGTCGCCCCCTGACGGATACCGAGGTTCAAAAGTGGCTGCAAATTGGCAAAGACACTGCACAGCTGGCGAGCAGCGCGGCGCAGGGCCTGGCGGCCATCACCTCTGGCCTGCTTCAGTCTCCGTATTTCCTATATCGCATCGAGACCAACAAGCTCGACGCCACTAGCGGTCGCCTCAAGTACGACGGCCAATCGATGGCGACGCGCCTTTCGTACCTGCTCACCGGTCATCCCCCGAGCGACGCCTTGCTCAGCGCGGCCGCCGCCGGACAGCTGGATACCGCAGACGGCGTGAAGACCGCCGCGGCTCCATTGTTGAATGACCCGAGCGCCGTCGATCGCATGGCCGCCTTCTTCAACGAGTTCTCCCAAGTTCAGCTGGTGTCGGTCGTCCAAAAGAGCGCGGAGATGTTTCCGAGCTTCAACCCGGCATTGCAATCCTCCATGGTGCAAGCCACGCAGTTGTTCATCAAGAACATCGTACTCGCACCCGGTGCTGACGTGCGCTCGTTCTTCGACAGCGACCAGACCTTCGTCGATGCCAACCTCGCTCCGATCTACGGTGTGTCCGCTCCGGCGTCGGGCTTCGCCCAGATCAAACTCGCCGCAGAGACGGGGCGAGCCGGCATCTTAGGGCAGGCTGGAGTGCTCGCCGGGCATTCGCAACCCGATCACAACTCGCCCACCCGTCGTGGCGTGTTCATATCGGGGACCTTCTTGTGCCAGACCCCACCACCGCCGCCCGACGGCGTGATCACGATGCTGAAGGACGATCCTACATTGACGGCGCGACAAAAAATGGTGCAGCACCGCACTAGCCCGTCCTGCAATGCGTGCCATGGTCTCTTCGACCCGCTCGGGTTCGGGCTGGAGCACTTTGATTCGATCGGCAAGTACCGCGCGACCGAGGGGGGCCTGACCATCGATACGACCGGGACGCTGGACAACGTGGCGTTCGACGGCGCTGCGCAGCTCGGAGCTGCGTTCCGTCAGAGCGCGCGCGCCATGAGCTGCATGATGAGCAACTTCTACCGCAACGCCAATGGCATCGAGGACGCGACGTCGGACTCCGCGCAAATCGACGCTCTCACCAAGACACTGGCTTCGAAGAATTACGTCTGGCGCGACCTCCTTGCGGAGTTCGTCGTTAGCGACGCCTTCCGGTCCGCACCCGCGGCCATCACTGCGGGAAATCAATAATCATGGCGATCCTCAATAAACTGAAGGTTTCTCGGCGATTTGCGCTGCGCGGCATGCTCGGCGGCATCGGCGTGGCGATGTGGCTGCCCGTGCTCGACGCAATGTGCAACGACAGCGGCACCGCATTTGCAGCGGGCGACCCGTTGCCCACTTCATTTGGAATCTGGTTTTGGGGCAACGGTATCCACACGGATGTTTGGACTCCGAAGGCGACCGGCAGTGGCAATGCGTGGCAGCTCCCGACCAACCTGACGGACTTCGCCGACGTCAAAGACGCGATGACGCTGGTGACCGGCCTGGACATGATGGACGCCAAGTTCAAGGGTCATGGCTGGGGTGTCGTGTACGTCCTTGCGGGTGGTGACGGCACGCTGTGTACGGTGACCTCCGACGTCGACAAGACGCCGTCTCACCACTACGAGACCACGTCGGCCACGCAGTACCAGCCCACCGTCGATCAGACGATCGCCGACGCCATCCACAAGAAAGAGCCGTTCAAGTCCTTCGAAACGGGCATGATCCCGTTCACCGGCGACGTGGCGATGGGCACCGTTGGCAGTAACCTGGCGCACCGCGGCCCGAATGACTTCCTCCCGCCCAAGCGCGACCCGAAGCTCATTTTCGACACGCTGTTCAGCGCGAACCAGCCGACGAGTGGGGGTTCGGGCGGCAGCGGCGGCTCCAACGGAGTGCCTTCGGACATTTCGTTCAGAACCCGGCGCAGCGTTTTGGACGCGGTGCTCGACGACGCCAATCGCTTGAAAATGAGCCTAGGCGTGGCGGACGCCCAGCGCCTCGACTCGCACATGGACGGCATTCGTTCGCTCGAGCTGCGCATTCCCGAGGTGAGCGGCACGGGTGGCGCGAGCGGCGCTGCGGGCGCCGGTAGCACCACGGCCAGCTGTACGGTTCCCCAGGCACCGCCTGCCACGCTCGCGGACATGACCGCGAAGAGCCAAGCGATCAACCGCCTGATCGTGGCCGCGCTGTCCTGCAATCTGACGCGCGTCTTCACCCACTTGTGGTCCGGGCCTCGCAGCGACAGCACCTATCCGATCATCTCCATCAACGGCGCTCATCACGCTTACACGCACGGCTCCGATGCCCAAGAGCCGCGGTCAATCGAAAAATACATCATGAGCCAGTACGCGGATCTGGCGAAGGTGATGAAGGCCACGCCGATGGGCGCGGGCACCGTCCTCGACAACACGGTGATTTACGGTGTGAGCGAGGTCGCGGAACCTCACGATCACATCATGACGAACTACCACATCGTGCTGATGGGGCACGGCGGTGGCAAGCTCCCCGGCAATCGCCACATCCGTATCCCGGGACGCAAGGTGACCGAGCTGGTGCTGACTCTGCAGCAGGTGATGGGGCTCAACGTGACCACTTGGGGCAGCTGGGACAAGACCAGCAAGGTGATGTCCGAAATCCTGGCCTGAGCCGGTGCGCATCCCAAGCGTCCTCTGAGCACGAATCGAGCTCGCGTTTGCGGCGAACCGCATCGCGAGCTCGCTCTGCCACGTTCGACGCGGCGTGCGCGAAGCGGTCGCCTCCGAAGCATCAAAATCGCAACGCGAGCCTCTTGGCTCGCGCAATCTGTCCGTATCCCTTGATGGGCTACATGGGCAAGCTGGTCGCTTTCTTCGCGTTCGCGACACTGGTTAGTCGTACCGTGCCGTCGTTCGAGATCGGTGCGTCCCAGTCACAAAGCACTACGGGCCTCGAAGCCTGCAGCGATGGCGCGCTGAGTGACGGCGAGGCCGATATCGACTGCGGTCGGGCTTGCCACGCTCCCTGCGCGAGCACCAAAACGTGCTTGGTCGACGCTGACTGCGCGAGGGACTTTTGTTCAGCGGGGGTGTGCACCGAGCAAACCTGCGGCGATCTGCTCGAGAACCAACACGAGAGCGACATCGACAATACGCACGCTACCTGAAGCTCGAGGAGCTCGACGCGACCTACCTGTGGTGGCGCATCGACGATCTGCGCGTGTTGCAGTGATCTCAAGAAGCGCTCGAGGTCGCTACTTGCTGTCGGTCATCACCGTCTGAAATTCGGTCGAGAACGAGCCGTCGGTGCGCTTGATCTCGGAACCGGTGTCCCAAAGCACCGGAACCATCCCGCGCGAGAGCGCCGCTTTCGCCACCGACTCCATCCAAAGGACGCGTGACGCGGGTTCGCGCACGTACGTCATGCCTCGCGTCACTCCGAACTCACCGATGATCACGGGGATGTGCTTTTGGGTACTGAACGTGGCGAGCTTCGAAAATAGGCTTTGCAGCGCCGACTTTTCCGAGTCCGTGCCCCACTTGGTCGCCGGAGAGCCCCAGCTCTCCACCGTTTCGAGGCCGGTGAACGTGTACGGCGTGTAGTAGTGAATGGACAGAAACAGCTTGCCAGCGCCGGCGGGGTCCGTTGGAACGCTGAAGGCGTCGACGCAAGTCAGATCGATGTCGGTGGTGAAGCCGGCAATCAGTAGCGCGCGAGTCTTGTTGAAGCCGCTCTGGTTGCGCACAGTCGTCACGAATAGCTGATTGAGTTGATTCAGGGCTGCGTAGTCGGGCGCCTGGTTGGAGTCGCCGTTGAGATAGAAGCGCCCCTCTTCATTCAGTCCCTCGAAGATGAGCTGGTGACCGTCGCCACTGAAGCCTGCCGCGATCTGCGTCCAATACGAAGCAAACTTCGTCGTAACGTCCGAGGTGAGCTTGAACTGGTTGGCTTTGTTCTCGTTGTAGATCCAGCCCCCGTCCCAATGGATGTTGACGATGGCGTACATCCCCGCGGCTTCGATCCAGCCAACGACCTCTTTTACCCGGGCTAGCTTAGTCGCGTCGATGACGCCATTGTTTGCGTACGTGTCCCAAGCGACCGGCACGCGCACGGTTTTGATGCCGTGGCTTGCCATGCCGTTGATGAAGGCTTGCGTGATGAGCGGTTGCCCCCAACCCGTCTCCCACGACGTGGTGTTCTCGAGCGTGTTGCCGATATTCGCGCCGAAGCCCATTGCCACGGCCATCTTGGTAGCGTCGACAGTCGTCGCCGCGCCACCGTTCGGTGCCCCGGCGCTCCCTGCTGCGCTTCCCGCAATGCCGCCGCTACCGACGGTGTCCCCGCCGCTCGAGCCGGCGGAGCCTGCAGTCGCTCCTCCGCTAGCGGAGGAGCTGCTGCCGCCCACCCCGCCGCTCGCCGCACCCGCGCTCGTTGCGCCGGCTTGGGTAGGTCCAGCGCCGGCTGCACTGCTGGGCATACCCGCGGACCCCGCGACGCTCGATGCGACCGCTCCTGCGACGCCAAGCGGCGGCGAGCCGTTTGCTTGAGAACAGCCCGTTGAGCCGAGCACCGCTAGAGAAACAATGGCTCCGATGTTCCGGAGACGCGTCATCCAGATCAAGAAGTGGCAACTCCCGCCGCACACGCCCGCAGGCGGCGATCGTCCGGAGTGCTCAGGAGCCGCCGCGTGGCGACCTCGAGCTCCTGGCGTGCTTTGCGCAGCCGCGAATACACCGTAAAAAGTGGAATGGATAGCGCCGACGCGACTTCAGTCACCGGGACATCGTCGAGCTCATGCATGACGAGGACGGTGCGTCTCGGTAGCGGGATTCGCTCCAGTGCGGCTTGCAACAAGGCGTGCGATTGCTTGGTGCTCAAAGCGTCTTCCGGACCAGGCCCGTCGTCACCGAGCTCGACCGTTCCGTACGAAACTTCGCGGTATCGCTTGCGTTGATGCGCGAGCGCAATCCGAAGCGCGATGCCAAATAGGTACGGGCGTAGCGGCCGGCTCGGATCGTATTCAGCCCAGCGCCGATGCAGGACCAAGAACACTTCTTGCGCCAAGTCGTCGACCTCGGAGCGGTCGGTACCGAGGCGGCGCAAGGTGCGCTGCACGTAGTCGAGCTCGAAGCGGAAGGCCGCGACGCAGCGGAGTGCAGCGCCGGGAAGCACCGTTATTTCGGATGGCATCGGGTTCATCGCTTGAGGCGCAGTCGAGATGAAAATCTCCGTTGAAAGCCGCATAACTGCTGCCTTCATCGAATGCAGTGTTGGCACCCGGACGAACCCGTTGAGCAAACTCCCGGGCATTGTCAAAAATACGTGCACGGCCGTGCACAATGTCTGCGCGTCGAGACTCTCTCAGCGCGACGTGCTCACGGGCGGACACACTCCTCCCGACGCCGCTGCGCGAGCTTCCTTCGGAGATCTCACCGCCAGCCGTCGCCCTAATGGGGCGGGTGGTCTCGACGCGGGCGAATGGCTCCTGAGCAGTAGCGGGACGCCAAAGAATCCGTCACGCTATTCGCCAGGCAGTGCACCGGCACCCGGCCGGCGGCGGCTGCCCCGCCACTTCGGCTCCCGCCATGCGGCCGAAGTAGCAGCCGTGAATCGTTCATACGTGACACAGGCGCGATTCCCCTGAACACTAAGTACGACATGTCTGTGGGTTGCATCTCCCTTTCCCGAAGCGGGGCCCGCCGGAAAGCCGCGCACGGCCGCCGGTGGCTGGGTCGCGGCGGGTTGTGCCTGCAGCATGGGCTCGCTCTCGTTGCCATAGTGGGCATTGCCGGCTGTGCGCCAAAGCTCAATGCGGGCGAATGGCAATGCCCGAATGACGGAGGAGCGCCCGCGCCGGCACCCACGGACACCGTGGCGCTGCCGTGGTCTGCCGGCTTCGAAGATCGGTTCTGTGACTACACGGAGGTCGCTGGCAATTGCTACGGCGACGACCCGTATACGCTGACCACCGAAGAGGTGCACAACGGTCGGTTTGCCGCGAAATTCGTCGCAATGGGTGATGGGGGGCAAACGCGTTGCATTCGCCGAGGCGTCCTGCCGGACGCGGCCTATTACGGCGCGTGGTACTACATTCCAGTTGCGCCAATTCCGCCCGGCAAAACCGATCCGAACTACAATAGGGTGCTCTGGAATCTATTCCACTTCCAGTCACCGGACCAACCGAACTTGTGGGATGTCAGCCTCCGACCGGATTCAAAAGGGGACTGGGATTTGTTCATCTATGACCCCTACGCCGGAAGGCTTTTTTCGGGGCCAGATCCCAGTCCAGTCCCAATTGGCTCCTGGTTCCACATCGAGTTCTTCTTGAAGCGTGCGCCAGACGCGACCGGGGCGTTTGCGCTCTACCAAGACGATACCCTGCTGGTCGAAGCGAACAATCTGAAGTCCGACTATTCGAAGTACACCGAATGGTACGTGGGCAATCTCGGTGAGCGCCTCCAGCCTCCTGACTCAACGCTCTACGTTGACGACGTTTCGATCAGAGCGACCCGGTGAAAGCGCTCGTGCAGTGAAACGCTCGGTGCTGCCATGGCTCTGCGCAGCGGCCTCGCTGTACGCGGCGCGCGCCAACGCCCAGACCAGCGCTCCGCTCGAGCTTACCTGGAACGCGCCCGATGGATGCCCGGGTCAGAGCACGGTACTAGCTAAGATTCAAAAAATCGCCGGCCCATCGAAGGCCAACGGTGCACCGCTCCGAGCAGACGCGACGATTACTCAACAACCGGACCGCCTATTCCACTTGCGGCTCGCCATTCAGTCCGGCGAGCTTTCGGCCGAGCGCAACATCGAAGGCAAGTCGTGCAAAGACCTGGCCGGCGCAGCAGCGGTAGCGCTCGCGTTGCTCTTGAGCTCGGGTGAGCCGCTCAGCGAGCATGATCTCGCGGGGGACGATCCTGGCCTCGTTCCGCATCCCGATGGCTCCGGAGACAAGCCACCCAACACCGAAAACACCAACACGAAGCCGCCCGAGCCGCCGAAGCCCAGCGAGCCGCCCGAGCCCAGCGTGTATGAGACGGAACGCGGCACGCACGGCGTGCTCGTGGCGCCACTCGGAGCACTGGGCTTCGGCCCTACTCGACAAACGGCGCGGGGGCTCGGGCTTGCCGCTGGCGTGTCAGTCGAGGGTTGGCAGTTCCTTGCCGAGGGCAAACTGTGGGCGTCTCAGCGCGCGACGATCACCAACTTGGGTGATGAGTACGGCGTCGACCTCCATCGCTTCACCGTGAGCTTGCGCGGCTGCCACAGCTTGTGGAAAGCGCGCTTCGAGCTCGCCCCATGCGTGCTGATGTCGGTGCAGCACCTCTCTGTACGCGGCAGTGGTCCCAATCTAGTGCCTCAGACCGACTCGACGCTGTGGCTTGCGGCAGGTGTAGGCGCCCGAGCGCGTGTGCGCATTTTGCGTTGGTTTGGGCTGGTCGCGGGCATCGACGGGGAGCTGCAATTTTCCCGACCCGAGATCAACCTGAAAGGCGTCGGTTTCGTCGAGCGTTTGTCGCCGGCTGCGGCTACAATAACTGTTGGTTCGGAGTGGATTTTCTGACGGAGAGCACGATCCCCCGCTACTGCATCAGGAGTTGAGCATGGCGGGTCGCAGCGTCGAAACGGCAAGCCTTCCCGGGAGTCAGCCCCCGGTGCCCAGCCACGCGCCGGTTCCAACCGAAATTCCCTCGTTCAAAGAGGTGTACCGAGACTATTTCGACTTCGTGTGGTCGTCGGCGCGTCGCCTCGGGATTCAACCGAGCGGGATGGATGACCTGATACAAGAGGTCTTCATCGTGATCCACGCCAAGCTTCACACGCTCGAAAAGCAACAGTCGCTGCGCAGCTGGGTCTATAGCGTGGTACGCCGCACCGCGAGCAATCATCGCCGCGCCGGGCGCGCGCACGCCGATTCTAGCTCGGGCCCGCCCGGGGACGGTGAGGCGCTGTCCCGGGAACCGACGCCGCTCGAGCAAACGGAACGGAATGCGGGCCTGCAGTTACTGATGACTTTGTTGGACCAGCTCGACGAGCCCAAGCGCGAAATCTTCTCCCTCGTCGATGTCGAGGACCTGTCGGTGCCGGAGGCTGCCGAAATCCTAGGAATTCCTCTAAATACGGCTTACTCGAGGCTGCGCGTGGCGAGGCAAAGCTTCGAAGCCGCGCTGGCGCGCCACGAGGCGCGAACCAAGGGAACTTAATGCTCATGGATGCTCTCAATCCCAAAGCTCAAGCAGTGGTCCAGGAGGCGCGGGAAGGCCTGCGACCGCCCGCTGGCGAGCGCGAGCGCCTCGAAGCCTTGCTCGATGCCCGTCTGGGCGCGATGGCACCGGCTCCGCGCGTGGAGGCCCCAACGCCGCCGCGCATGGGCGGCTGGCGCTTCGTTCCCCCGCTCGCCATTGGGGCAGCTTTGATCGGTGGCGCGGCGTTCCTCGCACTGCGCCCGAGCCCGGTTGAGACGCCCGCCCCGGTGATTCCCGCGGCTGCCGCGCCGGCTGCAACGTTGGTTCCGCCAGCAGAACCAGCCGCAGTGGCTCCGGCGGAGGCCGACCCGCTGCCGGAGCCTGCAAAGCCGATCGTCGAGCCGCAACGGCCGGAAGATCGCCTGGCCCAAGAAGTGGCCTTGCTCTCCAAAGCCATGAGCGATCTGCGCGCGGGTCGCGCGGCAGAGGCGCTCAAGTTGCTCGACGAGCATCAACGCAAGTTCCCCAGGGGCGTGCTCGGTGTCGAGCGTCGCGGAGCACGGGCACAAGCGCTGTGCTCGTTGAAGCGTGTCGCCGAGGGCCGGGCCGAGCTCGCGCGTCTCGCGCCACAATCACCCGCGGCAGGGCGCGCGAAGCAGGTTTGCGATGCGGCTTCGGCGGGGAGTGATGGCAAGTAGCGGAAGTGCAAGGCGAAAGGGCGTGGAGCGCTCGGTCCCCAGCGTCGCGCTGCGTATTCAGACCAATGAGCCGACGCCGAAGGCTCTGGGGGAGCTAGTTGCCATTCGCAGAGAGCTTGCCGAACGAATCACTCGCAAGCGGCGCAGCATTCGCGCGGCGTTCGAAAAGGCTGGCGTGCCGCTGGCCGAACTGCTTGCCGAGGCATCGAGTGGCACCATCCGAACGTTTCTCGAGGCCAGCGAGGCCAAAACGCCCAGCACCCAGAGTGTGCGCTCGCTATCGGTCGTATTGGGGTTGCCGCCGCTTGCCGTCGCAGCGGCGCTCCGCAACGAGCTAACCGAGACCCAGCGCTTCTACCTCAGCGTGCAGCTCCATCGCCTCGACGCCTTGGCTCACGCGCTGTTCTCGGCGGAGCCGGCGCAGTTTGCCGCCCCTGGGCTAACGGCGATTCGCCGCGGCCGTTGAGCGCTGCAATCCCGGCAGCTGCGGCGCCGCAGCTCCCGGTCCCGGCTGAGCTTTAAACCGACTTGCGCAAGCCGCTCAGCTCGCTGGTGACGTGGCCGCTGTCGAGCCCGATCTCTTTCAAGTTGGCGCCCATCGCATTGGCGATCGTGAGCAGCACCTGCGACAGGTTGCCGTTGTTTTGCCGGTAGTGCTGATTGCCCGTGAATTGCCCGCCCGCTTTGCCGGCGAGCAGCACGGGCCAATCGGTCTTTTGGTGGATCTTGCCCCAAGCGGTACAAGACGAAGCGTACACGAGTGAGTTGTCGAGCAGGGTGCCACTGCCGACCGGGACGTTCTTCAGGTTCTGCAAGAACTCCGCGAAGCAGGTCATGGTGTACACCACGCCGGTATTCACGCGCGGCTGACTGCTGCTCGTGCCAGCGTCGTTGTGGCAAATCGTGTCGTGAAAGTCGTCGTTCATGTTGGCGGCGACTTTTCGGTAGTACACGTGCGCTGCAGGCAACGAAAAGGTGAAGGCCAGCACGCGCGTGCGGTCGCAAGCCAGCGCAAGCGCGCCGAGCTGAGCCATCACCGTGTTGACTGCGGCGGGTGCCTCGCTCTGCGTGTCTTTGCCTACCGTGGGCGCGCCGGGGACTGTGCAGCTGGACGTAGGCGTCGTGGACATGCCCTTGATGCGGTTCTCCAGCTCACGGATGCCCTGGAGATGACTGTCGAGGCGCGCTCGGTCGCTCGCACCCAAGGACTGGTCGAGCTCGTTGATGTCCGCGGCGACGGCGTCGAGCACACTGCCCTTGATGTTCGTCAACGCCACTTGCTTCGGGTCAGCTGTGCCGCCCGTGCCCTGCGCGCCCGAAAAGATGTTTTTGAAGGCCTTCGCCGGGTCGAACTCGGCGGGCAGCGTCGCGTTGGGACCGGTATGGGAGATGCTATTGAGTGTGGTTTCGGGGCCGTTGGGCGTGGCAGGAGTGACCCCCAACTGCAACGATTTGAACGGCAATTTGGCGCCGTCGGTCGTGGCGCGGATCGTATTGGCGACCACTTGATCGATTGACGCGAGCTGCGCCGTCCCATTCTTGATGGGTGCGCCCGTCATCGACGCGGCTGACCCATTCGGGTGAGGCGGATCGGGAAAATTGTGCGTGAGGCCGGTGACGACGGTGAGCTGATCTTTGACGGCTGACAGCGGCTGCAGTTGCGTGCTGAGCGCCCAGTCCGCGCCGGTGGAAGCGGGGACCCACAGGCCGGGCAAGATCCCATTGCCGAAGAACCACGTCGCATAACAGCGAGGCAAGGGCGAGCCTGCGGCGAACGCGGTGCCGCTCTCGTTCAATACGATGTCGAACAGGGGCAGCGGCACGGTGACAGCGCCACCGATGGCGAGTAGCCCGCGCAGCACGGCGCGCCGGCCAAGCTGTTTCCGCACCTGGGCCGTCGTTGCGCCAAAAACCGGTAAATCACGACGAATCATGGGCTCTCCGGGGCAACCAGCTTGAAGCTGTCGCTAGTGACGAGGGCGAGGACGAGGGCGCGGAGCCGGTTGCCGGATGTGGCAAAGTCACTGGCCAGGTTCTGCACCGCGACCTCCTCGGTATCGGCGATGGTGTGACCGGTCGCGTAGCTGTACAGGTTACGCACTAGGCACGGCGCTGTCTCGGGCGCGGTGGCGATGATCTTACCCAGGCTCGGCGCGTCGCTGAACGGTTGGGAGCCGATCGTCCCGGTCGTGTCGATCGGCTTGCCGGAGTCGGTGGCGCGATAGGCGCCGATGGCGTCGAAGTGCTCGAGCGAGAAGCCCAAGGGATCCATCAGCGTGTGGCAAGCGGCACAGGTCGGCACCTTCTCGTGATTGACCATTTTCTCGCGCTTCGTGTACACGACGCCGGCGGGAGGGTCTTCGAACGTCGTGCTGACGTTCGCCGGCGGATCGGGGATCTGCAAGCACAGGAACTTCTCGCGCAGGAAGCGGCCGCGCAGGGTGGGGGAGCCTTCCTTTTGATTGGCTTGTGTCGCCAATGCTGCCGCCGCAGTGAGGATGCCGGAGCGCCCACTCGTTGCGCCAAACGTGACCTGGCTGAAGGTATCGGCGCTGAGCGTGCTCGTATCCAGACCGTACAGCGCGCCGAGCTCCTTGTTCACGAACGTCTGTTGGGTCGTGAACAGCTCGAGCGCGCTGCTGTCCCTATCGAACGCCGTGTTTTCCCAAAGCCGCAGCACCTCGGTACCCATGGCAGCAGACAACGTGTTCGTGAACGCCGGATACGTCGCGGCGTCCTTGGCCATGCCGAGCAAGCGGTCCGTGCGTAGGAACTCGCGAGCGAAATTCACCACGGCCTCGTGGCCCTGGGGCGCATCGAGCACGCGTTGCGCTTGCCGCACGTACCCGTCGGGTGTGCCCAATTCCCCCGACTCAGCGGCGTCGAGCAAGGCCAGGTCTGGGGTCGAATTCCAAACGAAGAACGCGAGCTTCGAAGCGAGCTCGTAGGGTGTGTACTGGTTGCGATCGGGAGCGCCAGTCACGGGCGTGCCGCGCTCACTGCGGTACAAAAAGTTCGGCGATTGCAAGAGGGCCGAGGCCGCCCACTTTAGCCCCTCATAAGAATCCGAAAGCGACGTCGCGGCGCTCGTCGCGAGCGACACGTAGCGATCGACTTGAGCCGAGGTGAGCGGGTGCCGCCAAGCCAGGCGCCCAAACGTCGTGATGAAGGTCTGCGCGCACGGCGTATCGAGCGGCGTCTTGGGAGTGCACCCGACCAGCTGATTGCGGCGTGCGGTATCTGCGAACACTTGGTCCAGCGCACCGTCAATCGCGGCTTGGTATTGCTCCACGCCCGTCGACGAAGTGACGATCACTCCGGCGCCCACGGTCGCAAAGCCGCCGATGTAAGTATCGTTCTCGACATCGCTCAGCGTCACTTTGCCCAGCAGTGCCGTGAGGCTGTTCTGGAATTGCGACCGGGTCAGTCGATGTAGGGACTGCGCGGCAGGCGCGAACGGCTTGAGCGCCGATGTGCCACCGCTGCCTGCTCCGACAGCGGTACCTCCGGCGGCGTTCGACGCGCCACCGCTTGCGCCACCCGTGCTCGCGCCGGCACCACCCGGTTGCTCACCGGCGGGGCCGGGCGGCGCGACGTCGGTCACTCCCGAAGTGCAGCTCGAGAGGCACACGAGGAAAGCGGCGATCCGGCTGGCAGCAGCGAGGGTCGAGCGCATTGGATGGTTCGATTTTGAAAACCGCATGCTAGACGGGCCTTTGGCGTGCGTGGGAGCGGCCTACCTTCACACTGCGGGGGGACGAGCTGTTTTGTGAAAACAATTCGCAATTGTGTCGGCGAGACTCTCGACCGTCCCCTCACTATTGCCGACATTGCAGCGGGTTCGCAAAACTCCGCTAGTGACTGCCGGCCCTCGGAGACGAGTCGCAAAACTTCTGGACGCGCTCGTACGCGATCGAACCCGGCGCGAGCCCGGCGAGCTCCACCCGGCCCTCGCGGAAGCGCTGCAGCTTACAGAGCGCGCGAGCCCGCATCGCGCTGCGTTCTTGGCTCAAGGCGCCCCTAGGAAACCGCAGCTGATGTTCGTCCAAGATCGAGAGCGCTTCCGACGTCTGGCCCGAATGGAGCTGGCTCATTGCGCGAGACAGCAGCGCCACCTCTTGCGCTAGCGAATCGGGCGATTGCTGCGGGCTGTCGACCGGCGGTGCAGTACGCTTGGGAGAAGGATCGCTAGTTGCAACCGACGAAGTGGTTTCACGTTCCGATGGCGGAGACGCCTGGACTGGCGCGACGGCGACGGCGGACGAAGCGAACGCAGCAGTGGGTGGTTGGCCAGGCGCCGAGCCGACAACCTCAGCGGGGCGCAGCGCAAGAAACAAGGCACCGCCGAACAAGCACAGGCCCAAAGCGGTCCCGGACGGAAGCTGCCAGCCCATGCTGACCAGCAGGTCCCGGACTGGCGTTTCCGTTGGCAGCACACTCGGGCCCAGGCGTTCGCGCAAAGCCGCGCCCACTCGGCGACGATCCGCAGTCGTGGGGCGATGGACATTGCGACCCGACTGGATCAGCGCGCGAGCGTTTGGACTGAGAGCAACCGCGACCATTCGACTTCCTTTCGAGCACCCTCGGCGTGCAGGCGCATTTTCGCGTGCTCCACGCTCGCGTCCCGCACCACGCTGATTCGTAGGAGCAGTGGCCGGAGAAGTCCTACTCCGTCGAAAAATCCGCTCCGAGTTGCACGCGGAGGGATCAGCCGACGAATCACGCGACGGAAAGTCGCTCGCGCTGACACTGCGCTAGTTATGGTGTTGCCCCTGCCGGTGGGCAGCGAGCGCCGTATTGTCCGAGTAGCAGCGCGAGGCGCCGCAGCGACGGAGTCTCGATAGCAACGACACTGCCGCGATCAAGGATTGCCGGAGCTGGTGAGTGCTCGAAGTGTCTTTCGTCGAAACGCGGGATGACGAACACCCTGTTGTGGTCGTGAATCGTCTGCTCTTCGATGTGTCGGACGCTGACCTCGCAGCTGAGCTGATCAAGAACTGCCCCGAAGCCCAACGCTTGGCGGTCGAGCGCTTCGCGCCACAGGTGCGTCGGTTGCTGCGGCGTTCACTGGGTCAGGAGAACGACGTCGAAGACCTGGAGCAGGAGGTCTTCTTGTGTCTGTTTCGACGAATCCGGGCGCTCAAAGAGCCAGGATCGCTCCGCCCGTTCATCATGGCGATCGCGCTTCGCAGCGTTTTCCACGAGCAGCGGCGGCGCCGCCGGTTCGCACACGTCACGCTCGAGCCCGAGCTTGCCCAAATTGGGCCTGCCACGAAACGGGATGAAGCCGTGGCAAGTTACGCGCTCGCTCGCCTGGGAAAGCTGGTGTTCGGCCTGCCGAAGCGCGAGCGAAGCACGTTCCTGTTGCGCTTCGTCGAAGGCATGACGGTGACCGAAATCGCCCACGCCCTGCAGCTTTCCGAGGCCACGACCCGGCGTTCTTTCAACAGGGCGTGGCTGAGCGTCAGCAAGCGGGCCGCGCGAGACCTATTTCTCTCGGACTATTTCGGCGGGACTCCCTGCTCGATAGAGGTGGATTGAGCGTGCGCAAGACGTAGGTGGCTACCCGGACGAGCTCGTCGTCCAAACATCGTGCTCCTGATGATCGGGACCAACGACATCAAAGGCAACATAGACATTTCAGCCGCTCGGCTCCGACCCGGCTTGGCAAGCTGATCGACGACATCACCACCCCCGCGCTCGAGTGACGCGAGCCGCGGATTACTGAGCCAAGAAGCTGTTCTGCTTCACCTGCACGCGGCTGTCCGTACAGAACGTGCAGCTCGGGCCGTAGAACCGCTTGCGATTCGCGGTGTCGCTCATCAGCTGCACCCGAAACCAAGCGGTGAAGCCAACGATGTCAGGCCCCTTGATGCCGCTTTGGTACAGCCAGCCACCATGGTCGGCTTGTAGATTATTGATGAAGATCGCAGGTTGCGTGGTGATTGCGGAGTAGGTCTTCTCGACGCTGTCACAAGAGACGACCGTGTCTTTCCCGCCGCAGAACCAGAGCGACGGGCCATGAATACCGGGATTGATCGAGGAGCCCGAAACCGTGGCCGTGGCCGTGATGCGAGGATCGGAGGCAGCTTTGCTGGTCGAGAAGCCGCCCTCCGAGTGACCGAGTGCGCCGATGTGTGCCGTGTCGAGGCGATGGTAATAGGGGCTCGTGGCATCGTCAGCTTGCTGCAGTAGCCAATCCAAACCAACGAGCGTCGGCAGCGGCGTGCCCTGCGAGGTGATCGTACTGAGCGATGCGATGACGACGAAACCGTGCGACGCGAGCTGGTTCATCAGCATCAGGTAGCTGCCGCAATACTTCGAGCTGACGCAATCCGGAGGATTGGGCTCGGGGTTGTCGGTGTGACCGTTCGCCCACACCAGAATGGGGTGGCAGTAGCCGCCCTGCGCGAGATCTTTGGGACGATAGACGTTGAAGCGTTGCTGTTTGTCCCCATAAACAGGATCGGGAGTTACACCGGCGAGAGGGCCAACGCCCTTGTCGGCCGTGACTTCGAACGGCCCAGCCGCGGTTGGGTCGGCGGTGGGCCAAGCATTGCCGGTGCAGCCGCTGATTGGCCCACCGCCAGCGCCGCCGGAGCCACCACTCGTGCTACCGCCACCGCCGGATGCCGCGCTTTTCCCTCCGCTTCCGGCACCGCTGCCCGGTGTGCTCGCGCCGCCGCTGCCTGCGCTTTCGCCCGTACCCGTGCCGGCCGAGCTAGTGGCTCCCGAAGTTCCTGCGCCCGCGACTCCCGTCGCTCCCGCGGTCGATGAGCTCATCCCGGCCAGGCTGCCCGCGCCAGCCGAGCCGTTCGAGCCAGCCTGGCCCGACCGTCCTCCTTCGGCGCCCTGGGAGTCGTTGGCCGTGTTGCCGCAAGCCATCGCCAGCCAAGCGAGGGAAGTGAGCGCGGTTCGAGGCGAAATCAAAAAGTGCAATTTCATCGAGTCCTTGGGCACCGGCAAATGACGACAGTGCCGAATCACCGCAGCGGTTCGGTGGGCATTGGCGTTGTCCAGCAGAGGTTTGTGCGTTGTGCTGACTTCTTGTCAGATAAAGCCGTGGCCCCCCTGAGGGCTTGACGGCTTTTCCTGACGGATCGGTCGCAGTGCTGGCACTGCCTGGATGGAGACCAGCAACAGCTGTGCTGCGCGACGAGGCTCGAGCTCAGGCGGCTCGAACCTCGGCGTGACCTCACGGAGCACATGAACGAAACTCGACGACCCATCACCGCCCTTGGGCTGACGCTTCTGGTCGCGGCTTGCGGTTCGAGCAGTCCTTCGAACCCCGAGGTGCCGAGCTCGACGGCCGGCAGCGCGGGCGCCCCGGTTGGCGGGGCTCGGGGCGGCGAAACGGGCGCAGCGTCGGGCGCTTCAGGCGCACTGGGGACGGCCGGCTCATCGGGGCAAAGCGGCGGCTCTGCCGACGGAGGCGCTGCCAGCGGCTTCGGCGGCAACGGGGGCGTGTCGAGCCCTGCGGGCAGCGGTGGCAGCAGTGGCAGCGCTGGCGCGCCGCCCGCGATAGATGGGACAGCCTACTACGTGTCTCCCTCGGGCAGCGATACCAATCCCGGCACACTCAGCGCGCCGTTTCTGACCATCAGCAAGGCGCGCGATGTCGTGCGCACCGTCAACGCCCAAATGACCGAGGACATTCATGTGGTGCTACGCGGCGGCACCTATCGCCTCAGCAGCGCGATCGCATTTGGTCCCCAAGACTCCGGAACCAACGGTCACCGCATCCACTACGAATCTTATCCGGGAGAGACTGCGGTCCTGAACGGGGCGGTCAAGGTAACGGGCTGGTCGCCGAGCGCTGGCGGTGTGTACAAGGCCCAGCTCGCGCGCACGACCAAGCTGCGCAATCTGTACGTCAACGATGCCCGAGCCGCCATGACGCGAAAAGTGGTCGCTTCCAAGGGCGGGTCGGGGACTTACTCCGTGACCGCGGGGCAGGCCAGCTGGGCCTGGGCGAGCGGCAGCGGCAGCGATGGCGCGAAGTATAGCCTCAGTGACGTCCCCGCCATCGCGAGCAACAAGGACGATCTCGAGATCGTCAATGGCACGACCTGGAACGAGAACATCGTCTGCGTCAGGGACGTGGTGACGACGTCGGACAATAACCGCGCGTTGCTGTTCCAACAGCCCTACGGCGCCATTGCCCAGCTGCCTGGCTGGAACGCCGGCTTCAGTGTCTCCGGCACACACACCATCTACAATGCCTTCGAGTTTTTGAACGGCCCTGGGCAATTCTTCTTCGACAAGACGACCGGCACTCTCTACTACTACCCGCGCGCCGGTGAAGACATGGCGACCGCGGACGTGGAGGCGCCGGTCGCCGAGAAGCTGCTCGATATCGCGGGCGCTTCGACGACCAGCCGCGTCAAAAACCTAACATTTCAGGGCATCACGTTCCAGAACACGGACTATGGCCTGTACACCGTCGCGGGCTCGCACGGCAAAGCCACGGTTCAAGGGGCAACCGTTTATATCGCCTACGGCGACGGCAACTGGCACAACAGCAAGTACGAAATCACCGACACGTTGCCGGGCGTGATCAACGCAAGCAACGCCGATTCACTGGAATTCACTGGCAACGTGGTGGAGCACAGCGGCGCCGAGGGCATTTCCCTGATCAACGACGTGATCAATTCGAAGCTCACCGGTAACTACGTGACGGACATCGCCGGCAGCGGCATGACGATCGGTCACCCCCAGCACGTCGCCATCGGCGACGGTGGTGCTCACGAGAAGTATGCGGCGGGCGTGGAGGGCGTGTGCAAGGGCAACACCATCAGCAACAACGTGCTCTACGACATCAGCTCGCTGCCCGGCTTCGGTGGTCACGCCGGCATCACGGCCTTCTTCGTCGACAGCTTGGCCATCACCCACAATCACATTCAATCGACCGCGTACAATGGCATCAACCTCGGTTGGGGCTGGAGCAATTTCGCGAGCTCGACGACCTGCAAGAACAACCAGGTCAACAACAACCGCCTGATCGACACACTCAACCGGCTTCACGACAGCGGCGCAATCTACACGATTGGCCAAATGCCCGGCACGACGATCAATCAAAACTACGTGAAGGGGATCCCGCCAGCCACGTCCGGACCCACCTACGGTCTGCACAACGACGAGGGCAGCGCGTACATCACCGAGAACGACAACGTGCTCGATATCTCGACGGGCGTGAAATACACGATTAACTGCGAAGATTTCGGCGCCAAGCATGATCTCACGATCCTGCGCACCTACGCGACCGTGAACAAGATGGGCGCCAAGCCCCCCAACAGCGTGATCGATACCCCCGTTGTCGTTTCCGACAACGTTTGGCCGCTCACTCAGTACAAGGCGTGCCTGAGCTCCGGCGTTCAGGACGAGTTCAAGAACCTAATCCCGGCGGGCGTGCTCGCCGCGGCGGATTTCGTGCTCCCAGCCAGCGTTTCTGTGGCGGTGGGTGCTGGTAGCATCGACATTCGTAGCACCGGCGAAAGCTCGAATAGCGTTTGGCTCGCCCCCGCCGGATCCACCCAGTTCGCGGCCGGGCAGACGATGTCGAAGGCTTCGGTCGATGCTACTTCGATCGCAGTGCCCGCAATGGCAGGCAGCTACAAGCTATTCGTCGTGAACGCGCAGGGGGCCAAGCTGAGCGAATCGACCGCACTCGTGCGCGTCAAATAGGGCCACGGAAAAGCGCGGGCCGCACTCGATCTTATCGCTACAAAATCGAGCTCGTCACGACAGATCATGGCGAAGGTAGCAGGACGTAAGTGACGTATCGCCTCATCCCCCTCCTCAAGGACGTTCCGAAATGACGAACAACAGTCGCGCGCGCCGCGGCAGCGTGCTGGCCGCGATTGCCACCAGTATTGCCCTGGCTGTCGTCGCCTGCGGGAGCGCCGTTCAAGGACCTGGAGGCGGGGCGGGGAGTGGCGGAACGCCAGGCACCGCAGGCTCGACCAGCGCGATGGCTGGGGCGAGCACTGCCGGCGCTCCCGGCGCGGCGGGCGCGGGCGCTCCGACGGGCGGCGCGAGCGCAGGCGGAGCGTTCGGAAGCGGCGGGCTCGCAGCCGGCGGCACAGCGACGGGTGGTTCAGGAGCAGCAGGGGACTTCCCCACGGCGGGAGCCGCGCCGAGCGGCGGCGGCTCTTCTGGTAGCACGGCCGCGGGCGGCGGCGCCACCGGCGGGAGCTCCGGAGTTGGCCGGAGCGCGGGGTGCGGGAAGACCTCGACCGTCACCTTCGGGCAAGTCCCCGGTGAGTCCGGGCAGAACGTGGGCACCGGGGCGGGTGGCTACGTCAAGATCGGCAATCGCGGCTTCGCGATGCGGCTTCCCGACAACTACGACAGCAGTCACCCGTATTGGTTGATCTTTGGCTTTCACTGGAACGGCGGCAGCGCGAAGGAAGTCGATACGGGCGGATCGAACGGCTACAATATGGCGCATTTTGGGCTGCAAAAGCTGTCCAAAAACGGCGCGATCTTCGTCGCGCCCGACGGGCTCAACGCGGGTTGGGCCAACTCCGGCGGGCAAGACCTGAAGTTCGTCGACGACATGGTGAAGTTGATCGAAGACAACTACTGCGTCGACACCTCGCATGTGCTCACCAATGGCTTTAGCTACGGCGGGGGCATGAGCTACGAAATCGCGTGTGCCCGCGCCAAGACCTTCCGCGCGGCTGCGATCTACGAGGGCGCGCAACTGAGTGGGTGTGATGGCGGCAACGATCCGATCGCGCTCTGGCAGATGGTTGGCCTAACGGACACGACCTGTCCGATGAACCTGGCGACCCCGATCCGTGATCGCTTCGTGAAGAACAACGGCTGCACTGCACAAAATCCACCTCAGCCGGCCCAGCCGCCTCCCTATTCGAGTACCGCAGGCCACATTTGTACGGACTACAGCGGCTGTTCAGCGGGTCATCCGCTTCGCTGGTGCGTGCACCAATCCGGGCACGGCAACGCGATCGTCGACGGGACAGGGGACCTCTACAATTCATGCGCGACGGCTCCCAAGACTTGCTCGAGCAGCTGCCCATGCTCTTGGGTTCCGGATGACGTGTGGAAGTTCTTCACCTCGCTCTGAATAGCGACTGGCGAAATAGCGACTGGCGACCATTGCTCAGCGCTGGTCGCCACGAGATCAAGGCTTGCAAGGAGATGGCTCGATGACGGTGCGATCGGTGACGGTGCGATCGGTCGCTTTGGCGACGCTAGTTGCTATTGAGGTCGCGCTGGCTGCGTGCAGCTCAGGCTCGGGCTCAGGCACGGGAGGAGCCTCGAACAGTGGCGGAGGGCTTGGCCAAGCTGGCGCGATCGGGACCGCGGGTTCAGTGGGAACGGGCGGTAGCTCCGGCACCGCGGGGCAAGGCTGTCAGAGTCCAACGGCGTGCGGCGGCAGCGTGGTCGGCACCTGGAACGTCACGTCGTCGTGCATCACCGTGAGTGGTGCTCTGGATCTGTCGGCCGTCGGCGCGGGCTGCGCGAGCGCCGCCGTGACGGGGACCCTGACGACGACCGGAACTTGGACGGCAAACGCCGACGGAACTTACTCGGATCAGACCTCGACCGTGGGCGAGGAGCAATTCGCGCTCGCGCCTTCGTGCCTCGTGATTTCCTCGACCCAGACCGACTGCCCGGGCGCGGCTAGCATCATCTCCAGCTTGGGCTTCGCGACGGTGACCTGTACGCCGGTGTCCGCCGGAGGCTGTTCGTGCTCGGCGACCGTCAAGCAGTCGGGGGGCCCCGGTCTCGTGTCCGTCTTCGCGGCCGCCAACGGCAACTACGTGAGCTCGGGCAGTGAGCTCAACGTCGATGACGAGATGCACTACAGCTACTGCGTGGCCGGCGACACGATGACCTGGTCACCCAAATACACGAGCCCGACGATGGCTGGCTCGGTCCAGTTTCAGCGGGCCGAAGTATCCGGTGCGGGAGGCAGCGGCGGCACCGCTGGCGCGCTGGGCGTTGCGGGCGCGGCAGGCGCGCCGAGCGGGTCAGGGGGGGCCGGTGGGATGCCAGCCGTGGCCGGGGCAGGAGGAAGCGGCGGCGCGAGTCCGCTTCAGCCGTGTGACATCTACAAGGCGGCCGGCAATCCCTGCGTTGCGGCGCACAGCACCGTCCGGGCCCTGTTTCAAAACTACGGCGGCAAGCTGTATCAGGTCCGCAACGCGGCTGGAGCAACCAAGGACATCTCGGCTCTCTCTCCTGGTGGCGTTGCAGATGGAGCAGCACAAGACGCGTTCTGCACCGGCACGACGTGCGTGATCACCGTCGTGTACGACCAATCAGGGACGGGTAACGATCTCTGGTACCAAGGCTCGACCGCCGTGCCCGCTTCGACGTCGAGCAGCGCGTCCAAGGCCACGAGCGAGTCACTTATGGTCGGCGGTCACAAGGTGTACTCGTTGTACATCAACCCCGGCAACAGCTACTGGGTAGACGCTTCGAAGTCCGGCATCCCCCTCGGCAAGGATCCCGAAGGGATGTACATGGTGACGAGCAGCAAGCACTACAACAGCGGTTGCTGCTTCGACTACGGAAACAGCGAGACCGATCGCAAGGCGGACGGTGCCGGCGCGATGGATGCGCTCAACTTGAGCAGCACGACGGCTTGGGGCTCGGGTGCCGGCTCGGGGCCGTGGGTCATGGCCGATCTCGAGTACGGTCTGTTCGCCGAGGGCGACACCAAGAAGAACCAGAACAATCCGTCGCAGACCGCGACCTTCGTCACGGCTGTGCTGAAGAACAACGGCACCACCGAGTTTGCATTGCGCGGCGGTGATGCGACGACCGGCAGCTTGAGCACCTATTACAAGGGCGCGCTCCCCGGAGGCTGGAACCCGATGAAGAAGCAAGGCGCAATCGTGCTCGGGAGCGGTGGTGACTGCTGCAAACCCGGCGGCGGCGCTAACCAGAGCGATGGCACGTTCTACGAGGGAAGCATCGTCAAAGGTTACCCCTCGGATGCGACGGAGAACGCGGTGCAAGCGGCCATCGTCGCCGCTGGGTACGTGAAGTAAGTGCGGGAACGGAGAATGACTCGAGGCCTGCTATTCGTGTGCTGCGTGTGCAGTGCCACCTTGGCCTGCAACAGCGACGTTGCTTCGCCGGGCGGTAGCGCGGGTAGCACCTCATCGTTGGGCGGTGGCGCGGGCATGGCCGCAGCGGCAGGCTTCGGCCATTCAGGAACGAGCGCCGTAGCTGGCGGGGGTGCAGGTGGTGCAGCTGGCGGTCCTGCGCTCGAGCAAGCCGGCGCGGGTGGCGCGGTGGGTGGCGCTGCAGGGTCGAGCGGCGGCGTCGCTGGTCAGGGCGATTCAGGTGCGGCAGGAGCGGCGGCCGGGAGCGCCCCTGTCGCCGGCGGCGCGGGCGCCCCCAATGACCGAGCCGCTGCAGCCGTCTTGGATGGCTATCAGTTGCTCGACCCCTGTCAGGCCAACTACAAAGCGGTGGCGACGCCGGGGGATGTCTGTCCGCAGGACACCGCGGTCAAGAACCAAGCGATCCCGCTCCAATTCGGCGGGGATGCAACCGTCACCTACAACGTGACGCTGCACGTGCGCGGCATCATGGAGGGCTACTGGTATTCGGGCGGCGTGCTCGACCCGGTGAGCATGACCTTCTACACCGGTGGCGTGCCCACCATCGGCGGCTTCGGCTCTGCTTGCAAAAACAAGACGAGTGAGCTGCCCTTCATGCTGCCCGCCGAGCTCACGCCCAGCGACAATTGCTGGAACGGGTTCAACATGTTCGGGCTCACGGTGTCTGCACCGAAGCAGCACTACTACTTGAACTACACGGCCAAGAAGGACAACGACCGCCCACCGCACGCGGTATACACGAGCGACTACACGGTGACGATCCCGATCCAGGGCCAAGCCAAGCTCGAGTTTTACATCGTCGGTTCGGACGAGCACCAGTGTTACAACTTCAATCAAAAGACGGCCGGCGTGACCACGACGCCGAATCCTTACATCGGTGAGTTCGTGCAGTTCGACGTGACGAACGTCAGTCGCGTGCCCTAGCTCTTGGCTCGCCCCACGCCAATCTACTGTTGATAATTTGCCGTATCGAGCAACGCTTGCCACAGCCGATCGCTGGCTTGGGTGCACGCGCACTGACTGACGAGCCAGGCGCCCCCGTTCGGATTCGTGCGCAAATCGGGTCCCGCGCTTGCCCCGGGGCCAGGGTCTGCGGCCGCGGAGACGCGCTGGACTACGACCGAAAACTTAGGCAGGCCGGCGGCCAACAACGAGACTTGATCGGCGGCTTGGGGCAGCGACCACACCTTGGCTTGCTTGCCCGAGATCCAAGCGCCGAACGGGTTGTTTGGTAGCTCGCTGAGCCGCGAGCTCGGTACGTCGTCCACTTGATTGTAGAACGCGCTCACTTGCACGAACCGAAAGCGCGAGCTGACAATCACGTCTGCCCAGGGGTCCATCTCGCCGTTGGGCGCCGCCATCGCCGCCCCCGAATCGCTGGTCGTGCCAAGCGACGAGACCACGACCACCCGATCGCTCACGGTGGGATCCATCAAGTAAGCGTCTGCGACGTCGGTCAATCGCCCGCCCGTCGCGACGACCAAGGGCCGATACGGCAGGCTGAGCCGCGCGGACGCATCCAGGATCAAACGCGCACCTTCCGAGCGATTGGCAACCGTGGCCTCGATCCGACCGTTCGAGGGGCGCACCAGCGGCTCGCCGATGCTGGTGACCGGGTCGGGAACTCCGCGTAAACCGCTGCCAGTCGCGGCGCTGACGAGCTGTCGCCAACCGGCGATATTTGCCTCGATATCCGGCCAGGGGGGGCTCGTGCTGACGATGATACCAGCGAGCGGCGGGCCACCGCTGTTTGCGAGCAGGATCGAATACTCACCCTGCCAATTGTCGTAGACGTTGTCGTTGGCGACGAGCACGGGATTGCGTTCGTCGACCGGAAGGAGCCCGTGCGGCTCGGTCGAGCCAAGGTCACGGGTCTCGGCGCAGCCAAGCAAAACGCACGCGACCGCTAATGCGCCGACGCTTGCTTGCGCCTTCCGGGGCAACGAGCGCTGGGACGCTGCTGGCATCTTCATGGTGCGGAAGTCCTTTTCAATACAATCCCGACCCAAGCCGACAGTAGGTGATCATGGTAGCACGACGCGTCACCCGTCTTCGGGTATCTGTGCTCTTTACGCTCGTGGTGCTGGTCACAGCGGCGTGTGGATCGCAGTCGGGCGGGGCCGGTACCGGTGGTAGCGCGGGTGGCGGCAGCTCGCCCCGCGCGGGAGCTCCCGGCGGAGCCGGCGTGAGTGGTTCCGCGGCGACCGCAGGCGTTGCGGGGACGGGGCTCGCCGGAAATCCTGGCAGCGGCAGTGGCGGTAGCGCGGGCAGCGCCGGCAGCGGGGATTTGGCGGGAAGCGGCGGAGTTGCGGGCAGCGCAGCAGGAGCCGGGGGCGGGCCATTGACCTGCCCCACGCCGCCTGCGGCGAGCGATGCCTACGCGGTCGATGCGACGGGTATCAGCTTCAAGCTGAGCGCGGGTCGGATGAACGTCCAGATCTGCAAAGAGGACATCGTCCGGGTCGCGTACACGACAGCCAGTGCCTTGCCGAGCAAGGCGTCCCTGTCCGTGAGCAACCCGTGGACCACGCCCACCACGTTCTGCGTGGCTGAGGCGGCCGGCGTCGTCACCATCACGACCTCGCGCATCAAGGCCAAGGTCAATACGACGACTGGCGTGGTGAGTTATACGGACCTGAATGATCAAGTGATCGTCGCCGAGGATAGCAAGACGCTCACGCCGGCCACGGTCGAAGGCACGAGCACGAACAAAGTTCAAACCGTGTTCAATTCGCCGGTGGATGAAGCACTGTTCGGGCTCGGTCAACACCAGGACAGCATCGTCAACTTCAAAGGCAAGAACGAGCACCTGGCGAACGCCAATACCCAGATCAACGTGCCGATGCTGGTCTCCAACAAGGGCTACGGCATCTTCTGGGACAACTATTCGACCTCTGATTTCTACGGTGGCGACAGCAACAACACGAAGTACCGCTACGTATCCGAGGCGGGCGATCTGGTCGATTATTACTTCTTTTACGGCCCTACGATCGATCACGTCGTGTCGCTGTATCGCACGGCGACGGGGCAAGCTCCGATGTTCCCGAAGTGGGCGTACGGGCTTTTTCAGTCCAAAGACCACTACGCGAGCACCTCGGAGCTGCTCGGGGTCAAGGACAGCTACCGCAACAACAACATTCCGGTCGATGCCATCGTTCAGGACTGGGACTACTGGGACCCCTACGCTTGGGGCTCCCACTTCATGGACGAGACGCGCTACGCCGATCCTGCCGCGCTCGTCACGCAGATGCATGGCGCGAACGTGCATTTGATGATCTCCATCTGGCCCCTGTACCAACAGGTGACCACGGTCCGCAAAACCGGCGAGATGGACAACTTCAACGCCCTGAACGCGATCAATGCCCTGCTCCCCACGAGCGGCACCCATCACTTCTACGACACGTTCAATGCCAGCGCGCGGACCTTGGTCTACCAACAGATCTATGATCGGCTGCTTGGGAAATATGGATGGGACGCGATCTGGGCCGATAACACCGAGCCGCAGGCCTACCCAGACCCGCTGAACCTGCACGCCGCGACCACCGCGCTCGGCAAGGGCGCCTTAGTGATGAATGCTTACCCGCTGGAGCACAACCGCGCGCTGTACGAGGGGTGGCGCAAAGTGGGGCCGAACGGCAAACGCGTCTACATCCTCACCCGCAGCGCATTTGCCGGGCAGCAACGGTTCGGGGCTGCGGTGTGGTCGGGTGACATCAACTCCGACTTCGGAACTTACACGAAGCAGCTGCCCGCTGGGCTCAACTACGCCCTCGCTGGCATGCCCTATTGGACGACCGACATCGGCGGCTACTTCGGGGCGAGCGTGAACTGGAGCTCGAGCGCCAGCAACGAGCTCTTCACGCGCTGGTTTCAGTTCGGCGCCTTCTGCCCGGTGTTCCGAATCCATGGGCAAGGTGCTCGCGAGCTGTACAACAACGTGTGGAGCACCAGCACCAAGGCCAACCTGCTGGCCGTCGACAAGTTGCGCTATCGACTCATGCCGTACATCTATTCACTCGGCGCGCGCGTGACCCAAGACGGCTACACCATGATGCGGCACCTCGTGTTCGACTACCCCAATGATGCGAACGTGTTCAGCATTGGCGATCAGTTCATGTTCGGTCCCGCCTTCCTCGTGAACCCGGTGACCACTGCGGGCGCGACCACCCGCTCGATGTATTTCCCGGCCGGCACTTGGTACGACTTCTGGACGGGCTCGACCACGATGGGTGGAAGCAAAATGTCCGTCAGCGCCCCGTTGAGTCAGATGCCGCTCTTCGTCAGGGCTGGCTCCATCGTGCCCATGGGGCCCGCGATTCAGTACGCGACGCAAAGCGTGGATCCGCTAGAAATCCGCGTCTATCCCGGGCAAAACGCGTCGTTTACGATCTACGAGGATGCTGGGGATGGTTACGACTACGAGCAGGGTCAATTCTCGCAGATCCCCCTGACCTGGAATGATACGGCCAAGACGCTGACCATCGGCGCGCGGACGGGTGCATTCACCGGGATGCTCATGAGCCGCACGTTCAACGTGGTGTTCGTCGGCGCGAGCCACGGCAACGGCATCGACGTCACGGCTACACCCGATAAAGTCGTCAAATACGACGGCACCGCGACCTCGGTCACCGCGCCGTAGTTAGCCGCTCGAGGCTCCGTGCTTCGCTAAGGAAAACGTAGCCCCACATCGAGCCCGAGTGCCGCAGCAAACGGTGGCGTGCTCCAAACCGGGACCCCGTCGAGGGTCGCGGTGCGGCGAGCCAAGACGGCTAGGCCGTCCAAGTGCGCGTTGACGAAGACACGGCTCCCGATGGGTTGCTCGATGCCAACGCGAGCCCCTGCTTCGACGATCGGGAGGCGAGCCGAGCCGGGGCGATCGATATCCTGTCCCTCCATGCGGACTTGTCCCGCGTTGAACACCAGGCAAGCGTTGACCGGCGAAACCAGCCAGCATCCGGCGGCGCTCAACAGCAAGATTTGCTGCGTAAAACCAGCCCCGTCGGCGCGACGAGTCGTCGCTTGCGTGCTGAGCTCGGGGCCCAGCTGGAGCGATAAGTGCTGCCACGCGAGCTTGGCAAACGAGCGTCCGAGCACGACCGGAGTCGATGCCATGCCGAAGCCAACGGACGCTCCAGCGCCCAGCGCGAAAATGGGTGTGAGCGGTCGCTCTGAGATTTTGCGAGATGCCCCTCCGTTATCGTTCGCTGGCTTTTCCGTGTGGGGCAGTGGTGGGCCGGGCTCGGTGGGGGACGATTTCGGCTTGGCCGGCGGCTCTCGCTCCGTGACTGCGGGCGCGGGCTCGTTCACCGTGTCCGCCAGTAACTGCAGCTGCACGGCCAGGGCCAAGCCCATGGTTCGCGTGAGCGGCAAACAGTCGCTACTGGTCGTGCGAAAGCTCTGATCGCCGGACCATTTGCCGGTGGCATCGCGCCACTCGGTCCGCCCTTCGAGCGCGGTGCCCTGCGCGGCGATGTGTACCGCCACGTGCTTCTGAGCCCCTTCGCTGAACGGGTCATAACCCAGGCGGGTAACCACCATGGCCTGGAACTCTGCGGCACCCGGACAACCAGACACGACCGTGTAGTCGAGGCTGATCGAAAACGCGACGGGTTGAGCTCGAGCCTGGCCCGGGCGAAGCAAGCAGAAGGAGAAGGCGCCCATGCACAGGAGCGAGCTCGCGTAGCGCGCGATCACTGGGCGTTACTAGTTTTCGGATTCTCGGCGTGCTTCAGCAGCACGCTTCGCGGAAAGCGCTGCGTGAAAGCGGCTTCAGCACGGCCACTCTGGTCTGCATGCCCGGAACGCGCGAGCGACCGGATGCGCAACGCCTCGCGTTCTTCGGCAAGGTGCCCGTTGGGAAAGCGACGTCCGTGCTCGGCGATCAGAGTGAGAGCACGCGAGAAATCACCACGGGTGTAGGCAGCCTGTGCTCGAGAAAGGAGATTGAGCTCGGCGGACACAGACGGCTCAACGTTGACGGTTCGGAGTCGGCGCCCAGGGCTGGCCGTGGGCGAGGGGGGGGGCAGCGGAAGCGGTGGCGCAACGGATGCGACCTCCTCCGATTCGTGACGCGCGAGCGTCCTCGGCACTGCGGTCGCTGGCGACTCGCTGGGCGACGCATGAGACGTCGGGCTGCGCAGCGCGAGCGAAGCGGCTGAAGCGACGGCCACCGCAACACCCAGCACAGCCGCGATGGGGATCCAAATAGGTGCACGGCGTCGCGCGACCCGCGGGGTCGGAAATTGCAGCACGGTGGCGCCTGGCCGCCGCCCGCCCGCCGCGATGATCGCCCGAGCGCCAGCGAGCGCACGCTCGCGAACGTCCGGAGGTGCCTGGCGCTCGACCTTTCCGGAGGTTAGCAAGGACGACAATTCCGGATCGAGACGTGGCTCACGACGTTTCATGAGCGCGCTCCCTCCTTGAGGACTCGGCGAACTGCGGAAGCGAGCTCCTTGCGGCCCTTGTACAGCCTGGCGTAGACGCCAAACTTGGTCATCGAAAGCTCACGGGCAATGTCGATCACCTCGAGCCCTTCCAAGTCGTGCTTGATGACGACCGAGCGGCGCTGTGTGGGCACCTGCTCTAAGGCAACCCGCAGTGCTGCGAGTGATTGTTCACCCTGCAAGCGCCCCTCAGGGCCGGGGGCCGCATCCTCCGGGTCGAGCCCGGTGTAGGGCGTCTCCCGAGATCGCCGCCGGCGATGCGCACGGGCGACGCGGAACGCGACTCCGAACAGCCATGGCCGAAGCGGCCGGCTCAAGTCAAGGGTAGGCCAATGGCGGTACAGCACCACGAAGATGTCTTGCAGCAAATCGTCGATGTCCGCGGGCCGGGCGCCGAGGCGTTGCAGCGTCGCGTATAAATAGTCGACCTCGCGCGCGAAACTGTCGAGGCAATCCCGTGCGGATTCGGGTGGATTGGAACGGACAGAACGCAATGCACCCATCTCAAACAAGCTGTCGCGAGTGAGCTTTTTTGTTACGGAATCTGTGGAAAAGTGCTCGCGGGCCGACCGGGGAATTGCCTAACTCCGTGATACCTTATGGGCTTTGCGGCGAGGCCGTTTGGCTCGGGTGGCCCCGCGATGGCGCGAGCCGGCCGTGCATCAATTGGAGGTCGTGAAACGCAAAGAATTGCCGCAAGCGCGTTCTCGGACGAATTGGAGTCTTTGGATGCCGGGCGTGAGGCGGGCTCCGCGTTGCTCCCGCACTTTGGCTCGACCCGTCCCAAAGTCGCCATCGTCTACGCCACCATGAACCACGACCAGCCGGCGGTCCTCGAAGGGGTTCGGCAGGCGCTGGGTGAGGGCACGCTGCTGCTGGGCTGTTCCGTGCAGGGCGTCGTGTCCAACGACCAGCTCACCGAGGACGGGCTCGCCCTCGCCGTCATGGGCTTTGGTGGAGACGCTGTTCGTTGCGCGGTGGCTTGTGAGCGCGAGATCCAAGACGGCTCGAAAGAGAAGGGCCGCAAGCTCGCGCAGGCATTGAGGCTCGAGTTATCGGGAGAGCCGAAAATCATCGTGCTCTTCTACGACCCGCTGTGCGGCATCGACGTGCAGGCCATGCTCGACGGCATGCGGCTCGAGGTCGACTGCCCGTTGGTCGGCGGTGCAGCAGGGCAGCCCTGGGGGCCGCCGCGGGAAACGTTTCAATACTGGGACCGAGAAGTGTTGTCTCACGGCGTGGTTGCCTTGGGTTTGTCAGGCGCCTTCGAGTGTGAGATTGGTATCTGTCACGGCACCGCGGCCATTGGCATCACGAGCGTGGTCACCAAGGCCGCCGGCAACCAAGTCTTCGAGATCGACGGCCGCCCGGCAGCGGAGGTTTGGCGCGAGACGACGGGCTGCCAAGAAGAAGATCTCGTTCACCAAAGCCATTTCGCGGCGTGGGCCGTGGGCGTCGAGGTCCAAGGCGCTGAGGGCCGCAGCGAACGCGCGATCCGCGGTGCGTTTGGCTTCGATCTCAACACCGGTGCCATGCTGCTCCAGGCGGCGGTTCCAGAAGGAACGAGGGTCATGCTTCACCACCGAACCATCGACAAGGTGCTCAGCGGCACCGAGCAGATGGCAAGCGATCTTGGCGAGCGGCTCACGGGGCGAACCCCCTGGGCCGTCCTCGGCTTCGAGTGCGCGGCTCGCACGTTTCCGTTCCTCGGAGAGGCAAACACGCGGAAGGAACACGAACAGCTACGAGCCGCAGTGGCGCCGCAGGCACCATGGTTGGGAATGATGGCTTGGGGCGAGATCGGGCCCTGCGCTGGCCGCCCCGCGTTCCACAACTACACCTACCCATTGGTAGTTTTCACGGAACAGCGCGGCTCAGAGGCGTGACGAGCGTTCGGTCACCCGTAGGTAAACTGGCGTGGCACACGACGACGAACAGCTAAAGGAGAAGGCCCGGCTGCTACTGCAGCGGGAGCGAGAGCTGTTCGAGCTGCGTCTCAAGCATGAGCAGATCGGTGTCTGGCTGAACGTGGGCCAAGCGCTCCCGCAGCTCTTCTCGAATCACGCCGCGTCCATCGCCGAGATTTGCCAAAGCCTGCGTACGACCATCGTCCGGAAGCTTCGCCTACAGCGGGTGTTGCTCGTCGAAGTCACTCCTGCAGCGCTGCTCCCGCTCGCCCCCGCCGGCAGCGCCTCACCGCTTCCGCAGGAGGCTCACGCGCTCTTTCTGGAACAATCCTCGGGCTTCTGCAATGACCCGGCAGTCGCTTCCCAGCCAGGTCTGCCGGCACTGGCTGACGCGCTTGGCCTGCACCGCTTCATGTGGAGCACGATCGGGCGCACCAGCGGGCCGCCGATCTTGATGGCGGCCGGCTTCGAGCGCAGCAAAGCGGCGTTCCAGTCACCGTTCGCGAGCAGCGACGCAGCCCACTTCAACAACGTCGCGCGGCAGGTGGAATCGCTGCTCGGCAACGCGCAACTGATCGCCGAGCTGGAGCGCGAGCGGAACCAGCTCCGGGAAGCAAACGTCACGCTCGAGCAACGCGACCACGAGCTGCGCCGCGCCGCGGAGCAGCTGCGCGCCGCCAATGAAGGCCTCGAACAACGAGTTCAGGAACGCACTCAAGAGCTGGCCGGCAAGAACCGAGACCTGAGGTTGGTTCTCGACACCGTTGACCAGGCGTTACTCATGATCGACCTGGAGGGGCGCCTGGCTCCGGAGTGCTCGAAAGCAGCCGAGCAATGGTTCGGTCGCCACCTCGAGGGGGCAAGCTTCGCCGCGCAAGTGGGAGCGGATGATCGGTTCACGGAACTGTTCACGCTCGGCTTGGACGCTTTGCGCGAAGACATCCTGCCGCGAGAAGTGGGGCTCGAGCAGTTGCCGAGGCAGTTCGAGCGCGGCTCACAGCAATTCGAGTGCCGCAGTTTGCCGATTGAAACCACAGGTAAGCTGCTTGGGCTCTTATTGGTCGTCGACGACGTGACCGAGAAGCGGGCGCGGGCACGCGAAGACGCCGAGCAGCGGGAGCTGATGGCCGCGTTCAAGGCCATCATGCGCGACCGTGCGGGGTTTTCGACATTCTTCCTCGAGTCGGAGCGCAGCCTGCAAGCCCTAGCCCGCGAAGACCTCGAGGATTCACTGCGCACGCGACTGTTGCACACCCTGAAGGGCAACGCGGGCATGTTCGGTCTGCTGCGCGTGGCGGAACTTTGTGACGCCGCCGAGTCTGACTTGGCAAACGAGATTTCGTGCCTCGACACCGTGCGGCAGCTTCAGCACCGTTGGGCGGTAGTCAGTGAAACGCTCCGCAGCGTCACCCCAACCCACCAGATGATCCAGGTATCCGACCGAGATCTGGCTGAGCTTTCCGATCAGGCGCGTAACGGCGCTTCCGCGGACCAAATCCTCTCTAGTTTGCGACGGTTGCGTTGGGAGCCGAGCGATCGCCTGCTTGGGCGCCTGGCCGAGCACGCACGGCAAATCGCCGTGAGGCTGGGAAAACCCATTGAAGTCGAAGTCGACGCGGACGCCTTGCGTTTCGACCCCGATCGCTGGGCGCCGCTCTGGTCGTCGTTGGTGCACGTGGTTCGAAACGCCGTCGACCACGGCGTCGAATCTCCCGACGAACGTCGGGCGCTCGGCAAGCTGCCTGCGGGGCGCCTGCGGTTCATCGCACGCCAAACTGACCCGGGCTACCGGCTCGAGATCGAGGACGACGGTCGTGGCATCGACTGGGAAGCGATCCGTCGCACCTGCGCGCTGAGTGGACGCCCCATGCGACGCGATCGGAGTTGGTCGAAGCGTTGCTTGCGCCGGGCTTTTCGACTCGCGCCCAGATCACTGACCTGTCGGGGAGAGGCGTGGGCCTCGCGGTCGTCGCGGATGTGGTTCGCGCTCTCTCCGGCACTCTCACCGTGGATAGCGAACCCGGCGCAGGGACGCGCTGGGCCTTTGCCTTTTCGCGGCTCTAACATTACCTAGTCAGTTCTCGAGCAGGAGCAGATCACGACGGCGCGGGCGGACGCGAGTAAGCGAGAGAGCCGGCGAGCCTGGCTGCTGCCTTGACAGCCGAAGGTGACGCGGGACGGCGGGGCTCACCACACGGCCAAAATTCAGCAGCCGCCGCGGCCTCTCGATCCCGAGGCGGAAGTGACCAAGTAGCACTAAGGGGCGCCACGAACGGTCGGCAGCGCCGCAGCCGGAAACTCGCGGCACGGCGAAACATTTCCGACAACGCTGGGCGATTGCGAGCAGTAGTCGATCATGAAAGCCCTCCGTGTGTTGCGTGTGGCTTTGCTTTGGGCATCGGCCCTTGCCACGGCGTGTGAATCTCAGAGCTCAGGAGGGCGAACGGGCGGTGAGTCTGGCGGCTTCGGCGGGAACGCTCCGACGGCCGGGGCGTCGGGGACCGCTGGTGCTGGCGGCGGCGCGCTGCCGGGCGGAGGGGGCAGCACTGCAGCTGCGGGTGCTCCGGGTGCCGCGGGCACCGTGCCCACGGGCGTGGCTGGGTTCGACGGCAGCGCGGGTGATCGTGCCCAGGGTGGCGCAGGCGGCGCGCCCTGCACGGAGCACGCCGATCCGGAACCGCTCTCCAAGTCGATCGCGGGCACATGGGATTTCACCCCGACGGGCGGAGCCAAGCGGTCGATCGAGGTGCCTGGCGGCGGGTGGCTCAAGCAAGGCATCAATGCCTCGAGTGGCACGTACGCGACACAGCTCACGATCCCGGATTCGGGTGGCCCGCAGACCACGCTGATCGAGTTCGGTGCGGTGAACTTCCAAGCCACACTCTCGATCGACGACAAGCAGGTTGCCACGAATACGACTGCATTCACGCCGTCTGAGTTCGATGTGACCAAGTTCGTGACCCCCGGCAAGCAACACGCGGTCTCGGTGCTGGTGAAGGGTGGCCAAGCACTCAAGATGAACGGCAAATCGATCGTGCCCAACGCCGCCGGGTGGTCCCAGAACGTTGCGCAGGGGATCTTTCGTTCGGCGATCGTGCGCGTCCTGCCAGACGTGTACATCAGCGACGCTTTCGTGCGCACCAACGTGACCGACGACACGCTCACCTACGACGTTTCAATCACGAACAGCGGCTCGGCCAGCCAACAATTGACGCTGAGCGGCGCGCTCGGCTCGTGGAACTGTGCGCCTTTCAATTATCCGGTACTGCCGGAGACGACGGTGACCGTGGCGCCTGGCGCGTCCACTACGACCACCATCGGCCCCGTGAAGTGGGGCCTGGGCAGCGCGTCTTATTGGTGGCCCAACGTTCCGTACCAAGCCGATTACAAGGCCCGCCTTCACGAGCTCACGCTTCGGGTGAGCCGAGGCGGGCAGGCGATTCACTCCAAGGTGGTCCGGTTCGGATTTCGACAAAGCGAACGGCAGCGAGCCGACAGCGCCCACGTATACTACTACCTCAACGGGATCCGCGTGAACCTACGCGGGGACAACATCCAGGGCGCGGACTACGACAGCATCGATAGTGGTGGCAAGGGCGACGCGTACGACACCTTGCCCGGCTTCCTACCTCCGACCGCGCAGAACCCCGGCTGGCCGCAGGCGGTCCGAAATTACCAGCGGCTGAATTACAACTTCGTGCGCGTTCACCAAGAGCTTGCCTCGCCGTACATGCTCGATACGGCCGATGAATTGGGCCTCATGCTCATGGGGGAGACCGCCATTCGCGGTAGCAGCAACGACCAGGATTTCGCTGCCGGTCACGACAACATGGTCAACCACGCCAAGGCCATGGTGCTTCGGGATCGCAATCACCCGTCCATCCTGCGTTGGAGCCAAGTCAATGAGCCGAACGGTGCCATGACGGACTCGAATCAATTCGAAGCCGATCTGTTCAACGCCATCACCAAGCTGGATAGCACTCGCCCAATCAGCGTAGATCTGTGGTTCGGTGGCGGAAACTACGGCATGCCGGCGCCGGCGTTCGCCACCATCCACCATTACAGCAGCGGCCTCGGCGCGTACTCGGAAGAGGTGAATGTCAGCAACGACAACCCTTACGGACAGGGGGAGTACATCTGGAGCCACGACAATTCGCGCCAGGGTTTGACGTGGTTCGGAACGTCGGCGATGGGCATGCGGCGAAAGGACGCGTCGGACGTGCGCCCTTATACTTTGCTCTCGGGTTGGGCGAGCTTCGTTCCCGGCGTTCAGGCCTCGAAAATGGCGCTGGAGCAGGGCGGGCCGCCCGTGTTCGGTGAGGACAACCTTCCTGACCCCTGGTCGAGTCCGATCATCCGGCGCATCCAAGCCGGGTTCAATCCTGTATTGGTCGCGGACCAGGCCTATTGGGATGCGGCCAAAATGTCGAACGCCAACGGGGACTGGCCGGCTATAGCGCCGTCGCTTGCGAAAGGCGCTAGCCGTCCGACCACGTTGCTCGTATTCAACGACACCTTCAGCGGGACCACTATCGACGTCACCTGGGAGGTCCACGGCGGCGATGCGGCCGGAACGATAACGGGCTCAGGGTCGTTTTCGATCGAAGTTCCTCTAGCGTCGATGGCGACCAAGGCGATCACGTTCACCGCCCCGACTTCCGGCACGAAGTGTTTCCTGCTCCTTCGCGCTCAGAAAGCAGGCGCTACTGTCTTCGAGGAAAAGGATGAGGTCTTTACTCTGCAGTAGCAGCTGAAAGGCGCGTCACGCGCTTCGCGCTTCGCGCTTGGCAATGCTTGGAAGCCTCGCGCGAAAACTTTACAATCGGGATCCGCTACCGACAATACCGATTGTGATGTTGTATGCAGGTGTGACCTCCTCATTTCGGCGTGTACTGCCTGCGGGCATCTTCGTCGCTATCGCCGTGTGCGGTTGCTCTGCGTCAGGCCCTCCGGCAGTGCGCGGTGGCACGCCTCAAGAGTTGGCGGGCGGCGGGGCAGCGAGCGCTTCGGCCGGTAGCGGTTTCGTCTTCGAGGTCGGAGGCGCGGCGAACGGCAGTGGCGGTGCGGACAGTTGGCCGTCTGCTGCCTGCGTTACTGCCGCGGTCGATGCCATCAACGGCCAGTACTGCCCGGGGCCGGCTTACGCATCGACGGCCCCTGACGAAAGCGTCCAAAATTCTACGGGTTGTGGCACGACCCTGTGGGGGATCGCACGCGACTTCATCGGCTACGACCAAGTTGCCACGCAGCCGCCGGGGATGGCGCATCCAGATTTCGGATCCCATTACTGTTGCGGGAATCCGCGCGGCACGGTGCTTCCGACGCTCGGGCCAGACGACAAGCCGGTCTACAACCCCGCGAACACCCCGGGCGACTATAGCACCGGGGTTGGGCTCACTGGCCCCGAGGCGTTCGACCAGTGGTACCGCGATGTTCCTTCGGTGAACCTCAGCTATCTGGTCGCGTTTCATCTCGTGCCCGCTACGGACGGCGTGACACAGATTTTCGCGTCGAAGCTCTATTTCCCGGTCGACGACAGAGGGTTCGGCAACTTCAACGACTACGGCGAAGACGGCAAGAGCCACAACTTCGGCTTCACGACGGAGCTTCACACCAAGTTCAAATACCAGGGTGGCGAGGTCTTCACCTTCGAAGGCGACGACGACCTGTGGGTGTTCGTCGACAAGCAGCTCGTCATCGATCTCGGTGGCATTCACACGGCGATGCAAGGCCAAGTCAAACTGGACGAGTTCGCTCAAACGGCGGGTCTGGTGATCGGCCAAGTTTACAGTTTGGATTTGTTCAACGCCGAGCGTCACCCGAGTGGATCGAACTTCACCATCACTACGTCGATGACGTTCGTCGACTGCGGTGTTAGCCCCGTCGTGCGCTGAGTAGCGCTTGGGTACGTGGTCGCGACCCTTGCGCGAGTCGTGCACGTGCGTTGTTTCTTGCGCAAGCCGTGCATTTCGAATGCGCAAGTCGCTCTCTGAGTGCGATGAGCACATGGTGCGACCTAGGGCCGGCGCTGGGTGCTGCCGAGCGGCTGGGTGAGCCCGATTCGTCAACGAATTGGCTAGCTTGGGGGCGGCCGAGGATCTCCATAGCCACGTTTCGTTGCTCCGCAATTCGAGCAACTCGCGACCCCTGCGTGGCATACCGATTGCTAGTTTGATTGGTAATCTAACCCAAGGTCATCGTGAAGAGTCTCGCCGTTCTCGCCGTCAGTTGCGTAGGTTTCTTCAGCTTTGCCTGCGCCGTCGATGCGACGCAGCCGGCGGCTGGAGACGACCAAGCAGTTGAGCCGGTCGCGTCTGGTGAACAGCCGCTGTGCGCCAACCAAGTTGGAACGAAGGCCGTTCTCGCTTCGCTCGCCGTGGCTACCGCGGTCGAGATGCGGCGCTGGAACGCACCCGAAGATTTCAGGTGGAACGCCTCCACCGACATGCTCGAGGTCAGCCCAACCGGAGCCGCTCGCTGCTGGCAATTGCAGGAACGTGAACGCGCTTCTCGCTCTGCAAAAGAACGAAGCTTATCAGCAGGTGATGTTCCCCGGCGGCGTCCTACTCGACTCGTACGCGCTGCGCGGCGCGATGAAGTCGTACTTCGATCGTCAGACGAGGTGCAACAACTGGTGGGGTGAATACTCGACCAATGGTTGCTGGGTCGAAGCGCACGATCTTTGGTTCTGGAAGACAGCGCCCGGCACGTGCGCGACCGATAACTACTTCTGGGCCAACAAGGTTGGTACCTCGAACAGCCTCGACGTCCCCGACCGGTTGAACTTCCAGCTCTACTTCGTCGGCTATCCCGACAACGAGTTCCTGACCTTCCGCAATTTCGGCTCGAACGTCGTAATCGATCCGACGGTCGGCTTGACCGAAGCAAACTCGACGATGTCGGGTTCTTGCACGGCGGCCTGTACCCAATACAGCTCCACGAGCCTCGTCGGCCGGTGCTGCTCTTGTAACGGCGTGACCAAGACCTTTAGTCGCTCGCCGTTCAGCTACGACTTGTACCTGTGCAGGTGAACGGACCAAGCTGGCGCGACGAGGTTGAGTCTCGTTAGCCGCGAACGCGCAGTGCGCGGTGCGCCCGCGCGCCGCGTATGAGCTGACGCGCGGGTAGCCGTTCTCGGCGCGCACCGACCCGGGTCATGGGCAAGCGGGGGCGCGCTCGACTGCAACGCGCCCCCCCAGTCGCTTGCCCGCGCCGGACTACTTCTTGTAACCGACGGCCTGGATGTTCTTCATGACGGCCAGATCGGTGGCGTTCGTCGGCGACCCGTTGGTCACGGCGCCTTCGTAGAAGGTTCCCCACGAGTTGTTGCTGTTGTCACCGCCGACACCCAGGGTGATGGCACCGGCGTTGCCCCAGGTCTTGCCAGAGACAATCGCGCCGTCGTAGGCCGTCGTTAGATCCGCGGCCTTCGAGATGTCAGCCATGCGGAGCGCGTACTTTCCGACCGGCGTGTGCAGGATGCCGAGCGCGAAGCTCACGCCCGCCATGCTCGGGTTCTGATTGTTTTTCACCGAGGATGCTCCGGTGCCACCGGCCCAAACGCCGCCTTCGAAGTCACCCATGAACCACGGGGCGTCACCTGCCCCAGAGCCCCAGAAGCCTTTTCCGAAGAAGATGGTGTTCATCGTCACGTATTTTTTGGGGTCCGGCGACACCGAGCCGAAGTCCCAGCAGCATGCAGTGCCGGCGTGCGTCCCGTCGACGAGCTCGTAAATCCCTTGGTCCTTGTTGCCCATCGGGATGCCTTTGCCGGTGACGTTGAGCGCGGTTCGATAGCCCTCGTACTGATTCATGTACAGGGAGTAAACCTTGTGACCGCCCGCGGTGACCGAGAGCTTGGTCGCGGTGGACTCGTAGTCATTCTGATCGGAGCGGGCGCCATTGCCGGCAGGCCCGCCCGATCCGCGGGTGAGATCGTTCCCGTTGCCCGATTGGTCGTAGATCTTCGAGACGGTGCACACGGTGCCCGCACAGAACGTGTCCTGCTGGGCAGAGTCGGCGTAACCATCGGCAGTCATTCCGATGTCCTTCGTGGTGCCGCCCGTGCCGGTGTTCGTGGTCGAGCTCATGTTGCGCACTTGGTAGAGCGGGCCCGCGTATTTGCTCGAGAGCGCGCGCACCATGCTGTACGCCGCGCCGCACGGCGTGTTGGCGCTCGCATAGATGTCGCACGGACCCTCGCCTCGCGTCATGGACCCGCCACCGGCTGCACCGCTCGCGCCACCAGTCGACGCGCCGCCAGTCGACGCCCCTCCAGTTGTTGCGCCGCCCGACGAATCACCCCCGGAGGACCCGCCGCCCGCTCCCATGCCCGACGACCCGCCGCTGCCACCGCCCTTTTCGAGCACGATGTTGCCCGTCATGGTTGGGCTCATGCCTTGCGGGGTGAGGGTCAACTTGCCCGATGAGCAGTAACCGTAGCTCGTCTCGTCCTGGGTGATGGTGAGCGTGTTGCTCGCGGCCGTGTAATTGCCCTCAGTCTGAGCTGCGGCCGAGGGAAGCCCAATCGACCCGGTCTGCTGCACCGTGGCGGTGCACGCGCAGCCTCCGGACGCGGCGGCAGTGCAAGACGCGGTTTTGTAGTACCCGCCGGACATCACCTCGCCCAGCTTTTCGCAGGTCACCGCGGCGCCCGACAAGGTCAGGCAGTCCGCGGGGAGGGTCACCTGCTCGGTTCCCGTGGTCGTCGTGCCGTCGACGAACGTCCCGTCGGCCTTGGCTGACCAGGTTCCGCTCACTTGCAAGGAGCCGCTCACTTGCCCGGTGGCGCAACTGAAGCTGAAGATGGTTCGGACGTCCAAGCTGCCGGATACCTTCAGACAGGACGACGTGACGTTCCACGTGCCGACGACATCCCCGCCACAAGGCGTCACGTTGGAGCAATCGGAGCCTGTGCCGCCGCCGGGATTCGAGGCACCGCCGCCGGGATTTGCGGCACCGCCACCCGGGTTCGGGGCTCCGCCGCCGGGGTTCGAGGTGGCGCCCGCACTGCCGGCTGGATCGACTCCGTTCCCGGAGCTACACGCAGCCAAAATGAACCCCAACGTGAGCGCTGAACTCAGGACTGCGGACTTGATCTTCATCGAAATTTTCCTTCCACGTAAGCTTGCGCTCGCGACGCGCGAGGGGGGCTGCTGGGCGCCGGCAAGTCGTTTCTCTGTCCATCGGCAGTGGAAACTGGATGCCCAATCTGTCTGAGAAAATGATCTTTTTTTCTCGAGATCCCAACGGGACCCGCTCTGCGAAGACCGTCGCAGGGGTAAGCCAGCCAACGGTCTAGAACTTGGGGAAGTCCGGGCTGCTCTTGCTCACGTACAGCTGGTCGAAATAGCCCAAAGTGATCGGAAAGCAGAGGAACCGGGCATGCGTCGTCCCGGAGGGCGAGATCACGCTGTCCGAGGCTTGAATCCAGTTCGAGTCCGGGACGGGTTGGTACAGATCTTCGCCGCCGATCACGTCGCTGGTGCAGTCTCCGGCGAAGAAAGAGAGCGAGCACGCCGCCGTCCCGCCAGTGCCCTTGAAGCGGTAACCGAAGTAGTAAAACGTGTTCGCAGTCGCGGTGATGCACTGCGTGAAGCTGGCTGCGGGCGAGCCGAGCTTCAGCGAGCCCGAGCCCAAGCAGTTGTCGACGTCGGTGGTTTCGTAGGTCGCGTTATCGAGGTTCCAGCCGGTCGAGCCGTCGAAGCCTGGATTGGTCAGCAGATTCCAGCTGCTCTTCGTGCGGCATTTGCAGGCACCGTTGCCATCGCAAAACTTATTGTTCCCGCAGGAAGTCGTGATGAGCGCGTTGGCGCCGCCGCCGCAACTGCCGTTCGATTGGCAACTCTCGCCGACGACGCACACGTTGCCGTCATCGCAACTGCCGCTCTTGACGGTCGGGGTCGGGCAGCCGCTCGCCGGTGCACAGGAGCCCACCGTGTGGCACTGGTCAGCCCCGGAGCAGGTGACGGCGCTACCGCCGCCGCAACTGCCGTTCGACTGGCAGGTTTCCCCCGTGGTGCAGGCATTGTTGTCGTTGCAACTGCCGGTCTTCAAGACGGGGCTCGGGCAGCCGCTGGCCGGCACGCAAGAGCCCACCGTGTGGCATTGATCAGCTCCGGAGCAGGTGACGGCGCTGCCGCCGCCGCACACGCCGTTCGATTGGCACGCTTCCCCGGTGGTGCAGGCGTTGTTGTCGTTGCAACTGGCGCCCGTGGTGACCACACAGGTTGCGGTGGCTGCCGAGCAAGCCGTGCAGGTGCCGCAAGCGGCTCCTGAATTCTGCCAGGCGCCCAACGTGCTGCACACCTGTGGCTGGGTCAAGTTGCATCCCTTGTCGCCCGGTACGCAGGACCCGGTGCACTGACCGCTGTTGTCGCTGCACACGTACGGGCAGGCCGAGCCATTGCTCACCCAGGTGCCGGTCGCGTCACACACCTGCGGTTGGAGCTTGTTGCACTGCTTGGCACCGGGGGAACAGCTGCCGCCGCACGCACCGGTGCTCATATTGCACACGTAGGGACACGTGCTGCCGCTATTTTCCCAAGCGCCCGCCGAGTTGCACACCTGCGGTTGCAGCCCGTTGCATTGCTTGGCGCTGGGCGTGCAGGCACTGCACGTCCCGCCGTTGCAAGTCATGGGGCACACGCTGCCCAGGTTCTGCCAATCACCGTTGCTGTCGCACTGCTGAGGCTGGAGCGAGTTACATTTCTTCGCGCCTTGCGTGCAGCTGCCTTGACAGGTCCCGTTCGTCTTGTTGCACACGAAGCTGCACGCCGTGCCTTTGTTTTGCCAAAGGCCGCCACTGTCACACAGTTGTGGCTGCAGGCCGTTGCACTGCGTAGCGTTGGGCAAACAAGCCGCGCAGGTGCCAGCGTTGCAAGTATTGGCGCACGCTGCTCCCTGATCCTTCCAAGTGCCCGTCGCGTCGCAGGCTTGCGGCTGAAGGCCGCTGCAGCGCAGCGCACCTGGCTGGCAGCTGCCCGCGCACGCACCGGATGCGTCGCAGACGAAGGCACAGACGGTGCCGTTCGGTTGCCAAGACCCACTCTCATCGCACACCTCCGGCTGTAGACCGTTGCAGTGTTTGGCGCCGGGCGTACAAATCCCCGTGGGAGTGTTGGTCATGCCGGCCTCCCCGGCATCGCCCATGGGAGTTGTGTCTCCTCCGCCCGCTACGTCTCCCTGACCCGCGTTCGCTCCTCCACCTCCGCGACCGGCGTTCGCCCCGCCACTCCCGGCGGTGTTGTCCTGAGGTGTGCCCGCGGCGCCCGCGCCAGCACTGCTCGAGGGATCGAAATCGCGTTTGGTGGGGCCGCAGGCAACCATTCCCAACAGCCAAGGCCCGATGAACAGTGTCGCAGTCCCCAACGCCCTTCGAAACGTCATTTTATTTTCTCCCCACGAGACCCTGAATACCTAAAACGCAACTAGCAAAGGCGCCGGGCTAGAGCGCGCGCCGGCGGCGCCGCCAGCCGAGGGCAAGCGAAATGGCCAACGCCGTGAATGCGGCAACCGAATTACCGGACCGACGCTGAGCGACGCCGCAAGTGCACCCGGCGTCGCCAGCCGGAGCGTCGCCCGCCGAGCCGGCGTTGAGCGCTCCGGCGCTCGGCGCGCCGCTCGATGCGGTCGCCTGATTGCCGGCAACCCCGGGCATTCCGCCGCCGCTTGGGCTGCCAGCGCTCGCTGTGTTTCCTCCGGAGGCACCCGCGGCACCGCCGAGCCCCGTGCTCGCCCCGCCGAACGCCACGCCACCAGCCGCGCCCGTGTTGCCGCCGAACCCGGCGCCCCCGCTGCCGACGTTGCCGCTCGTTCCGCCGCCTCCGTTCGTCGCACCGCTACTCCCGCCCGCTCCGCTACCGCCGGCGCCCCCGGAGCTGCATTGCTCGACTTCGGGATCGACGGCGCCGGTCTTGTCGAGGCCGAGGAAAGGAACGACGTATTTCGCGACGAACAGCGTGTCAGATGGTCCGTGATCGCCGCCGATCGACGTGAAGGCGTCCACGTCGGCAAAGCCGCATGTATTGAGCCACGTTTGCCGCTTCGCCTGATGCGTGCCGAGGGTGATGCTCGTATCGGTCGAGGTTGGATTGGCGCTCAGGCCAAGCACGTTGGTCCATTCCTTGATCGCTTCGGTGAAGTTCGCGTACTTGATGGTGGTGTCCGCATCGCCGTGAAATAGCTGCACGCGCGGGCGATGCCCGGAATATCCCGGATCGAGGCCGCGCGCGATGTCCCCCCATTCTTGTGCGGTGTGTGTGACCGAGCCGCCGGCGCACGCGCCGCTGTAGCCGCCACCGCTGCCGGACTCGTTGGCGCCGCGACAACCCGCGGGCATGCCGGCGAATGCGGAGCCCGCCTTGAAGACATCGGGGTACACCGCGAGCAGCAGCTCGGTCATCATGCCGCCGGAGGAATCACCCGTGGAGTACACGCGATCGGCGTTGCCGTGGTACTTCTCGACTGCGTACTTGACCATCTGACGGATGGCTTGGCTATCGCCGCCGCCGTCGCGCTTACGCGTCTTGTCAGACACGATATCCCAGCACCGACCGCTGCTGGGCACGACCATGATGAAGCCGTATTGATCGGCCGCCTTCACGAGGCCGCCGCCCTGTGCCTGGCCGAACACCGCGGAGGCAGTCCCGCCGCAGTAGTGGATGAGGGTCAGAATTGGCGGGGTTGCCACGACCTTGTCCGGCACGTAGACGTACATGGTGACGTCCGAGGGCAGCCCGCTGTTGCCCCAATTGCTGACCGGCTGCAGCGATGCTGCTTTGCCCGTGCGCGCAGCCAACAGCGCCGACCCCGCAACCAACAAGCACGCAAAATTGGAGCCCAGACGCATCATGAACGGAGCTCGCGCGAAATCGTGACGTCGGGTCGCATGACAACGCAGTAGGGGAGGTGCGTCGAATCCGTCGCAAAATCTAGCGACCGCCGACAACGGGAGCGCCGCCTCAAGGGCAAGTTGCTTGCCAAGCGACGGCCGTACCAGCCGCGGTGGTGTCCGTGCTCCCGGCGTTGATCCAGAGCGCTTGTCCGGAAACGTTCGTGGTCGATGGCGTGGTGTAAACTGACCCCGACGCATCGAAGGTGAACGTGGACGTTACCGTCGGGGTGCTCACCGTGATTGAATCGACGAAGATGATCGTGGGGTTTGCCCAAACCGTCGACGGCGAAGCGTTGACTTCGATGCCGATGTTTTTGATGCTCGTTTTGACGATGCCCGTGCCCGCTTCCGGTTCCGTTCCGACGTTCCAGGTGAGCATTGACCAGGCGGTCAAGCTACTGAGCTTGGTTCGCTGAGCTGCCGGGACCCCCAAGAAGTGGTAGGTCCCCGAGTCTTGAACGTAGTTGTGGATGACGCCGCCCACACCGGCCGTCACCAAGAGGCGCGTGCTGATGACCGCCGCGCTCATGTCGATGGGCGACGGAAGCGTGATGACGAAGTGAGCTTTGTCGGTGGTGGCGTCGAACGGGATGGTCAGCTTCGCGCAGCCCGTGGCCTGGGTCGCGCCGCCTGAGCCGGCAGAAGCGCCCCCTGCTCCAGCCGTGCTCCCTCCGGTGCCCGTGGCGCCGCCCGCGCCGCCACCCGCCGCGGTATTTCCTGCGCCCGCGCCGCCCGCCGCCGTGCCGCCGGCGTCGGGAGCGCCGGCGTCTCCAATCGCCCCGCCGAACCCCGCGGTGCCGCCGCTATCTGCAGATTCGCCCGCGAAGTCGCCATCGCCCATCCCGGCGCTGGGGCCAACCGTCGTCCCAGACGCTCCAGAATGAGCGGTCGCCCCTGCGCCGCCGCGGGCGCGTTCCCCAGCTGCGAGCAGCGAGGAGCCGTAAACACTACAGTTCACCAAGCCGAGGAGCGACAGCGCGGTGACCGCTGAAGCCGATCGCCGTCGTCGCAGAGTCGAACACGAACGATTTCTCGGCCCGGCACTCACCACCAAGTCTCGGCTTGGACGCCAAAGATTGAACCGCTGAGCTTGTTCGTTGCCGTGTACAGCTGGCCCGAGTCCACGGTGGCTCCGCGGGCCGACTCGTTCCACATCGCCCACGTGTAGAACACGCGCAGCTCGGGCCGAGTCATGAAGCCTTTGCCAGCGGTGATCGCGGGCGCAACCGTGAACTTAGCGAGGTACTGGGGGTCCGACAAACCGTTGAGCTTCTTCACGCGATCAAAGCCCACCTCACCCAGTAATTTCGCGTGTTCGGTGAATGCCCAACCCAGCCGTGTACCAGCCGACATCCAATCGGTTTTTCCACTGGAACCGGAGCCCTGGTCGTCATGCTGGTAGACGAAAGCCGCTTGAGCGCCGAATGATTCGGTGGGTTGAACGGTGAGCACATCCACGAGCCGCAAGCGGGATTCACTGAGCTCATGTCGTACGGAAAAGTCGGGATAGTAGAAACGTGCCAGCGTTCCGAAGCCGGTACCGCCTCCGCGCCCGTATTGGAGCGCGAGCTTGTTGTCGCCGCCGAGTAGCTTCTGCACGTGTTGCAGCGTGACGCCCCACCCCCCATGTGTCGTCGGGTCATTGCTGTAGTTCGCGATGACCTGAAAGCCGATCTGGATTTCGCCGCTTGGGTAGGGGCGGATCCCCCGGAGCTGCAAGTCATTGCGAATGCCGAAGTCGACCTGCGCGGGCAGCGAAGGGTTTCCCGTTCCGGATGAAACAGGCTCCCCGTCCACGGCAAAGGCCGCGTAGCTCAGCCGCAAGTCCTTGCTTAGGTGAATGTCCTCGATACCGGCACCAACACCCGATGGGTTCCAATAGAAGAAATCGCTGATGTAGACCGACTCGCGCTTGTAGTACCGGCTGCCGGCCCAGAGCGTGCCGCCGAACAGCCACGAAATGCCCTGGATGTCGACATAGAGATTCGGAAACGACACCGTCGCGCCGCTCGCGGTCTTGAACTGCGGCGAGGACGTGGTCGAATTCGGCGAGTACCCGATGCTGCTGGTCGGGATGTAGATCGTCGGCATGAAGTGCACGTGGGCGACCGAGCCGTCGCTCCCCGCGTACGCCACCGTGGTGAAATGCGTCTCGGACCAGACCTCGCATTCGTTGCCGAGGCGGTACTTGGAGACCAAGCCGCCCGGGGTGGCGAGCGCAAAGCACGTCATGCGCCCTTGCTGATTGCTCGCGCCGAAGCTGCCGCGGAGGTAGCCGGTGACCGTGGTGTCGCCCAACTTCGGTTTGTCGACCGGCGTAGCCGCTTCCGCTGCCGGCATTGGCGCCTCCGCCACCGGCTCCGCCGGTTTTACTGCCACTGCGGGCGGCGCCTGTTGCGCCTCCTTGGGTGCTTCCGTGTTGTGCGCGGTGTCTTCTTCGTCGTCGTCGTTGGGCGCCTGCGCCCAAGCGTGATTCGAGATCAAGCCCGCTACCAACAGGGTCAGCAGGGCGAATGAGTTGGCTTGTCGCATGGTGGGCCCGTCCTCTCGGGCGCTGAGTTCTTGAAACTGACTATCCGCAAACCGCTAGTGGGCGTCTTAGGTCATCGAGCCCGGTCGGGCCGGCGGTGCCATTGGCGCGCACGGCAGTCGGGGGCAGGCCGCCTCGGAAGCGATCGCTCGCGCGAGCGATCGAATCGGATAGGCGTCGAAGGTTCTCGAGCGCTCGCGCGGTGCCCGATCAACGTGTTTTCCACGTTTTCGAGCTCGATGCGCAGCTCCCTGCGCCGGTCGCAACCGGATACACCACTGTTGATTCGATGCACGAGTGCCACTTTGATGACTCGCATCAATCCGTATTCCGGTTGGCACCAGTACTGCGCTGACGACTGCGCTTGGCCGATGACGCACGGGGCTTTTCACACCGTTTTCTTCGCGGATTGGTCTCGCTCGGCGCAATAAGTGGGGTAACCTTGCATTACCCACAGCAGTGTAGGGATTCTGCCGCTTCCGTCGGACAAACTGCATCCAGGATGCGAATTGTCGACGTTCGATTTGCGTTGACAAGTTCGAGCTCTCCCGACAGATCCATCGCTGATGCGAACAAGTTACGTTTGGGGGGCAGCCTCCGTCGGTTTTGCTTTTTGTATGGCTCTGGTGGCGTGCACGCTCACCTCTCCGACCACCGGCGTAGCCAGTGGTGGTGCGGAAAACGCATCCGGCGGAGCCGCTCCCACGTGCATGGGAAAGACGCCGCCCGTCACGGACCCAGCCTCTGCCACGAAGGGCCCCTGCGATATCTACGCGCTCGATGGCGGGCCCTGTGTCGCAGCGCACAGCACCGTTCGCGCTCTGTACGCTTCGTATGCTGGGCCGCTGTACCAAGTAAAGAAGGCCGACGGCACGACGCATGACATCATGCCGCTCGTACCCGGCGGCTTCGCGAACTCGGCGGATCAGGACACGTTCTGCGACGTAAACGCCTGCACGATCTCGATCATTTACGACCAATCAGGCAAGGGGAATGATTTGACCAAATCGCCCCCCGGTGGTGCCAAGCCGAGCCCCGGCAAAGAAGCCAACGCCAAGGCGCTACCCGTGACCTTCAGTGGCCACAAGGTGTACGGGGTCAAGGTCGTATCCGGTGTCGGCTATCGTAACAACATGCCCTGCGGTACGGCCACCGGTGACGACCCGGAGACCATGTACATGGTGGCAGACGCACACGCGGGAGACTCGCTCTCCCCGCCAGTGCCCTCGTACAACGGCGGCTGCTGCTTCGACTACGGGAACATGGAGACCAGCAGCAACGACGACGGCGAAGGCACCATGGAAGCCGTGTATTTCGGAACCTGCACCATCTGGGGCAAGGGCGGCGGCAGCGGTCCTTGGATCATGGGCGATCTCGAAAACGGCCTCTGGGCAGGCAACACCAGCCCCTACGAGATGAACGGTCCAATCACGTCCAAGTACGTCACCGGCATGGTGAAGGGGGACGCGGCAGGCAGCGACCATTGGACGATCAAAGTCGGCGATGCGCAGTCCGGTCCGCTGAAGGTTCCGTTCGATGGCCCGCGCCCGAACGCAAGATACAAGGTGATGCGCAAACAGGGCGCTGTTGGGCTCGGCACTGGCGGCGACAACAGCAATGCTGGCATCGGCAATTTCTTCGAAGGCGTCATGACGGCGAAGTACTCGTCGGCTGCGGCCGACGACGCCGTGCAAGCGAACATCGTCGCAGCGTACGCTCAGTAAGAACATCGACCTCGCCTCGCCGATTCCCGAATGGGATTGACCCGGAGCACACACTGCGTTCGATATGGTCGATTACGCAGGCGCCTTCGTCAGGAGCGGCCGCGGCTTACGTCGCGGCCGCTCGTCGGTGTGGGTGTTCCTTTCGGGCGCGGCTGGCTTGGTTGCGTGCGGCACTAGCGACACCCCAGGCGGGCCGGGCGCCGGCGGTACCGGCGCAGTCGCCGGTGCGCATTCGGATGTCGGAGGGAATGTCGGTAGAGCTGGCCAACCCGCGACCGACTTTGCCGGAGCATCCCACTCGAGCGGCGCCGGGGGAATGGGCGGGGCATCGTCGGGGGACGCCGGAGGCACGGCTTTCGGCGGAGCAGCGGCCAGTGGCGCGCCGGGCGCAGGTGGAATAGGGGCGGCGGGCACGGGCGGTGCTGCGGCAGCAGGAGCTGCGGGCGCGGGCGGCTCGAACGCAAGCGATGGCCCATGCGATATCTACGCGGCGGGCAGCACGCCGTGCGTAGCGGCTCACAGCACGGTGCGGGCTTTGTTTGGCTCCTATTCGGGGAGCTTGTATCAGGTGCGGCGCGCCTCCGACAAGACGACCAAAGACATCCCCGTGTTGAGCCCTGGCGGCTACGCGAGCGCGGCGACGCAAGACACGTTCTGTGCGGGTACCACCTGTACGATCTCGGTGATCTATGATCAGTCGGCGCAGGCAAACCACCTGACTGTCACCCCTCCGGGTGGCTGGCTCGATAACGGAGGCACTGAAGCGAAGGCGACCGCCGCCAAGATCACGGTCGGCGGCCACGCCGTCTACGGTGTGTACACGACGGGGAGCTTCGATGCAGCAGTGGGCGGCGTTGGCTACCGCAACAACAAGACCAAAGGCGTGGCTACGGGCGATCAGCCCGAAGGCATTTACATGGTGGCGAGCGGCAAGCACTACAATCAATATTGCTGCTTCGACTACGGAAACGCCGAGACGAACAACAAGGACAATGGCCCGGGAACCATGGAGGCGTTGTACTTCGGCAACAGCACGCAATGGGGCAGGGGAAGCGGTAGCGGGCCTTGGGTGATGGCGGATCTCGAAGACGGCGTCTTCGCTGGGGGCTCATTTTCCGCTCCCGCGAGCAACACCACGCTTTCGGTGAGCTTCGTGACCGCCATGCTCGAGGGCAAGGCGGGCAGCTTTCGGCTGAAGGGCGGCGACGCGCAGTCCGGCACGCTCAAGACCATGTACGACGGCACGCGTCCCTCGGGCGGCTACAACCCGATGCGCAAAGAGGGCGCCATCGTTCTCGGCGTGGGCGGCGACAACAGCCATACCGGCGAAGGCACTTTCTTCGAAGGTTGCATCACCTCAGGCTACCCGAGCGATGCCTCGGACAACGCGGTGCAAGCAAACATCGTCGCCGCGGGCTACGGACATTGAGCGGCTCCGGGGACGTGGCGAGCGGCGCATCGCCTCTTTCCGCGTCCCCGAGGTCGCTCGGGCTGCAGCTCAGAACTGGGACAGGAAGGGCCAGACTTCAGCGGGCATCCAGGAAGAGCTCTTCCCAGCGTCGTTGGGGGATGGCGTGTGCCCACCGTCGTACGAGCACCAGCGGACGGGATAAGCCGCTGGGCAACCTTTGTAATTCGTACACACGTGGCCTCCGTTCGGAGCGGTAGGCAGCGTCTCGATCGTGCAGCCGTTCCACTTGGCGAATTGGTCCGTCTGAGTCTTCTGCGAGTTGCCGCTCACATCCGACAGGCCCAGCGAGCCAAGGTAGGGAACTGGCTCGCAGGTCGTGGGATTTGCCACATCCGCCTCAGCGACTAGGTCCTTCTTCTCGGTGGAGAGGTCGAGTGAAACGGTGACGCCCGGATAACGAACGAGGAACTCCGGCAACTCTTGGGCGAGGACGTTTACTCCGAACCCGACGCCGGTCGTCACGCGCAGGGGCCCGTGCGGGATTGCCGTTGTGCATCGAACCTGATCCACCGCATCCTCCAGGGCGTCGAGCATCCCAGCACAGCGTTGGAGCAGCGCTTCGCCCGTTGGCGTCAGCGCAACCTCGCGTGTGGTGCGCTGAAACAGGCGAGCTCCGAGCTCTCTCTCGAGGCGCGCGACATTTCGACTTACCGTTGATCGGGGGAGGCCCAGCGCTCGAGCGGCCGACGCAAAGCTCTTCATCACTGCGACTTGTTTGAAGGCGCGGAGGTCGTCCAGGTCGTTCACTCGTCGATTGTTCCACGGGCTGAATGGAGTGTCTACGGTGCGAAGGGGTGTGTGTCCGCGAGCGAGTACTACACTCCTCTAATGACGAGTAAGACGAGCCTCGCAGTCGGCGCGGCAGGCCGTTTTGCCGGCGTCGTAGTCGCGGCGTGCAGCCACCGAAACGCACGAGTCGGGCGCCTCGTCCGAAATGCAGAACAAGCGAACGAGGCGCAACGCTGCGGGGCGGCGAAAGTCATTGTCTGCGATCTGCGCGATGGCCGTAGCGTGAACGCAGCGCTCGCCGGATCCGACGCGGCGTTTTCTATTGCGCCTGCGTTTCTTGCCGACGAGGCGGAGACCGGTAGAGGGTCGTGGATGCAGTGGGGCGTTCTGGCGCGCCAAATCGTCTTCTCCTCAGTTATTCATCCCGTGTTGCGGCGGGCCAGCGATCATCTACATGTGTTGAATCACCACGACTCCAACGGAGAAGAAACATGAAGCGCATATTGTTCGTCGGCCAGAAGCCTGAAACTGTCGATTTCACCGACCCCTCTTTGCCACCGGGGTTCAATGCCGAAAAGATCAATGCCGGGATTGCGCTAGGCGTCTCGAAGATCGAGGAACGCGGCTGGCAAGGCGATACCTGCATGATCACGCCTGACGCGGCCGGAAGCGCGCTGCTGGAAAGTGTGCTGATGGGCGCCGCCTACGACTGCGTGGTGATCGGCGGCGGCCTGAGGCTTCCCCCTAAAAGCCTGGCGTTGTTCGAGACCGTGGTGAACATCATCCACAAGGCAGCGCCGAACGCGACCATCGCCTTCAACACGCGGCCCGAAGACACCGCTGACGCCGCCGCCCGACAGCTCGAGGGTGGCGCACACGAATGATCGTCATCACCGCACCCACGGGTGCTACCGGCCACCAGGTTCTCGAGAATGTCCTTCGCGGCGGGGGCCGGTGCGCGTGATCGCGCGGGACCCCGCCCGCATCCCCGCGGACGTGCGCGAGCGTGTCGAGGTCGTGGTGGGCTCGCACGGCGACATCGACGTCGTCAACCAGGCGTTCGCAGGAGCCGACGCGGTGTTCTGGCTAGTGCCGCCGGACCCCAAAGCAAAAAGTGTCCACTCGGCCTATGTGGACTTACCCAGCCGGCTTGCGCCGCACTCGCGCGCCACGGCGTGAAACGGGTAGTCGACGTCACCGCGTTGGGTCGCGGGTTGCCGATCGCCGAGCACGCCGGGCTTGTCACCGCGTCACTCGCGATGGACGACTCGATCGCGCGTACCGGCGTCGACTTTCGGGCGCTGACGATGCCTGTCCTTCAACGACATGGCGCAAATCATGTCCGAGGTGTTGGGCAAGCCCGTCCGCTTCCAACGGATCCCCTTCGACGTTTACAGGGCCAGGTTTGTCGAGCTCGGCATGTCGGAGGCCGTCGCGCAAGGCATGACCGACATGGCTGCGGCCAAGAATGAGGGTCTCGACAACGCCGAGCAGCGGACGTCCGAGAACACCACGCCGACCAGTTTTCGTGAGTGGTGTGAAACGGTGCTGAAGCTTAACTAGGGCCAGAGCCCATTGAACACCGGCGCCCAATAGGAACGGCACAAACGCGCCGAATTATTCTTGGCGCTGCGGGCAATTGGACTGAGTGCAGGCGCAAGAAATGCGTCAGGCGACGCAAGCATTGCGTGAGCTGAACGGCAAACGCGAATTGACGAGGACTTCGCCAGAAAATGTGACTGGTGCGCGTCTTGCTCATGGGGGGAGCTGCCGACCATCGGCAATACTGGAGTAGTGCCGATGTCGGATCTATCGAAGAACGACGCGCTTCCGCGGCTGCCGCGGCTACGCCCGACCTGGATGATTTGGGTGTGGCTCGCATTTGCTGCAGCGGTCGTCGTGGCGATGGCTGTTGGGTTCTTGCGTGCCGGCCGGCCTTTTTGGCACTTGGCATGCGAGCGCTCGTACAGCCCCTCGTCGCAGCGAGCCTGAGCCTCGTCTTTGCGCGAGCAGCGGTCGCCCAGCCGGCGCAAAAGGCTGACCGATACAGCTTTTTCATGCACGGAGAGACGCATGCAGAGCTGTATCGGCGCGCGTTGCTGCCGGGTAGCTACGGCGCGGTCGCGGTCTACGACACCGCTTTGCCTGTCTATCAATATGTGCTGCTCGGGGCGCGCGACCAGGCTATCGCTCGCTCGCAGGCTGGCCTTGATCTGGAGCTTGCGGCTTGGTCCAGGGCCGAGCTCGGCTCGACGACGGCCGACGCGCCCCTCGATGGCGACATTCAGACTGCGAACGTGGGTTACCATCGAGGCCCCATCGTCTTGCGCGTTGGTCGTCAACACGTGGCCGGTGGGGCGGCGCGCTACGCGCGCTTCGACGGCGTGCTCCTGGATGCGCAGCTCGGAGACGCCTTCGAGGGCCGGGCCTACGCGGGGCTGACGGTCCTTCCGCGTTGGAACCAGAGCCCGAGCTACACCTACCTCGGCGCGGCGGTGGACTCGGATCTCAAGAGCCCGACGCTGTCTGCCGGCACGCGCGAGCGCCGTGACTACTGGCTGAGCGGCGCTCGCTTGGGCTGGGCCTCTCGCCATGTTCGCGCAGGTTTGTCGTTTCACGAGCAGCATGAGTCGGGCGGTTTGTCGCGGCGCACCTTGACGCTCGACGAGTCGATGGAGCTCTCGGGCACGATTTCCGCGGGCGCTAGTGCTAGCGCAGAGCTCGAAGCCGAGAGGATTGCCGAGGCGCGGATCTGGGTCGATGCCGCAGTGACCCACGAGCTCGATTGGTCCTTCGAGTGGCTTCACACTGAGCCTGCACTATTTCTGTCTCGGCAATCCGTACTTTCGGTGTTTAGCGCGGACAACTACGACGAAGGGGGCACTCGTGTGGCGCTGCGCGCCAGTGAACGGATCTCGCTCGACGGCGGAGCTTGGCTCGAGCTGTACTCTGGGTCACGGCCCGGTGCACGTAGCGAGCTGGCTCTGCGGGTGATTGCTGATCGCGCGGCTAGCACGTTCGTTCGGCTCACCTATACGCGAGTCTCGACTCCAGACAACGGCTATCACTCGCTTCGCTCGTCGCTCACCCGACGAATCATGGCGCGCCTGTCTGGGACACTCGAGGCCTACGCCTACCTCTATGATCGCGCGATCCGCTCGTACAGAACCTCGAGCGTGTATTCTGGCACCCTGGAGTTTCGGCCAGTTTCCGCTGTGGGCTTGCTCTGGGGCGCGTCGCTCGTGCGGTCTCCTTATGCGACCTTGGACGCCCAGACCCAAGTGCGCGTGGCTTATGACTTCGACTTTTCCACCGTTCGCGGTGTGCCGTGAGCCGACGAGCGGCAATCGAGTTGCGGCTTGCCTTGTTCGTACTGGTTGCGACCTTCGGGTTGGCCTGCAGCGATCACGCACCCGTGCGCTTTCCGCACGAGCTGCACTTGGCGGGCATTGCATGTGGCGTTCCCGGCAAACCCGCATGCCTCACCTGTGTCACTTGTCACGCGCCGGCGAACGGCCAGGCTCCCCCGAGCTTGCCACCGCCCAGTCGTTGCGCGAGTTGCCACCAGCGTAACTCCGATCGCCTTCTCGCGCAGGTCGCCGCGCCGGCCGAGCGGCCATTTGGCGTGATTGCATTCGATCACGACCGACACTTGGCGCTGAAGGGTGCACTCGGGCAGTGCATCTCGTGTCACGGGGGCGTCGTCGAGGCCGGCGGACCACGGCTGCCGCCAATGAGCGCGTGTCTCGGCTGTCACGAGCACGAGGAGCAATGGAAGCAAGGGACGTGTTCGCCGTGCCACGCGCACGCGGAGGTTCGTCGGCTGCTCCCGCAGAGCTTCCTGCGCCATGAAGGTGATTTCATGGCGCATCACGGAACGAGCGCGGTGCAACAAAAGGCGCTGTGCCAGGCTTGTCACGCTCAGGCTGATTGCGAAAGCTGTCATGATGCTTCTCAAGACCTAAGCGTCGAGCGCCGTCGGCCCGATGCCGTGCAACGCAACTTCGCTCATCGGGGCGACTTCATGACTCGGCACGCCATCGAAGCACGGTCACAGCCGGTGCGCTGCCTCCGTTGTCACACCACGGATACCTGTGACTCCTGCCACCTCACTCGGGGGGTGAGCGCTGGCCTCACGGCTGGACGGAGTCCGCACCCGCCGGGTTGGGTCGGGACCAACGCCGGTGCACGCAGCTTTCACGGCGCGGCCGCGCGCCGCGATATCTTACTCTGCGCCAGCTGTCACGATCAGGGCCCCGCCACCAACTGCATTCGTTGCCACAAGGTAGGCGCATACGGCGGGAACCCACACCCGAGCGGCTGGAAGAGCACGCGCAGCGAGAGCTCGCAGATGTGTCGCTACTGCCATGGTTGAGCTTTACCTCAGCGCGAGGTGGCGCCAGAGAGACGTGGCGCTGTTCGTATTGGGACTGCTGGGATCCGGCTGTCTGCAATCGCGAAGCGACACTTCTCTGCCCCCTAGTGTCGCTCGTTGCGCGACCTGCCACGGCGATCCCGCGCGGCCAGGTGACTATCTGCTGCGAGCCGCACCCCCGACGGATCTGGCGGGCGGTACCGAACCGAGCTACCCGGGCGTAGGCGCGCACTCGATTCATCTGGCTGCGTCGAGCACACACGCGGCCATCCCGTGTGACGAGTGTCACGTGGTTCCAGACCGCACGGACGCGCCTGGCCACGCCGATCACGGATCTCCCGCAACGCTCGTGTTTGGCGCACTTGCCAAGAGCGGCGGTCATCGCCCGCGCTATGATCTCCGTACTCGCAGCTGTAGCGATAGCTACTGCCATGGCACGGGCAACGCCGTCTGGAATTCACCGCGCAGCTCGACCGAAGCGTGCGGCTCATGCCACGGATTGCCACCCGCTGAGCCTCACCCCCAGTCAGCGCGTTGCTCGCTGTGTCATGGTGCGGTGGTCGACGATGCCATGAACCTTATTTCTCCGGAGCTCCACGTCAACGGAGTCGCCAATGTCGCGCCGCGCGAGGCTTCCTGCACTTCCTGCCACGGGAGCGTCAACGCAGCGCCGCCGCTCGACGTAGCGGGCGAGACAGACACGAGCTCGGCAGGCGTCGGGGCGCACCAAACACACGTGCTGGGGACCGCGACCTCGCGCGCGGTTCCGTGCGTCGAGTGCCATGTCGTTCCCAAGCGAGTGCTCGATACCGGTCATCTCGATTCGGCTCTGCCCGCTGAAGTGATCTTCTCCGGGGCCGCGCTCGCCTTCGGAGCCAGCCCGGCGTACGGCGATGGAGCCTGCCAGAACACCGCTTGTCACGGTGCTGTTTTCCCGAACGGCCATGCTTCCGGAGGAACCCACACTGTACCGGCCTGGACCCAAGTGACTGGGATGCAAGCGAGCTGTGGCACCTGTCACGGTTTGCCACCGCCAGCGCCTCACCCCTACCTCCAGTTCAATCCAACTTGCAGTGCGTGTCACGAAGACATCGCGCCCGACAATCACACCTTTCTGCGCCCGGATCTGCACGTCGACGGCCTGGTCACCTTCAGTGTGCCGTGAGGCCGTGGTCTGCGGTTTGGAACAGATGGCAGTTTGCGCAGCGCGGGGCGGTTGGGAAGTGACTTCGCTTGTCCGCGTGACAGCTCAGGCACGCGCTGCGCGCGGCGTTGGGCGAGTCGCCATGCCCGCCGTGACAAAGCAAACAACTTTGATGTTCGGGCTTCGCGTGCAGGCCAGGCAGGGTTGCGATGGTGTGGCACGTCGTGCAGGGCGGTGGTTTGGCCACGCCTCCCGGCCCGTGTGGCCGATGGCAACCGAGGCATCCGCTTGCAAGCTTGCCGTGCGCCGAGGTCGCTTCGTTCGCGTGGCACGACGCACAGGACACCCGCTTGCTCGCGCCCGAGTGCGGCTGATGGCAACCCGTACAAGCCTGGTGCCCCGGCGGCGCACTGGCGGACTCTCGGGCGTGACAAGTGCTGCACGATGTCGCCACAGCTCCGGCGTGCGGCTCGTGACAGCCCACGCACTTCTGATGACCGGCGTTCGCTTCGCGATGGGCATCGGCGTGGCAAGTCACGCACACTGCTGCGCCACTCTTCGGATGGTGCGGCAGGCCCTCATGGCAGGTTTGACAAGCCGTGTGGCCCGCTCGAGTTGCCGTCAGCGTGAGCTCCTTTTGATGACAAGCCTGACAGGCTGCGTGCTGTGCCGGTGCGACTTGGAAGCGGTGCGGGGTGTGGCAGCTCGTGCATGCGGCCCCCGCATGAAACGCCCGTTCGGAGTTCGCTTGCTGGTGACAGCTGCTGCATGCCCGCGCTACGGCTGGCTGCTGTGCGCGAGCGGGGTGGGCGTCGTGACAGGTGACGCAGCCCCCCGGCCCCGCGCGTTCAGGATGATCCGAGTGAACGTCCCAATGACAGCTTCTGCACGCAGCTGCCGGGCTGTTTTTGACGTCGTGCGGCTGATGGCAGCTCGCGCAGTTTGCGTGCGCGGGCACCTTCGCCTCGGCGAGCACGAGCACGTTTGTGTGGCACGTGCGGCAAGGAATCGCTTGCTTGGCGGCAAACTCATGCGGTCGGTGACAGCTCACGCAGGCGGTGTGACCACCGGCGAACAATGCGCTCGCGGGCACGATAGGTCGAGCTTTGCTGTGACAGTCGGTGCATGTGGCGAGCGCCTCCGAAGCTGGCGCGTGTTGATGGGCATGGCAGGTTCGACAGGTCCCATCGGCAGTTTTGCCGAGCGCGGCGTGCGTCGTCGCGACGCCGGAGTGGCAGCTTGCGCAGGCGCTTGAGACAGGTTTCGCCTCCTCGTGTGGCCGATGACAATTCAGGCACGCGGTCGTCGCATGCACGACGACCGCAGGGACGGTGCCTTGCGACCGTTGGTGGCAGCGCGCGCATTCGCCGGGCTTGAAAGGCTCGAATGCTCCGGCATCTTTGGACTCTGGAGGCGCCGTGCCCTCGCGTTCATCGGTAAAGGCGTGGCAATTCACGCAGTCCGCACGCGCGCCCGCGCCAAAGCGCTTCTGCGCCAAGCGCGCGGCATGTTGGATAGTGGATCGACCTTCATGACAAGTAGCGCAGCGGCTCGGCGACACCGATCCCATGCCGGTTGCACTCAGCTCATGGCAAGATTTGCAGGCGATTCGTTGCTCCTCGACGTGTACGAAGTGGCCGGAGACGCGCCGGTGACGGCTCCACTCCGCCTCGACGTAGATGCCTCGCCCCGGTGAACCGCCGCTGCCGTCGTGCGAGCTCGTTCCGGTGCAGCCGAGCAAGGCGGCGAGTGTTAGCAGGCCGAACCACAGGCTGCTGCGGAGCCGAACTGAGTGCCGAACGGCTCGCGAGGGACTTGGCACGGGTGAACGCTGCTCGCGCGTTGCTTTGCACACAACGTGCCCGACGCATTCGTGGAGGGGCGCAGCGGCACGAGATTCGCAGAGTGCGTCCGTGAAGGACATGGCGAAGCGTGCATAGCGGCTGGCTGGGAACCGTGACTTTGGTCGCAGCGGGCGGCGCCGCGCTCATACTGCTCATTTTCCTAGTGCGAAGACCGCCCCTGAGCCTGAGCGTCAAGCTCTGGTTGTTGCTTGGCATCGGCGCGTTGCCTGCGCTTGCCGCGGCTTCCTCAACGGTGACGGGAATGGAGGCCACGACGCATCGTGAATTTTGCGGATCGTGTCATGTGATGACGGGGCACTACTTGGACAGCTCCAATCCGCAGTCGCAGTCGCTGGCGGCGCGCCATTCGCGGAACCCCTTCTTCGGCGACCAGGCCTGCTACGTGTGTCACGCCGACTACGGCATGTACGGCTACCCGATGACCAAGGCTGGCGGCATGCGGCACGTGTATTTGTACTACTTCGGCGGGTATCGACAGATGTCGGACGCCGAGGCGGACCGCAAGATCCACCTGCGAAAGCCGTACGATAACCTCAACTGTCGACAGTGTCACACTACGACTGCACAGGTTTGGCGCACCGTCCCCGAGCACCAGGCGCTGCGTTCCGAGCTCGAGTCCAATCGCGTGAGCTGTGCTAGCGCGGGCTGCCACGGCTTCGCTCATCCGCTGAGTAAGCCGAATGGCGCCCGAGGCCCCAACGCAAATCTTGCGCCGACCCAATGAAGCTTTTCGCGCGAATCCTCGGTACCCCGGTCATGTCCATCACGCGCGCTGCGTGTGTGCTCGCCCTCGCTGCTCTCAGCCTGATGTCGTATTCGGTCCTCGATCCGCGCGCGATCCCCGTGATTGCGGCGATGAGCGTGGGACACGCGCTCGGAGTCAGCGCGTTCATTGCTTACCTATTGGCCATCGTGGTGGACATGCGCAGTCGTGGCCGCGCAGATTCTGCGCCCGAGCCCAACACTACTGAGTCAGTTCCTGAACAGGAGCAGATCACGATCGGCGCCGCCAAATAGTACTAAGAGCGTGTCCTAAACCTCCGAGTACGCGTATTGCAGAGCCCGGATCATGTTCAGGAGAGCCTTACGGGTTGCGTCCACGGCGGGGCCCGTGCTCTGCCTGATGATCGCCGGCTGCGCGGGACGCGATGGCAAGGACGGGCTGACGGGTGCCACGGGTAGTCAGGGGGCAGATGGCGAAGCAGCCGATGGCGGCATTGCGGGGCCCGCGGGGCCTGTTGGCAAGACCGGCCCAAAGGGTGCCGATGGCGTCGACGGCGGTCTGAACGTGAGCTGCCTGTCGCCCTGCCACGGCTTCGCCGGAATCGTCGCGCAATGGCAGACGAGCACGCACTATTCTGCGTATGTCTCGAACTTGGGTGGCACCGAGGTCGCCTCGTGGACCGGCGCTACCGCTTGCGGCAATTGCCACGCGATCGACGCCATCGCACAGCGCGTCGCGGGCAACGTGAGATTCGCCGGCACCGTGGGGCCAAGCAATGTGCCGGCGGGAAAGCTCGGATATCTGTCCAGCATCGATCAGACATTCAAAGAGAGCACGTACGCCGGGCAAGCGACCGTTGCCCAGGTGCATTGCACGACTTGTCATGACGTGACCGCAAACAACGACCCGCACGTGACTGGCGCTGCGGACTACGTGAAGGGTTCCTTTCCGCTGCGCGTTGCGACGGGAAAGGCTGGTCAAATGTTGATCGAGCGGAGCAGTGCCCAGGGCGTGTCCGACGGAACGACCGCGGGCAAGTTCAGCTTGGGCAACGTTTGCATCTCGTGCCATCGCTCGCGTCAGGACGTGACCAACTACATTTCGGCCAGCAATTCCATCTCGAGCAGCCACTGGGGGCCACATGAGGGGCCTCAAGCGGACGTCTATTCGGGCAAGGGCGGCTATGCGTACGCAGGCATGACTTACGGCAATTCTTCGCACCAAGCGTTCACCAATGGCTGTGTCGATTGCCACATGCCGGCCATCGATTCGAACCAGGGCATTGGCAACCACTCCTTCTACGCGCAGCTCTCCGCGTGTCAGCAGCAAGGGTGCCACGTCAACGCCAAGAGCTTCGACGTGATCGGAGGGCAGAGTGCCATGAGGGCCAACCTGCAAGAGCTGCGGGTGGTTCTCAACGACGCGGGATTCCTCACGCGCAGCGCCGCGGCGCCCTACACGGCGCTTTCGCCTTCGGATTTGTTGGACCCAGCCTTTGCCCTCGATCAGGTGCTGCCGGGCGCCAAAAACGTGCCAGCCGCCGTAGCGGGCGCGCTCTACAACTACCTCTTGCTCGCACGCGGCTCCGCCGACGGCGTACACAACCCCGTCTACACGCGAGAATTGATCTTCGACTCTTACAAGGCGCTCACTGGAACCACACCCAACTCTCTGCCGACTCGCCCATGAGCCAAATGCCATCAGCCGCGAAGAACTCAGAAAGGCGCATGACGATCGCGCTGGTGCTCGTCGTGGTCGCAGCGATCGCGATCGCACTGGTGACAGCCCGCGCGAGTCGAGGTGCAACTGCGGTGTCTGCGGAACCGTCCCTGCTGACCTCCTCGGCCCTCGATACGCCGATGAAAACTGCCGACGCGGAACCAGAAGCCGCGCTCGGTGGCGAGGTGCTGGAGACCATTCCTGTGAGTAAATACACCTACCTGCGTCTGCGCAGCACTGGCGGTGAGATCTGGGCCGCGGTGCCGAGCGCCGACGTGGCCATCGGCAGTCACGTCACGATCGCGAACGCGACGCTCATGGATGACTTCAAGAGCGCAACGTTGAACCGCTCGTTCAAGGTCATCTACTTTGGCTCACTGGAAGGCAGCGTGACGGACTCAGCCAGCGAGCCCTCGAGCCCGAAGTTTCCAATGTGGGGCGACACGGAGCTGGACTCGGATCAAGAGCTGCCTCCAGGTCACCCGAACATCGGCAGCCCCGGATCGAGCGATTCGAGCCCTGATTCGCGTGGTCTACCCAATGGACACCCCGAAATCGGGCCCTCGGGAACGGTCGAGGCCTCGCCTCACGGGGGGTTAGGGGTGTCGAACGGTGGCTCGCGTGACGCACCGTTGAGCATGCCGAAAATCGTTCGAGCCTTCGGAAGCCGCCCTATTGCGGAGCTCGTGGTTGCGCGGCGCCAACTGGACGGGAAGCGCGTACGGGTGCGCGGCCAGGTGACCAAGGTGACGCCCGATGTTCGAGGACGAGCGTTCTACCACCTGCGCGATAGCGACAAGAGCGACGAGGGTGCGCCGAATGATTTGGTGGTCACCTCGGTCACCGTGCCCGAACGCGGGCAAGTCGTCACTTTGGAAGGCACGCTACGCGCTGACCATGACATTGGCAGCGGCTACAGGTACCCAGTGCTGCTCGAGGACGCGAGGGTGATCGACCCTTGAGCAGCCCTACTTTGGCGATCGAGCGCGAGCAAAGGGACAGAATGACCAACGAACCGTACGTCGTCGTCGTGGGGATGGATTTCTCCGAGCTCGCCGATCGAGCGCTCCGGGAGGCGTTCCAGCTCACTTCGCGTCGGAAAAACTCCGAGCTTCACGTGGTGTCCATCGTATCACTGCCCGTTTTGATGCCCGGCGCCGACTCCAGCTTCCTGCCGGATGCTCCCGATCCATTCGATGGGCTGTTGGAGCACCTTGGCAGCCACGTTCAGGCGCTGCTCGATCAGTTCGGGGCGCCGCTCGCCGGTGCGGGGCAGGACCACGCGCCCGTGGTCTCGCACGTACGTTTGGATTCACCGGGGATTGGGCTCGCGCAAGCCGCCTCGGATCTGAAAGCAGATTTGATCGTAGTTGGGACGCACGGAAGGAGCGGGTTGCGCCGTGTGCTGATGGGCTCGGTCGCAGAGACCACGGTGCGGCACGCGCGTTGTCCTGTCTTGGTAGTCCCACCTCACGCCGAACCAGTCGAGGTGAAAATCGAACCGCCGTGTGCGGAGTGCGTCATTGCCCGATCCGAGCCTGGTAGCCGTGAGCTTTGGTGTGCGCAGCACCGGGAGCGTCACGGCAGACGCCACACTTATCACCAGGGTGCTCGCGGCGGTGAAGAGACCAACTTTCCACTCGTTTTTCAGTAACTGGGCGCTGCAGTGATGCCACGCGAAACTCGCTTCGAGGAGCTCAAGCGCTGCGCGCGGTTCGATGAGCGAGATGCCGAGTTGTTGCTCGCGTTTTGGATCGCGGCTGCGCCTTCTTTCCCCGAGGTCGCATCGGAATTCCGCGAGCGCATCAGAGAGAACCTAGCAATATGCTCGGTGACGGTGGACGAGTTCGAGCTCCGTGCGGTCGAGCTTGCGCTGCTTTCGTGGCTATCGAGAGTGTGCGGTGGCGTTTATGATGAACATTACTACGAGCAAACCACGCGGGCTGGGCACCTCCAGTCGAAGAGTGGCGTTCCGCAGCATCAATTGCTGAGTATGATCGCTGACATCCGGCTGGTGTTGCTGCGTATCGCCGACGGTGCTTTGGAAGAACGAGCAGCGCCCACGCGCGAAGCGGTGAATCGAATTTTGGACATCGAGCTCGCCATCATGCTCGATACCTATCGGGTGGCCGAAGTGCGCGCTTGCCAGGCCGAAAGTCTATCCGCCATCGCGAGCCTCGTGGCCGACCTTGCACACGAGATTCGCAATCCACTGAACGGTGCTCAGCTGCACCTCGTCATTCTGGAGCGCGCACTCCGAGCACAATCGGGCGAGCAGGATGCGTTGGAGGCGGCGCGGGTCGTGGGCGACGAGCTCAGACGTGTGGCGTCAATGCTCACGAAGTTTCTCGAGCTCGCACGCCCTCAGCCATTCGAGGGACCCTAGCCGCTGGTGCTGGATTCGGTGAGCCTGTCCGACATTCTCAGGCCGGGTATTTGAGCTGACAGCAGCGGTCGTCTCCAGCCCGTGCTATTGGAGCCATCAGACGGAGGAGGCGAGTTGGCCGTTCCGCCGTTTGTTTCCGTTACCGCCCACTTGGCGCCTGATAGCACCTCATGAGAAAAGCTCGAGTCTTGGTCGTCGACGACGAGCCGGGTGCACGGATCGCGCTCAAGACACTTCTCGGGCAAGAGGGGTACGAGGTAGATACAGCAGCTGACGGCGTGCTGGCCCTCGAGCTCATCGCCGAGAGAGCGCCGGCGCTCATCTTGACCGATCTCGGCATGCCAAACATGAATGGCATGGATCTTTTGGCGAGAATTCGCGCACAGAAGTTGGGAGTACCGGTCATCGTCACGACCGCATACGGCGACGTTGCTTCGGTCGTTGCTGCCATGCGCGCCGGTGCAGAGGACTTTCTCACGAAGCCAATCGATTTCGATGCCTTGCAGCTCATGGTTGCGCGCACGTTGAGTCGCCAAGATTTGTCGTTGGAGGCGGAGAACCTGCGCCGTCAGTTGCGTGAGCGAGATCACGATGGTTTGGAAGGCCTGCTCGGCACCAGCGCCGTGATGCAGCGCATTTACGGCCTCGCGAGGCAGGTTGCGCCGTCACGAGCAACCGTCCTCGTCACCGGTGAGAGTGGCACCGGCAAGGGCGAGCTGGCGCGAGCGCTCCACGCGTTGAGCCCCCGCGCGAATGCCGCTTTCGTTCCGCTGCACTGCTCGTCACTAGCGGAGGGGGTGCTCGAGAGTGAGCTCTTCGGCCATGAGAAAGGTGCGTTCACGGGTGCAGACCGGCGCCGCATCGGGCGCTTCGAGCAAGCTCACGGAGGCACGCTGTTTCTCGACGAGATCGGCGAGATCCCAGCGGCGACACAGGTGAAGTTGCTGCGCGTGCTGCAAGATAAAACCTTCGAGCGTGTGGGCGGCAACGAGGCCGTCCAGGTCGATATCCGACTCATCGCTGCCACTAACAAGGACTTGATGACGGAAGTCCGCGAACGGCGCTTTCGCGAGGATCTGTACTACCGGCTCAACGTCGTACACATCGAGATGCCACCCTTGCGCCTTCGGGGCCAAGATGTCTTCACGCTGGCTGACCACTTTCTGCGCAAGTTCGTGCGCGAAAGCCAGCGGCCGAGCCTGGCCCTCGGCGCAGACGCTCGCGCAAAGCTAATCGCGCACGGCTGGCCGGGCAACGTGCGCGAGCTGGAGAACGCCATGGAACGAGCGGTGGTCTTCAGCAACGGTGATGTCGTCGAAGCCGATGCGTTGCCGTTCGAGGGCGCCCCTGAAACAATCGGCGGCGTTCGAATTCCCGGTGCGACTTTGGCTGAGCTCGAGAAATACGCGATCCTGACGACACTCGAGGCTGCTGCTGGTTCCACCGTTCGCGCTGCCGAGATGTTGGACATTAGTATTCGCAAGATTCAGTATCGACTGCATCAATACGGAACGGCCAACCGTTCGCCGTACTGATCGCAATTGCGCCCCCTCGGTACATCGCACGCAATGTTTGCGCCGCTCACGCGTGTTTTGCGCTCAATCGGTGGTCGCTGGAAGAGAGCGTCGAATTGCGGGCATGACTCCTGCTTCGCGAGGTCAATGAACATCGAAGCATTGTTTGTCGGCCAGGTCAGAGATAGCGCTTTCGATTGTCGCAATCGCCCATCGGGTCGCAGCCGATAAGCACATCTGACGTAACGGCATTGACGCCCCACTCGGCGAAAACTGACGACAGCGGGCGCATGTGCTTACCGGTCATCACCCGAATGGCCGTCCAGAGGTCGAAACGCCGATCGCCCGCGTATCGAGCGGGCACGCATCGTGCGTCAGGACGGCGCAGGAAGCGAGAGCAGGGGTGAGCTCGTCTGGGCTCGTCTGAGCTCCGTCGCCAACGTTCGCGGTCAGCATGCCATCAGCGTCACGAGCTCAATCGAACTTCGTGCGGGCGCTTCGTCGGGAAGTACTCTTGCGTGAAAGAGTGTAGTTGCCCGTCGGTCGGTTGAGCCATGGTCTCGATGCCCACTATCTTGCGTTCCAGGGCGTGGGCGTGTTTGCGTAGGTAGCGAGCGAAGTCGAGCTTGGCGGTGGACGGCCCGAGCAGTAAGATTCGTTCGGCCTTCTGAATCGAGTCCGTGACACGGGCAAAGAAGCGCTTCGTGTCGCGCCGCTCGTGGCTGCTATCGGCAAGGGTCCGAGGCTTGCGGTGCAGGTCTTCCCCGTCGCTCTTACCGAACGCGGCGGCCTCGGTCCGGTCGCCGCGAACCCGCACGATTCGCGCGTGCTTTCGGTCGATCCAAATCGCCAAGTGCGTTGCTCTCTTTTTCATGGCTTCGGGTATGCACGATGCGCGCCGACCGCTCGAACCCGGATTTGGTTTTGGCAGGCGGGCTGATCACGGCGTAGGCGGCGCGTAGCTCACAGCTCTCTCTCACTTTACGCTTCGGCGAGCGCCAAGTCTCGGGGAGAGTTTTGAGACTTGCCCACCGCCACAGTGCGCCTCACTCTGATGGTGAAGCGGGCAGGCGCGCCTCGCCGTACACGCCAAGCAATGGCAAGCGGAGCCCGTAGCCTATGTTCTCAGGGCGAGATGAGACCGACAGATTCCGGCATGCCCTGTCCATATTTGTCGATGTACTGCGTGTGCTCGAGCAAAACGAGCGCTCGAGCCCGGCGCAGCGCGCGTTTCACGACGCTACCGCTCTTGACGTGAGCGCCGTCGCCGAGAGACCAAGCCCACAAGCCCCAGAAGAAGCGGAGCGAAGGATGTCCAATCGGTCGGCGCGCGCCCCGCGGAGCGACAGCTGCAGCCTGACTGTGTATCTGCTGGGCTGTCCGAGGAGGGCTCGTTTCCGATGCCCTGAAGGCCGCCTGCTGAAGCGCCTGCGGTGGCGAGCGCTCCGGCACTCGAGGTTGGCCCCGCGCCTGCGCCGCTCGCACCCACGCCGCCCGAGCTCGTGTCCTGACCGCCGAGGCCAGTCGGCGCACCGCCGACGTTGTCTTGGCCACCGAGCCCATTGGAACCCGCGACGCTCGTGGAGCCCGCCGCGGCGTTGGCCCCGCCGGTGCTGCTGGAGCCTCCCACGCTGCTCGACCCACCGGCGCCACCCACGCCGCCGGTGCCACCAGAACCGCCACCGCCGCCGGTAGCTGAACCGGTACCGCGCAGGGTGGTGACGCTCGAAGCGTCCAGAGACACGGAGAGTGCCCCGTTAGAAGCCGTAACCATTCCATCATCGGCCAGGCTCTTGGTCGATGAAGTGGTGTATTTGGCATAAGACGAGATCTTCGATCCGTCGACCGTGAGCGCCAACGACTTTGCGGACGAATTCGTGTTGACGATCACGATGACGACGTCAGTGTCGCTCTTGAATGCCGAAACGCTGACGCCCGCCGTTGGCGCCGCTGTCGCGTCTACCCGGTAAAAGCCCGGACGAACGAACTTAGACCAGTGCGCCATGCACCAGCCGCGCTTGGTGATCGCGCCGTTGTTGATGAAGCCGTAGCTGCGCTTGATATACCACCAGGTGTACAGGTTGAATTGCCCGGTCACCATCGAGTTGTGCAGCTCGCTGGCGACCCCGAGTGCGTTGGGCCAGGAGTTCGCGTCCGTCGTGCTATCCGTGTAGTGCTCGGTCATCCACCGTTCTTTGCCGGTCCCTTTGGAATCGAAGAGCGGGTAGGCGTAAGCGTTCACGGCAGTGCCGTAGAGGTGTGTGCCGAAGATCGTGGCCTTCGCGAGCGCGGCAGAGTCGTTCAAGATCGGGTCGTAGTAGCTCTTGTTGTAGCTGAAGGACTCGCAGCTCATCAGCTTCGTTCCCACCGAACCGCCGTAGTTGAGCAGGAAATCGTGGCACAACGCCGCCGACCATGAGCCCCAGCCCGCCTCGGCGCCGTAGTCAGGCTCGTTTTGCACGCCGATGGCGTACAAATTCACGCCCTGGTTCTTCATGTAGGAGACGAAGTTGGTCAAATGGGTCGCGTAGGACGCGAACTGAGATGAGCTCATCGTCCCCGCGGCGTTCCAGGGCGTCGCAAAGACGATGGCACCACTGGCGATGGCGGCTTTTGCCGTCGCCACGTTGACCGAATCCGGCGAGCCGTCCGTCACGGGGATTCGCAGCGCGGAAAGGCCGAGCTGCTTGTCGGCGTTACCAAAGGCAAGCGTGCGCTCAGCCGCAGTTAAGTCTCCTGCCCAAGCTGCATGGTTCATCCCGCCAAAGCCGCGGATGTATTGTTTCTGGCTGCTGAGCGTGACCGTGGCGCTCTGCGCAAGCGCCCCTGCGGCGGAGCACGACAGCGCGAGGCCAAGAGAAACCGCGATTGTACGATGGAAGAAGGTCATTTCGTCTGCGCTCGTAAGGGTGGAACCACCGACGAATACTTGTCGCAGGTGCTTCACCGTTGTCAGAAAATTCGCGAAACCAATCGAGCTCGAAGTCGCTGGTTTCTCGCCCGGCATGCAACGACTCTCCGATCGCGGCCTGTCGACGAGCTTTGGGGTCAGGCGCCACGATGCTCTCCTTTGCTTCAGCGCGAGCGGCTACTTCGACTCCATTCGCCGCGCCATGGGGATCCAAAGGATCACGGACACGGCAGACAACGCGCCCAGCGCTAAGAACATTGGACTCCAGCCAACGAGTTGCGCCAACCAACCGCCGATGGCTGGGCTGAGTGCGGCGCCCACACCTTGTGCAGTCATCAGCGCACCTTGCCCAACATTCACGCGTCCGGTTCCAGCCAGGAGCCGCGTGGCGAGCCCAGGAACTGCAACGCTCTGCAGGCCGGCGCCGATGCCGTCGAGGATCTGCACCGGGTAAACCCCGGCGACGGTCAGCCACTTCGCTGCCACGACTCCCCGAATCGGCAACGCCAAGAACGAGATCATGAGGATTAGCCAATACCCGCGAGCTTCGATGAGCCGCGCCGCAACGATCGAAACGAGGCACATCACCGCCTGCGCGACGATGATGGTCATCGCGACTAGACTTGCCGGGTTGCCCTTCCCAGCCGCGCTCACTGCGACGCCGAACAGCGGAAGCATTGCGGCGTTGCCGAGGTGAAAGAACGCCAACGCCGCGGCCAGCACGAGAATGCGTCGGTCCTCCAGCAAAATTTGCACAGCGCCGACCTTTTCGCCTGGTTTTTGCGGGCCCTCGACGCCGCGCGCCGCTTCGTGATCGATCGCATCGGCGGGAATGCATAGGATCGAGCTTACCGTGATGAGCCCGAACAATGCCGAGAGGTAAAACACTGCGGGCAGACCGAACAAGCGCCCCAAGACACCAGAAAGCGCGGCCCCGACAACGTTGCCCGCGTGGTTGAATGCTTGGTTCCGTCCATTGCGCCGGTTGAAGCCCGCCTGGCGAACCAACCCCAGCGTGATGCCTGCAACGGCAGGCATCACAGCTGCGCCAGCGATTGCCGTGGCGACCTGTGACGCAGCGACCAGCACGAAGCGTTGCGAGACGAGGACGATTGCCGACGCCAAGATGGTGCAGATGCCCGGCACGATGACGAGTGTTCGCTTCAATCGCGTGGCGTCGACCAGTGCGCCAGCGGGAGCGGTCATGAGCACGCCCGCGAGCCCCCCAAGTGTCATTACGGTGCCGAGCTTCCCGCTCTGCCAGCCGTGAGCGAGCAGAAAGACGCCAAGAAATGGCCCAATTCCCGCTTGCATGTCGGCCATGAAGAAGTTGACCGCATCGAGCGCCCAGGAACGCGTGCGGGTGAGCGCGGCCATCAGTGACCGCCAAGGTCCGCGCTGAGCAGATTTGCCAAGCGGCTGAGCACGACGATCACCATCGACATGCAGTGTTTCACCAGCGTGGCCATGTGCACGACCTATGCCAACCGCACGGGTCTCCGCTCGTTCGACTCCGGGCCGGATTGCCCGCTGTTCCTCAGCTGGACGACCGCGGGCACGTTACTGCCCGCGACGGGTGTTCGTTTTTTTGACGCCGGCAGTACCCCAAATGAGCTGATTTGCCGGCACTTTGCTGCGGCACGCCGCGTGCTCAACACACCGCGGAGGTCAATCGAATGTTGAAGCTATCGAGTCACTTGCTGTTCGCAGGTTTCGTCGCCTGCGCGGGCTGTTCTTCCGCTGTGGCACAGCCCGAGGCGGCGACCGCGCAAGAAGCACCTAGAGCTAGTGTTGACGGAGTCTTCGAGCGGTACCTCGTCTCACCGCGTGGTGACGTCGACGGCATCCTGCTGAAGGACGGTACGACTGCCCGATTCGCTCCACACCTTTACGTTGCCTCTAGCGAAGCAAAGCTCAACGTCGGCGACCAAGTGCATGTCGACGGAGACGTGCTCGTCGTCGCGACGGGGCGAGTCATTGAACATTCGGCCGTAAAGAAGGGGACTATCGCGGTTGCGCTCAGTGAGCAGAGCGCGACACCGCCCGTCGCGCCTCCAACCCCGCCGCCGATCGGTGCGGAGGACGGGCTGCAGGAAATGGCGACGGCCTCTCGTATCTCGAAGAGCTCCGGGCCACGCACGCAGAGCTTCCCGTCGTGATGGCCACGGCGTTCGGAGACAGTGAGCGTGCCATCCGGGCCATGAAGCTCGGCGCTTTCAACTACGTGACGAAGCCCTTCGACCTCGACGCGCTGTTCGCCGTCATCGCTCGCGCGGTGCGCGCCCCGCAGCCGATGATGATGGTCGAACGGGACGCGCCGTCCAACGACCTCGTCGGCGCGAGCGCCAAAATGCTCGATGTGTGGAAGGCCATCGGCAGAGCTGCCGCCTCGGAGGTTCCGGTCCTAATCACCGGGGAGACCGGCGTAGGCAAGGAGCTGGTCGCCCGTGCGATCCACGCCAACAGTGACCGGAGAGAACAGCCGTTCGTCGCGGTCAACTTAGCGGCACTGCCCCCGTCGCTCATCGAGAGTGAGCTTTTTGGGCACGAGAAGGGCGCATTCACCGGTGCGAGCCAACGGCGCGAAGGGCGCTTCGAAGCCGCGGCGTCGGGCAGCCTTTTCCTGGATGAGATCGGCGATCTGGAGCTCTCCTTCCAGACCAAGCTCCTGCGAGTCCTTCAGGATGGCGTGTTCGAGCGAGTTGGTGCCCAGTTAGCGATCCAATCACGAGCGCGAGTCATCGCGGCAACTTCCAAACCGGTCGCTCCGCGGGTGGCTGGCTCGACGCTACGAGAGGACCTGTTCTATCGACTCGGTGTGATCGAAATCGCAGTTCCTCCCCTTCGCGAACGCCGCAGTGACATCCCGTTGTTGGTTCAGGCCTTTTTGCGACGAATCAAAGGCCCCCGTCGGGCGATCTCCGAGGCGGCGGTGCACGCGCTTTCGGCGGCGCCATGGCCCGGCAACGTGCGCGAGCTGATGCACGTTTTGGAGAGAGCAGCCGTGATGTCGTCCGCTGAGGTGCTGGACTCGCCCGACTTTGACTTGCCGCCCGCCGATGATCAGCGGCCGGGTGGCGATGATGAGCTCGACCTGCGCCGCGCGACCGCAAAACTGGAGCGAGAATTGGTCGAGCGAGCCATGGCGCGTTCTGGCGGCAACCGAGCGGAAGCCGCGAGGCTCCTCGGAATCGCACGCCCTCAGCTGTATGCGAAGATGAAAGATCTCGGCATTGCGCTGGAGCCCAAGCCCAAAGTTTCCTGAGCGCCGTGCCAGCGTCTCTGACGATGACGGCGTCATTGGGAATGACACTGATTCAAAACGGCATCTGCCTGGTTTCGGCGAAAACGGGCCTTGTCACGCGCGGCACGGCGTCTGCAACCGGAGCGAGTAACAGCGCACCGTAGCGCCAAAAGGAGTATCCATGCCCGCCAAGAAACAACCAACCATGCCCGCCAAGAAACAACCAATCGAACGAGAGATTCGCGGAACCGTGCAAGCAACGAACATCAGTCCCAAAGGCGCCGTGGAAGGGGTGTTGGTCAAAACCGAAAGTGGGATGATTCAACTGAATTTCCCGAAACACGAGCCCAGCACCTCCGCTCCGGCCTTCAGCGTCGGGGCCAAGGTGTGCTTGCGCGCGAAACTGGAGACAGAAGAGTTCGAGCACCCGGTGTACGAGCTCTCGGACGCTGAGGCGTCCGTCGAAGGGGTAATCGCCCGTTTGAACTATGCGCGTCACGGGGAGATTAACGGATTCCATTTGCACGACGGCACGTTCGTTCACTTGACTCCCGACGTTGCGACGGAATACGACCTGCGAATTGGTTACCGCGCGGCTGTGACCGGTAAGCGCAAGCAGGGAGAAGCCGCTCTGGTGATCGACGCGCGAAGCGTGGTGCTTTCGAAGACCGCGCCTCGTGTCAGTGCCAGCTCGTGAACGAGGCCCGCGCTTCCGGTGCGGCATTCTGTTGAGATCCATTGACGGCAAAGCCTCGAGGACAGCGAGCGAGGTAGCGCTTGGTTTCGGCGCGCGTGCCAGGGTCGTGCGTGCCTGCCATTAGCGGCATCCGCTCCACCAAAGCGTTCTCCGCGAGCGGGCCCTCGCCAAGCTCGCTGTTGGCCTTCGCTTCGTAATCGCGACCGATGCGTAGCGTGAGCGTCAACCAGGCCGCCAGCGCTAGGCTAACGGGTTTGCCCACCGTCAGACTGCACGCCAGCGGCGAGGACACTCCACTGCCGCCTTCGAGGTGCCAACACCCGCCTCGTCCCAACGTTGTCTAGCCATTGTCTAAGTTGCTTAGGCATGCCGAGACTTTTTGCCCGCCGCTCGTCCCCTAGTGGCAGTTCGTCACGGCCATTGGCTCAATAGCCGCGCGACTAACTGCAAAATGGCGGCAACCGCTAGTGGTACGACGGCTGCATGGGTGACGCTGGGTGACGCCACCACCCGCCCGAGAACAGTGGAAGTGCCCGATGGATGCCTCGAAGCAGTTTTCGTTCCGTCTGCCCGAAAGTTTGGTCCAGCGTGTCGAGCATTGTGCCGAAGCGATGCGGCAAAGCGGCCTGGATGTAACCCGCACCGATGTCGTCCGCCTACTGCTCAACCACGCGCTCGACGCCACGAAGTGTAAAATGAGTCTTCTTCTGCGGCCGACGCCCGCTAAAAAGTTCCAGAATGGAGGACGAATGTAGCTCCGGGGCGCTCAGCGAGCGCGAGGCGGATGGCAGCGCTGGACGTCGGTGCTGCTATCTCAACGAACAGCGGTTTCCAAAAAAGCAACGACGTCTTACCCCTGATGTCTCTCAAAAAGATCCTCAACGAGTGCCGCGACGACATCCTGGCCAGGTTCGTTCGTGAAGTAGAGCAGAAGGATCTGCCGCCTCCGGGGCTGCCTCGGTCCGTGCTGGTCGACCACATCCCGCTTTTTCTCGACGAGATCAGCGAAGAGCTTTCCACTTTGGAAGGCGACCGCTCGAGCCGCGACGCCGTCGACTTGACAGCGACGGCGCGCCAACACGGAGAGCAGCGCTGGAAGGTGGGCTACGACTTGCAGGCGGTCGTACGCGAATACGGCGTGCTGCGACACGCCGTGCTGGAGACAGCCAAAGCCGAGCAGACGCCACTCGGAATCGACGAGACGGATGTACTCGCCCGTTACTTGAACGTCGGCATCGCAAGCGCGACTGCGGAGTACGTGCGCTCGAGCGAAGAGCGACTCAAAGCTCGACAGGCGGATCTAGAGTTCCTGTGCGAAGCGGGAGAGTTACTCAACTCCTCGCTCGACCTGCAGTCGACGCTGTCCAAGCTGACGCGGTTGGTGGTGCCACGGCTCGCCGATTATTGCGTCGTTCACCTGGATGGGTACTCGCCCGAGGAGGTCCCAGTAGCGCACGTGGACTCCGGCAAGCTGCAGCTGCTGCGAGCCGTCTTGCGTAGTTCAGGGCCGGGCGGCTCCCATAGTCATCGGCAAGTCGTGGGAACTGGCAAATCACTGCTCGTTGAGTCGGTGTCGCAAGAGTTTTTGGGGGACGCTGCCGAAACGTCGGAGCACTTGGCACTGATGCGCCGGTTGGCCCCGTGCTCACTTTTGGTCGTGCCCTTGAAGATCAACACGAGCCTTTTCGGTAGCATCACCTTCGCCCGCAGCGATTCGCTGCAGCACTACGCGCCCTCGGATCTATTGCTCGCGGAAGACCTCACGCGGCGCGCGGCCGCCGCTATCGATAACGCCAGGCTTTACGAGCTGTCACGTACCGAACGCGCCATGGCGGAAGCTGCGACCCGAATGAAGGACGAGTTCGTGGCCATGGTCTCGCACGAGCTTCGCACTCCGCTCAATGCGATCATGGGTTGGGTGCGACTACTGAGAAACGGCTCGCTTGCCGAGGCGACGCGCGAGCAAGCGCTGGAGGTCGTCGAGCGCAACGCCAACGCCCAGAGCCAGCTGGTGGCCGACCTTTTGGACATCAGCCGCGTCATCACGGGTAAGATTCGGATCGACCCGGCCCAAGTCGACCTCGCCAACGTGGTCAAATTAGTCTTGGCCGACGCGCGCTTCGCGCTCGAGGCGAAGCGACTCGAGCTGCAAATGGACATCGCGGACGCGCCGACCGTCATGCGCGGCGACGGCGAACGTCTGAGGCAGTTGTTCTGGAATGTCTTGCTGAACGCGATCAAGTTCACGCCCAAGGGGGGGAAGATCCGGGTGAGCTTGCGGCGCGCGGAGTCGGATCTGGAGCTCGTGGTCCGCGACACCGGCATGGGCATCTCGCCAGACGTCATGCCACACATCTTCGAACACTTTAGACAGCACGACTCGAAGACGACTCGAACGCACGGCGGGCTCGGAATCGGTCTATCGATCGCGAAGCATCTCGTGGACTTGCATGGCGGTTCAATCGAGGCGCACAGTGACGGCCCCGGGCAAGGCGCATCGTTCACCATTCTGCTTCCCGTGAGCCCGCTCATCTCCACGACCGTGGGCGTGAGCAAAGTCGCCGCGACGACCCAGCGGCCCACCAAGATGGCTCGCCCAACCTCATTGGCTGGACTAGGCGTTCTCGTCGTCGACGACGAAGAGGACGCCCGTGATCTACTTCGCATCGTGCTCGAGTCTTGTGATGTGCACGTGTACGATGCGTCGAACGTCAGCGAGGCGCTCGCGGCGATTCAAACGGAGCGCATCGATCTCATCGTTTCCGACATCGGTATGCCGGAGGAGGACGGCTACTCGCTGATTCGCCAGGTCCGCGCGTTGCCAAAGAAGGAAAAGGCGAGCATTCCTGCGATCGCGTTGACCGCGTTCGCGCGAAATGAGGATCGAACCCGCGCGCTGCTCGAAGGCTTCAACGTGCACATGGCAAAACCCGTCGAGCCGGCTGAGCTGTTGCTCGCGCTGAGCGACTTGGCCGGCTATCAACGACGAGCGTAGGCCGGCGCCGCACGGCTGTGGAAAGCGGCGGCCGTGATCGCCCTCAGGAGCTAGCCCGGCGCCCTCCACGCCAGGGATTGACGGTATCTCCCGCCGGATCGGTGCCGGCGCTGTCCGGGATCTCCGATTCACAGCTGGCGTCGAAGATGCGCGTCCTGCGCGTCACCCACGACAGGGGTTGGATGAATGACGACGACCCAGGTTCCTCGTTTCCAGGCTGGGTGCGCACCTCTAACCTCGGCACCGGCGACTACAACAACGACCTGACGACGAGCACGACCTCGGGGGACGTTTGGTCCGCGGCGGTCACGGGCGCCTCGGTCACGGTCTACGCACCGAAAGAAGTCGGGGCCGGTACGATCGAGATCCTGATCGATGGCCAGCGCCGAGCGATGGCAGACCTCTCCACGACAGGCACGCGCAAGCCTCAGCAGATGGTTGGGCAGGTCACCGGTCTAGGCGCAGGGCCACACACCGTCAGCATCGTCAATCGTGGGACGGGTCCGGTGTCTGTGGACGCGATCACGGCGCAGTGACCCTGAGGGCGAGCAGCGTACGGGGGCTGGCGGGCAGGCGAGCGGCGCTAACCAAGGCGCGAGCGATCGACACAGGGCGGAGCTCGGGATCGCAGTTTCAACGACAACTTCGAGGGCTTGCGGACAAACCAGGAGGCGACCTGTTGCTCGAAGACACTTCAGAGCTGTCCGAAGGAATTGCATGCGCCTCTCCCCTCGAAGGAATGCCAACCCTTCTGCGACATTGCGCAAGGGCAGTGATCGCGGGTGGCTCGTGCTTACGAGCTGCGTGACTTCAGCGCTGCTCGCTGGGTGCTCGAGCGCTTCCGACGCGGTATCAGGCGCCGCCGGAGCTGCGAGCCAGCTCGGGGTCGGTGGAGCAACTGCACAGGCTGGTGCTGCGCCCTCCGGGGGCGCGGGAGCTGCCTCCGCTGCAAGCGGTGGTCCGTCTGGTGGAGCGTCCAGCGGCGGCGCATCAGCAAGCGGTGGAGACGCGACCGGCGGAGGCAATTGGGCAGGCGCGGGCGGCGCCGTGTCTTTCGGCGGCTCAGCGGGAGCCAGCGGCGCGAGCGCGATGGGCGGCGCGAGCGCCGGAGCTGGAGGTGGTGCTCAGGGAAGCACCGGGCCGTGCGATATCTATGCAGCGGCTAGCACGCCGTGCGTTGCCGCCCACAGCACCGTTCGTGCTCTTTTCGGTGCTTACAAGGGGCCGCTGTACCAGCTGCGGCGGGCATCGGACAAGGCGACGAAGGATGTTCCAGTCAGCACTTCCAGCAGCTTTGCAGACACTTCCGTTCAAGACTCGTTCTGCAACGGTACCACGTGCACCGTCTCGATCCTCTACGACCAGACGTCGAACAAGAACGACCTAGTCAAATCACCAGTGGCGCACTGGCTGCCCGATGGGGGCGTCGAAGCCAACGCCGCAAACGGCAAGATTACCGTCGGCGGTCACACCGTGCACGGGATCTATGTCACCGCCAACAGCAACGTGGCTTACCGCAACAACGCTACGAAGGGCGTCGCAAAAGGCGATCAGGCTGAGTCGATGTACATGGTGCTGGACGGGAAGCGGTACAGCAGCGTGTGCTGCTTCGACTACGGCAATGCGGAGACGAGCGGCAACGACGACGGCAACGGCACCATGGAGGCCGTGTATTGGGGCACGGACATTACCTGGGGCGGTAAGGGGGATGGGGCCGGTCCGTGGATCGCTGCCGACCTCGAGAACGGGATGTTCAAAGGCGACAAGGGCGGTTGGCAATCCCAATCGATCACGACGCCCGGCGCAAAATCAGTGATCGCATCTTTCGCCACCGCTATGCTCAAAGGACGGTCCGGCAATCACTTCACGCTCAAAGCCGGGGACGCACAGAACGGGAGCCTGGTCACGATGTGGAACGGAGCCCGACCCGCGCCGGGCTACAGTCCCAAGAAGTTGCAGGGGGCCATCATCTTGGGGACCGGCGGCGACGGGAGCAATGGTGGTACGGGCACCTTCTTCGAGGGGGCCGTGACCAGCGGGGTTCCGCCCGATTCGGTCGACGATGCCGTCCACGCCAACGTGATCGCTCAGGGCTATGGGCGCTGATTGTAGGCTGCCGCCGCGTTGGACTTGCAACGCACGGAGCCGCCGCGACGCTGTTCCTCGCGCTTCGCTCGAAAATCTGATGTGTCCGACGCACGGACGGTGGTTAGATGTTTCGCACACTCGCCCCCCCTCTGCCCGAACGACCGGCTGTGCCACTTCGCAACGTAAAGTCCTTCACGCCCAGCATGGCCCAACGAGTGCTGGTCACGTGCGCGGGGTTGCTCCTAGCCGGTTGTGATCGCGGCTCGAAGCGTACGAGCCCGGCGCCAGCGCCTGCCGGCAGCGCGTCGGCAATGCCGGCTACCCCCCCTGCGCCCGCGGTCCGGGCACCGACTCGGCTACTGACGCTGCCAAGCTCAGCGTACGCCGCTTCGGTCGCGATGGACGAAGACGCGGTGTACCTGATGACCAGCAACGCTGCGTATCGGCTGGTCGATGGTGAGCCGGCGCACGGGATCCGGCTCGAGCTCGGCGTGGGTCCGGTCCTTACTCAGACCGCCTTCGTGTTTTGGTCCAATGGTGTGATCTGGAGCGCTCCCAAGCAGGGTGGAGTGACGCGTGAGCTCGGCAAATTTTCGCACCAACCTCAGTATTTCGTGAGCTCGGGCGATAAAGTGGCTTGGGTCGACGAGACCGACGAGGGCCTGTACACGATTCAGACGCTCAATGGCCGCGAGCCTCGCATTCTGACTTCGTCCGCGGGTGAGATCCGCGCGCTCGACATGGTTGGGGACGCGGTCTACTTCGCGCAGCGCCCAACCGACGGCACTTGGCGCATCGGCGTGGTGCGCTTGAACGGCGGCGCTCCCGAATATGGCTCGACGCAAAAGGGCCGAGTCCCTTCACAGCTCGTGGGCTCGGACGCCGTCTACTATTACGACTTGGACAAGTCGCGCGTCATCAAGCTGTCGCTCGACTTGAGCCACGAGGAGGTACAACTGAGTGACCTCGTGTGCTCGCCGATCCACGTGTCGAATCGAATCTACTGCGGCTGTGTGGAAGGCTTGTTCGACGTGTCCAAGGACGCCCACCAGCCGCGCGTGCTCTCCTACAATCGCCCCGGCACGATCACGAGCATCACTTCGACTGAAAAAGCAGTGGCCTGGGTGGTCGACCTGGGCAGAGATGGCTTGGCGGTGGACTTCCTGCCCGCGTCAGAAGCGGCCGGCCCTGCACCGGTTCCCTGACTCGGGCGAGCCTTCGGTCGCAGCGTCGGAGTACGCTGCGACCTTCACGCTTCGGGGTTGGCGCGTTCAGTTGGGCGGAACGGGACGCCCGAGTTGATTCATGAGCCAAGTCATTGCGGACCGGGGTGTCGTTCCCTTGACCAGACCGGTGTTGGCGACCCAGGTCTTGCCGTCGATCCAACCCCAAATGGTGACGCCGTGGACAGCGGCCGTGTTCCGGAAGATCGGGATCTGCGCTTGGTACGTGGCAAGCTGGGTCGCGTCGTTCGCTTCGCCGATGTCGTACTCGGTGATGTAGATCGGCAGCCCGGTCTGGGTGGCCATCGTGTTCAGGTTGGTTTGCAGCTGTGAAGCCGACATCGTCCGCAAGCCGTGAGCTTGCGCTCCCACCGCATCGATTGGCGCGCCGCCCGACTTGATCTGTTTCACGATATCGATGAAGTGGCTCTCTTGATCCGAATACTCGATGTTGTTGTAGTCGTTCAAGATGAGGATCGCGTTGCCGCAATGCTGCCGAGCGAGCTTGAACGCCTTGGTGATCCAGCCATACGTGCCTGTCTCACCCGCGCCTAGGTTCGCCGTGTAGCTGGGGGTCGTGTGGGGCGGTGGCTCGTTCACTACATCGATCAGTTTCGTGTTCGGGTAACGGTCACAGAAGGATTTGATCCAGTTTTCGACCTGGGCGAGCGTCGGCGTTCCGCTCGGCTGCTGCGAGCCCCACACGAAATTGTGCTGCTTGAAAATGATGTGGTTGGTCTCCGTGTATGCGTAGATCGCATCGAGCGATGACCAGTTGAACGCGCTCGTGGGGGACGACTGCACGGAGCCCCATTTACCCGCGTTCTCCGGCGTGATCTGATCCCAGTATTTGGAGAACTTCATGCCGCCAGTGTCGATCGAGTTACCGGTGGTGATGTTGCCGAAGAACTTACCCACCGTGTTCGCTCCGCCTGCGCCGGCTGAGCCTCCGCTTGCGCCCCCGGTTCCTCCGTGGCTCGCACCGCCTGCGCCTGCGTGGCTCGCGCCGCCTGCGCCACCTTGAATGGCTCCGCCTCCTCCGCCGCTGACAAGTCCGCCGCTGCCACCAGCTTCGGCGCCTGCGCTAGCGCCGGCAGCGCCTGCGCTCGGAGCAGCCCCACCCGCGGAGGCACCAGCACCACCCGCCGCAAGCCCTCCACTAGCGCCTGCAGTGTTGGCGCCCGCGCTGCTCACGTAGCCGCCGATATTCTCATAACCGGCGGCGCTGCCGTCACCGCCGCCGTTGTCGGATGCGCCGCAACCAATCAGCGATAGGCCTGCAACGAATGTAAGCATTTCAAACTTCGTCTTGCGCACGAGTGTCTCCACGCTCGAAGAGGCTTCGGCCGTCTACTACTCGTCGATGGCGGCACGTTGTTCGAGCACTTCCACAACGCAGTGGCGATGGCGTCGATTTTCCGTCAGAAAATATTGGTGTTGTTGCAGTCAGCGGATCGACTCGGCGTTACTACGGTGCCGTCGCAATTGTCCTGCGCTGGTTCACCCCTCGGGGTGTAGCGCAAAGGGGCGACGCCTCACCTCGTTTTGGGTCAATCTGAGACTGGTTCCGGTTTCACCCTGGTTCATACGGACGTGACGATTGATTCGACGTCGGGCGCGTCATTAGACTCGTCCCATGCGAACCTCGATCAAACACATCCTTCCACTCGCAACTCTCACGCTGCTCGTCTCTGGAACGGCAGCGGCTCAAACCGCGCCCGCGGCGCGCGGTTTCGGCGTTGGCGCAGAAGCAACGATGACCGGTATCGTTGGCGGCACCTTCGTTTACGACGCGGAAGTCTTTCACGTCGATGCCTTGCTCGGCGGCTCGTTCCAGCACAACGATTCGTCCCTGGCCGTGGCTGGGCGGCTCTTCTTCCCGGTGCACCGCAGCCAATCGGCGGATTTCTCGCTGGGCCCGGGCATCGGCTTGGTTCACGTCACGCACGATCCCGACGGAGATGGCCCGCAGGGCAGAGTTTCGTCCAACCCGGTTCATTTGGAGGGCGCGGCCCAAATCCGTGCCTTCGTGGTCCCGAACGTCGCTCTGTCTGCCAGCGCTGGTGTCGGGGCGGTGTTTGCAAACAACAACAACAGCGGGCTCATCGGCGGCCAGGTTGGTGCGTCGTTTGGGGTCACTTACTTCTTCTTCTGAGTCGCCGTTCAGAGCCTCGCGCGTCCATGCGCCTACACGAGCGCCCCCGGGGGGGGCCGGTGGGCGCGTGGATTGGGCGACGGAGAACGGCTTCGCTCGACACTGCGTTGTAACCAAGATGTCCCTAGTCAGGCTCGAGCTCGGTTCCGGTCCCAGGTTCCCGGTGCCGGTCAATCGTCCCTTGAACAATCGGCGCCATCGCGTGTTGCTCGCCGCTGCGCTCCTGGCGTTGGGTTGCTCGGAAAGCGCGGGTCCGCCGTCTGATTCGGGGGGCGGCTCGAGCGGGGCCGGTTCTGACAAGGGCGGCGCAATCGGGGTTGGCGGTAACACTGCGCCGAGCGCCGGCACGAGCTCGGCCGGATCGAGCGCGGGGGGCGGCACGCCCGGTTCTGACGGCATGTCCGGAACCGGTGGAGTCAACGCCACCGCGGGAGCGGCTGGCTCGGTTGCAAGCAACGCAGGCGCGAGCGCCGGAGGCGGGATGAGCGGCGGCGCGGGCGGTGCGGGCGGCTCGCACGCAGGCGGAGCGGCGGGGGCCGGCGGGGCAGGCGGCGGGGCCGGCTCGGCCGTGCTCGGCGCGACGCCGCCCATGGGCTGGAACTCGTGGAACGCCTACAACTGCAACGGGCTGAACGAGACCGTCGTCAAGAACATGGCGGACGCGTTCGTGACGACGGGCATGAAAGCCGTCGGGTACGAGTACGTCAACCTCGACGATTGCTGGATGGACGGCCGCGATTCGAGCGGCAAGCTGAAGTGGAGCGCGAGCAAGTTCCCCTCCGGTATCCCGGCGCTCGCCGAATACATCCACGGCAAGGGCCTCAAAATCGGCATCTACGAGACGCCCAACACAAAAACCTGCGCCGGCCTGTACGGTGGCTACACCCCTGGCGTGGGCAGCGTCGGACACGAAACCAGCGATGCCCAAACCTTCGCCTCGTGGGGGATCGATTACCTGAAGTACGACAAGTGCCAAGGTCAACTGAGTGCGTTCGCCGTGATGCGCGACGCGCTCAAAGCGACGGGGCGTCCGATCTTTTACAGCATCAATCCCGGTGACCAAGGGCCGTTTTGCACGCCGACCAACTGCTCGCTCAACTTGCCCGCGGTCGCCAACATGTGGCGAATCGGGTTCGACATCTCCGCCAAGTGGAGTGAGGTGATTCGGCTCATCGACGCGAACAAGAATCAGTATACCGGAGCGGGGCCGGGGCACTGGAACGACCCGGATATGCTGGAGGTCGGCAACGGCTTGAACGATACCGAAGGCCGCGCTCATTTCAGCATGTGGGCGATCATGGCCGCGCCGCTCATCACCGGCAACGACCTGACCAAGATGAGCGCGGCCACCAAGGCCACGCTGACCAACGCCGAAGTGATCGCGGTCGACCAAGATCCTCTCGGCCAGCAAGGCCGCGTCGTCGCTACTCCAGGAACGGACCTGGAGGTGTGGTCCAAGACGATGTCCGGGACCAACACTCGAGCCGTCGCCTTGTTCAATCGCAGCGGGGCTGCGGCATCCATCACCGTGCAGTGGAGCCAGCTCGGCCTGCCCGCGGGCGCTGCCACCGTGCGTGACCTTTGGGCCGCGAAAGATCTCGGTCCTTCGACTGGCTCTTACACGGCGAGCAACGTGCCGAGCCACAGCGTCGTGCTGCTGAAAGTCGTCAGCAGCCCGTGAACCGTTCGGCAAATGCTCGCGCTGGCCTCGCTCGAGGCCGCGACGTGAGCTAGCTTTCAGCCATGGCTGACGTGACTCGGCTAGTGCTTCACCAAAGTTTTCTGCCTCCTCAATCGGGCGCACGAGCTTTGGTCTGGAAGTACACACCCGTTTACTGGGGGCGGCGCCCGCGCCACTTTCACGCCGAACCGGAGATGAACCTGATTGCTCGCGGCACGGCTGTATTCGGGATCGGTCGAGCCACCGTGCACGCATCCGCGGGGGACCTATTGAGCTTCCCGTCTGGGCAGGATCACGTGATCCTCGAAGCCTCGCCCGATCTGTATTTGTATGCGTTCGGCCTCGACGCAAGCTATTCCGCGCAGGTTCTGGCCGCCGAGCAAGAGAGCGCCGCGTTGCCGTGCCACCTTCGGCTCACCCCGAGTGACTTCGAAGCGCTGTCGGCACGCGCCGCGTCCATCGTGGATCGTGAAGGGGTTGATCAGCCAGGCGCCGAGCTGTGGGACCACGCGCACTGGCTTCGGCGAAAGTATGCGAGCGGGGAAGGGCACGCGATGCACGTCCTCACGCGGCGTGCCTTGTCCGCAGTCACCGAAGCGCCCAACCTGGGCCTAGCGCTGCTTGCAAAACAGCTCCGCGCCGACCCTTCCGAAGTGAGCCGCTACTTTCATCGCGACGTCGGAATCAAGCTCGTGCAGTACCGTGCGCGCTTGCGGCTGCTGCGCTTCATTGCCCTGGTAGACGGGGGGCAGGACAACTTGTTGGTCTCGGCCGAACGTTCCGGTTTTGGCTCCTATTCGCAATGCCACCGCACGTTTCAGGCCGAGCTGGGCTGCGGCCCACGGGAGTTCCTGGCCAACGGGCAACGCCAGCTCATGCAGGCGGCCTACGACCCCTGAGTGAAATCAGCGCATCGTGGGGCGTTCGTGTTTCCCAAGGAATGCGAAGACCCTGCTCGGCCCGTTGGCTACATGGGATGGGTAGACGATCTCGGATGTCCCATGAGCGCAAGACCCCGTAACACCTGGTTCAGCGTCGTTTCGGCCGCGTTTATCGCTACTGTTCTAATGCCGCGCCCGGCGGGGGCGACGGCGAGCGCAGAGCTCTACACCTCGGCGGCGAATGGCTACGGCCGTTTCGAGGCGCGCTTGAAGTTCGCGGCCGGGGATGGGGTCATCAGCTCGTTCTTCCTCTGGAAGGATGGCTCTGAGCAGACAGGGACGTTCTGGAACGAGCTCGATTTCGAAAAGCTCGGCGCGGACTGTCACCTCCAGACCAACGCCCTGTACGGCAACCCCGTCGGCGATCACAGCCGGAAAGAGACGCTCGCCGCGGACCTGTGCAACTCGTATCACGTGTACGCGTACGAGTGGTTGCCCGAGTCCATCGCCTGGTTCGTGGACGGCGCCGAGATCCGTCGAGAAACGGGCGCCGTCGCCAAGGCCTACGCTGACAACGCGCCGAACGGGATGCAGATCCATTTCAACGTCTGGCCCGGGGATGCTTCGTTCGGCGGCACCTTCAACCCGAGCATCCTTCCCGTTCATCAGTTCATCGATTGGGTCCAATTCTCGCCGTACAGCAACGGCGCCTTCGGCGCGGCGATGTGGCGTGAGGATTTCAGCGGCCAAGCCGTTCCGAGCAGCTTCCTGACCGGCAGTTGGGGGTCACCCAAGAACCTATCGACGCACGATCCCAACAACGTGAGCTTGGTCTCCGGCTACGCGGTGCTCTCACTCACGGCAGACAACGCCACCGGACCTGGTGGTGCAATGCCCGGCGACAGCGGCTCGAGTGGCGGCGGATCGGGATCGATGGGAGCTGGTGCAGGCGGCGTCAGTGGCGCGGCAACGGCCGGCACGTCTTCGACCGCTGGCTCGGGCGTATCGGGCGGGAGCGATGCAAGTGGCGGGGCTCCTTCCGGCAATGCGGGCTCGACGAGCGCCGCGGGCACGGCGCCGGGAGCGAGCGGCGCAGCCGCAATCAGTGGAGCCGCAGGCACGAGCAGCGCGGAGACATCGCCCGGCTGCGGTTGCACACAGGCGGGCTCTCGCGGCACCGCGCCGGGTGAGCTTCCCGCTGGCGTCGTCTTGCTCGCAGTCTCGATCAGTGCTGCTCGGCTGCGTCGCCGGCGCCCGTAGGCGGCTCGCCTCAGGGTACGTTCTTCGACTTCACTTCCCAGGCGCTGTTCGAACAGTACGAACAGGCTGCACCGACGAGGGCGCCTTTCCCGGTGGCGGTTTCATCGCCCTTCAGGCGCCAGTTGAGCCACGCCAAGTCGATCTTGGTGAAGTCCCCACCGTTCTTGGCAAACAGATCCCCACCGTGCCCGAGGTTCTTGCTGAAGAGCAGGATGGGGGTGCCGAGCGCCGAAATGTTGTCGAAGTCACGCTCGCCGTTTTCGTAGGCGATGTCACTCGAGCCACCGAGAACGATCAACACGGGCGTGTGGATCGTTTTATAGAACGGCTGATTGGCACTGAAGAGCCCGCTACTGTTGAGGCCCCAGGTCGTGATGCGGGGATCTCCCGCTGTGCCCTCTGCCATCAGCCCGCCGCACGAAAATCCGTTGGCTGCGACCTTCGTCGTGTCCAAGCTTTGGTGATAGGCGCTGCAGGTCTTGTCGTTCTCGGCGATTGCCCAGCTCACGTACGCGAGCAACGGCGCGCCCATCCCGGCTGGGTTCCCGCTGTCCATGTTGCGGGAGCTCGAGTTGTTCGGCGTGCCGTCCGCGATCACGAAGTAGCCGTGCGAGGCGATCTCCGCCATCGCGGCCGAGTTCGAGAGCCCGTTGAGGGAGCAACCGCCTTCGCCCCAGACGAAGATGGGATATTTTTCGGTGCCGCCTAAGTCGGAAGGGCGGTAAATCGTGCCTTCTTCGATGCCGGGGTCGGAGTTCGTCTCGATCACGACCTGGTGCGGCCCGCTACCGGATGCCTTGGCACTGGCCGGCTTCGAAGCGGTACAGGTCCCGGTGCTAGCAGCACCGCCTTTTCCGCCTGACCCGACGCTGCTGCCCGCCATACCGCCGTTGGCATTGCCGCCGTTGCTCGCGCCGGCGCTTGGCGGGGCTCCGCTCACGCCCACTGCACCGCCCGCAACCGAGCCCGCAGCACCGGGCGCACCGCTCGAGCCCGAACCGGCAGGGAAGGTGCCCCCTACGCTCGGTACACCTGCAGCAGCGGGAGCACCGCCTGCGACGATGCTGCCACCGTTGTTCTGGGCGCCTGCGGTCGGTGGGGCGCCACCCACCCCGTCAGACGACGCCGAGCTACCGCAACCCGCGATGCTCGAAAGGCCGGCAACCAAGGATAATGCCGCGAAGCGTTTCGAGCTCATGGGTTCCTTTGCCGCGTGACTACGCCTTCATGCCCGCATATTGCCCGGAGCCAATGGCGGGCGCAGTCGTCGTCTTGTCGCGGGTAGCGGCGGCCATGATCGTGTTGAGGACTTGGGCGTTCGCAACACCAGCAGTGTCGACGAAGGCGCCCTGCTTGAGGTAGCCACCGCCGCTGCCCCAGATGATCATCGGCACGCCGTGCGTGGAATGCGACGGACCGTCGGCGAGGGTGTTCGTCCAGATGATTTGCGCGGTGTCCTGCAGGCCGTGCGCCTTGAAAGCATCCAGGCCGACCAGGAGCGAGGACATGCGCACCCCATCGATCTCGTGATGTGCCATTTCGGCGGTCGGGTTGTTCCCGGACTGCGAATCCGACTGGAGGCGATGGCTCAGCTGGTGAAAGGTCCAACCGAGGCTCGCATTGGACGGCACGTTGTACATCGTGCCGTCGGTGCCGTCTCCCCATTGCAGGGTAGCGACGCGGCTGTAGTTGCAGCCAAACGCAACAGCCATGATTTGCAGGTGGAGCTGGACGATCTGCTCCATGTTGGCGCCCTTGAACTGGAAGCCAGTCTTCAGCGCCGTGTATTGGTCGTCCGGCAAGCCAGCCTTGGAGCACGAAGCGCCGGTGGGCGTCATGTTGCCCATCGTGACTTCGACGTCGCGGATTGCTTGGAAGTGCTGATCGAGTCGCGCCTTGTCGGCCGCGCTCAGCACGGACATGTTCATCAGGTCTGTCAGCTCGCCGCGCACCAAGTCGTTCACGCTCTTGCGCCGGTTGGCAAGTGCCTGCGCGACCGGGTCCACCGTGGGGGTGCTGCCGCCAGTCGTGGTCGTGCCGGACCCGACCAGACCCACGACCTTGGAGTAGAGAAGATATGGGTTCACATCCGCGGCTCGGACCTGCCCGGAGCCCGCAGCCTTGAACGAGATACGCTCGGCGATGAAGCCTTTCGTACCCGAGTACAAAGCCAGCGGGTCGGCACCCAAGGTCTTACCGATCAGCGTATCGGCGGAAGGGCCCGCAGAGTAGGCCGTGTTGCCGTTGGTAGCTGGCGCCAAACCCGTCAGGGTTTGAACGTTTGCTTCGGCATGCCCGCAGCTCTTGGGGCCAGCGTTCGGGTAATTGATGTTCTTGAGGAACAACAGGTTCGCCGCATGCGGCGACAGCACGCTCGTTGCCATGCCGGTTGCGCCGGCCAAGCCCGCAGTCGTGAGCGCGCCAGTGGCGGACGGGAAAAAGTTCTTATTCACCTGGCCGTTCTGAGCCACGATGAAGAACGTAAAGACGGGCGGGCTGTCGGCAGCCCAGGCCGACCGCTCTGGCAAGCTTTCGAGAAACGGCAACCCGACTGCGACCGCGCCGGCTCCCCGGAGGAAAGCCCTTCGGTTCACGACACCACGGTTCTTGGGATCGAGCTTGAGAATCACTGTGCACCTCCGGAGCGCGTCCTAAATGCGTCCTGCTTGACCAGGTCGACCAGCACCTGCTTCACCGAGCCGGTGCCCGACTCGCTAATGGAAGCGAGCTGTGTCACCAAAGGCAAGTCGGCCGGGATGATGTCGCGTTGTAGACCGAAGCTTGCGAGCTTCTTCGAGTAGCAAAGGTGGGTCTGCGGGTCGGTTGCCATCACTTTCATGAAGTCAGCCGCGTTTTGGTAGCTCTTCGTGCCGTCGACGAACGCAAATGATGCGCTGCTGTCGATCGGCAGGTCTTGATCGCCGTTCTTCTCGGTCGTTCGGTACTGGCCCATGCCATCGAAGTTCTCGAAGGCAAAGCCCAGGGGGTTGATCATGTTGTTGTGGCAGATCGTGCCGCAGCCCTTGGTGTGCGCGTCGACACGCATGCGGTTGGTCTGCCCGGGCATGGTCGCGGGGAGCGGCGGGATATCCGGTGCGGGCGGGCCAAGCGGCGCACACAGCACATCCAACGCCATGCTGACGCCGCGGTGAATCGAATCGGGCACGTCGTTGTGGCCGTAGAGCACGAGGAACGGGAGCTGGGTGAAGTAACCGACGCGATTGACGTCGAGCTTGCTCTCCACCAGACCGCTCGCAGGTGCGGAGATGCCGCCGCCGTACAGCGTCGCCATGTTGGGTCCGACGAACCCCGAGGTAGCCAAGAAGATGTCTTTGACGCCCAACCCTTGGCTGAAAATCTTGTCGAAGAACAGGAACGAGCTTTCCTTGAGCTCGGGATTGATCGCCGGGTTGTAGGTAGGAACACCGACCTTGCTGAGCTCGTCGAACTTCTTGAAGCGCAGGAACTCCCCGTGGAAGTTGCGCATCACCTGTTTGGCTGCAGGCTCCTCCAGCATGGTCTGCGCTACTGCGGCGGCGCCATCAGCGGTGTCGAGCTTGCCTGGGCCGGCTGCTGCGTCGAGCAGAGCGTCGTTCGGCGCGGTGTTTCGGAAAAGCAGCGAGAGCTTCGCGGCCATCTCGTAAGCCGAGAGGGGAGCACCGACCGCGCCGAGCTCGGTTCGATACAAGAAATAGGGCGACTGCAACATGGCTTCGAACACGAGCGAAGCGCCCTTGGCGAACGCGCTCTGGCTACCCGAAGTAGCCGAGCCCGTGTCGTACAGCTTCTGATAGGACGCCTTCTCCGTGTCGGTGAGCGGCCGGCGGTACACGCGACGCCCCACGGTAGCGATGAAGCCGGCGCCGTCAGTGCCGGAGTACAGCTTGCTCAGTTGTGTGGGATCCGAAAGCAACTGGGCCGCGAGCGTCTCTGCGGCTGTCTCGTAATCGGACCAACTCCGGCTATCGACACTCAGCACTTGCTCGTTGTTCGTGAAGTCCGTCGTGCCAGCAACGGCGTCGAGGAAGGCGTCTGCCAGGGTCGGCGGCGAGGCCAAGCCAAGCACGCCCTGCACGCTGTTGGTCCACTGGTCGTTGGTGAGGCGGACGACGCGGAAGTAGCTGGGGTTCCCGTCCAGCTTCAGCTTGCTCGCGATGTCGCCTGTCGCGGCGCCAGCGCCCGTGGCGCCTGCGCCGTCTGGGTTCGAGCCGCCTCCGGTCCCAGTGTTGGAGCCGGAACCCACCCCAGTTCCAGCCGCGGTGCCTTGGCCCGGGATGGTCGGGGCGTCAGAGCCCGAATCGGTGACGACCCCAGTGCAGGCGGCAGCGGCTATGGCCAGCGTCAAGGCGCCGAAGTTCAGATATCGAAACGTCATCGAGAGCTCCTTGTCGACATGAAAGGAATCTGCCTTATCCATCCCCGGGTCGCGATGTTCTGATCGCCGACGCGCGCGCAAGCAGGCGCTGAGTAGCGCTTCTTCATCATCGCGAGCGCTGCCAAGCCGGTTGGCCACCGACTTAGTGGTCTACCTGGGCAGTGTGGAAGTGAACGGGCTTCCGTCGCGCAAAGCGTCGGAAGCCGTTCTTTTTTTTGATTAGTTGCCCATGAAGGCACGGGTGGGATACGCGCCCAGGCTCGCAATTCCGTATGACGCGAAAGTTCTGGGCCTGACGGTCAGAGCGGCTGCTCAAATCGTCTTGAAGAAATCGTAGATCGCTTTGATTCCGAAGCAGGGCACGCCGTGCTGAGTGCCGCTGTAGTTCGGGTCGTTGTGCGCGCACCAGATGGTTGGCTTGGTGCAGTTGTCGTAAATCTTGCAGCCGGGGTCGACCTGCATGCCGCTGCTCGTGCAGCCCATGATGGGCGTGTAGGTCTTGAAAGTGTCAGCACACATGTTTGCCGCGCGGAATTTGGCGACCGCATTTTTGGCGGAGTCAGCGCTGCGTTGGTTGTCCATGATGCCGTCGATGTAGAGAACCGGGATCGGGATCGCGACGTTGAACGGGTCGGCGGCCACTGGGGAAACGGCCCTGAAGTTCAGGTGCTGCGCGTCACTCTTGTGGGATAGCGTATTGACGAGCATCTGCGCGCCAGAGCTGTGGCCCACGCCGAACACGTGACTCGTGTCGATGCAGTAGTTGGCCAGCACGTCGTCGTACTGTTTGAGGATGCGCGCGATGTTGTTGTTGTAGTTCGACCAACACTGGCCGGAGTCACTGGTGTTCGGCATCAGGCGCACGTATTCGGTCTCGAACGCCGAGCCTTTGACGAGCCCTTCCCACTGCGTGTTCGGGTTGCCGCAGGCATGCAGTGCGATGAGCAACGGGAACGGCTTAGTTCCGTCGTAAGACGCGGGAAAATCAATGATCTCCTGGTTAGCGACGGTGATTTTGCCGTTCGCGGGCCGACCCGACTTGCCGCAGCCAGCGCTGGGCATGACCTGCCCCGTGGAACCGCCGCCGGCCGCGCCAGCGGCTCCGCCCGATGTGCCGCCACCAGCGCCGCTCGTGGACGAACCTGCTGCACCAGCGCCGCCGTTGCTCGCCCCGGCTCCACCGAGGGCACCGCCGCCGCTACCTCCGGCGCCGTTGCCTGGCGCACCCGCGGTGGGGGTGGGGGCCGCACCTGCGCTGGGCGGTGCGCCAGCGGAACTGGCACCCGCCGCGCCGCCACCGCCTGACCCTGCCGTGGTCACGCCAGCCCCACCGGGCGTCCCGGGCTCGTCTGTCGAAGAGCAGCCGAGCACGGCTGCGAGGAAGAGCACGGCGAAAGTGGCGTGGTGTCGAAGCATGGTCCTCATCTCGGAGTTGGGGCGCATCACGCCGGTTCGAATTGGCTGGGATGCGCAAGATGCGCGAACGGCGTCGGGACACGCGAGGAGCGGTTCCGTAATCGTTCATTCATGAATAGCGCAACTGCACCACAGCGTCCATGTCGATGGATGTATTTCGCTTTGCCAGTAAAGCGCCGTTGACTCTGCAGATCGCGATTACGCGTTGGGCGCGCGCGATTCATCATCGGTTTGCTTGCGAACCGGCGCCGGAAATTGGCTCGATTCAAGCCAATTTCGAAGCGCGTCGTTTTTCATGACAATTCGCGAATCAGACCGACAAACCCCACAGCGGATTTCTTTGGAAGGTCATTATGGGTAACGGATATCTCGCGCTCGTCGCTGTGTTTGCTCTCAGTTCGCTGGCGACGCTAGCGGCTTGTAGCAACGGTTCGGGGAGTAGCTCGAGCGCGGGGGCGGGGAACACGGCGGGTTCCTCGTCTGGCGGAGCGAACGGCAGCGGCGGCTCCCCAAGCCCTGGTGGAGCGGGCGCCGGCGCCGGCGCTGAAACTGGCACGTGCAGCAACGTGGCCGCGTGCGGCGGTAGCGTCGTCGGATCGTGGACCGTAGCGTCGTCCTGCCTGAAGTTGTCGGGCGCTCTGGACGTTTCCCTCTTGAGCTTGGGCTGTGCGAGCGTGCCGGTGACCGGTACGCTGAGCACGACTGGCTCTATCGTCGCGAACGCCGACGGAACTTCGACTGATCATACGAGGACTACGGGCTCGGCCACGTTCCCGCTGTCTCCGCAGTGCCTTTCCGTTTCGTCGGTGCCCGTCCCTTGCGAAAATACGTCGGATCTCTTCAAGGTGTTGGGTTGGACCAGCTCGGCTTGCACCACTACGAATGGCCAGTGTAGTTGCGCAGTCAGCGTCGATCGCGACCATGGCATCGGGTTCGTCGCTGACCAACCGATGACCCAGGGGAACTTCACGACTTCCGGCACCACCGTGACGAACAATGACCTGAGCTATGCGTACTGCGCTGCTGGAGACACGCTCACAGTGACGCCGCAGTTGTCGGCCCTATCGGGCTCGGTCGTGCTGATGCGAGATGGCACGGGTGGCGCCGGTGGCGGTTCGTCGACCGGCGGATCCGGCGGAGCGCAAGCGACAGGAGGCGCGGGTGCATCGGGTGGCGGCGCGGCAGGTGCTGGAGGCGGGGCGACGGGCGGCTCCGGCGGCACTGCGGGCGGAGCTCCCGTGGGCAACCTGCCCTGCGACATCTACGCCGCGGCCAACAATACTTGTGTCGCGGCGCACAGCACCGTGCGGGCGCTGCTCGCATCGTATAGCGGCAACCTGTATCAAGTGAAGCGCGCGTCCGACGGCACCACCAAAGACATTCCGGTGCTCGCTCCAGGTGGATACGCCAACTCCTCCGTCCAAGACTCGTTCTGTACCGGAACTACGTGCACCATCATTCGCGTGTACGATCAATCCGGGCACGGTAACTTTCTCGAAGCCGAGACCCCCGACAGTATTTTGGGGGAGGGCGCGAACGCGCACCCCGGCCATTCGGGAATGACTGCCGCGAGCGCCACTGCGGAATCACTGATGGTGGGAGGTCACAAGGTGTACTCGCTCTACACGAAGACTGCCCAAGCCTATTGGAGGGACGGCTCGAAGACCGGCATGCCCACCGGCAGCGCGCCGCAAGGGATCTACATCGTGACCAGCGGCAAGCACTTCAACGGGGGCTGCTGTTACGACTACGGCAACGGCGAAGTGAGCCGAACCTACGTGGCTGGCCCCTCGATGGACGCCCTCTACTTCGGAAGCTCGACGCAATGGGCCACCGGAGCCGGCACGGGCCCCTGGGTGATGGCGGACATGGAAGACGGGATGATTGCTCAGGGGAGCGGCGGCAAGAACAACAACTTGATGAGCCAGACGTCCACGTACGTTACCGCCATGGAAAAGAACAATGGCACCTCGGACTTCGCACTGAAGGCCGCCGACGCGACCGTGCTGCCGTTGAACACGTATTACAGCGGCTCGCTCCCCGCCGGGAAGAAGCCGATGAAAAAGCAGGGCTCCATCGTGCTCGGCAGCGGCGGTGACTGCTGTTACAGCAACAACAACGGCAGTCAGGGCACCTTCTACGAGGGCGCGATCGTCGCTGGCTATCCGTCCGACGCGACCGACAGCGCAGTCCACGCAAACATCGTGAGCGCTGGCTACGGCAAGTAGTCTGAAAGGCGAGCCCGCCACGGCCGAATGCAGGATGCTCGAAGCGCGCGTCTTCTCGGTCAAGAAGCGCTTCTTGGCCATGTACAAAAAGGCCAACGCGGGTCACGTCGGTAGCTCACTGTCTTGCGCGGAGATCTTGGTCTTCCTGAAGTTCGCTTGGATGCACGACGACGACACGGTCGTCCTGTCCAAAGGGCACGCGGCGGCCGCTCTGTATTCACTTCTGGCCGAGGCAGGCCTGCTCACGGCCTCACAGATCGACTCCTTCTATGCGGACGGCACCGCACTGTCCGCGCTGCCTCCGTTCAATACGATCCCGGCGATCCCGTTTGCGACGGGCAGTCTCGGACACGGGCTGTCTTTGTGCGCCGGCATGGGCCTCGGCGCTCGCCTCAATCGCCAGCAGCAGCGGTTTTTCTGTGTCACCTCGGATGGCGAGCTCGACGAGGGCAGCGTTTGGGAAGCCGCGCTGTTCATCGCACACCACCAGCTGTGCCACGTGATCTGGGTCGTCGATCGAAACCAGATCCAAGCCATCGGGCGCACAGAAGACGTGCTCGCGCTGGAACCGCTCGACGCGAAGCTCCGCGCCTTCGGCTTTCACGTCATCGTGGTCGACGGCCACGACTTCGCGTCGCTCCTGGCCGCGCGGGACGAGTGCGCGCGCTTCTGGGAGACGCAGACCACACCGGTCGCCATCATCGCCAACACCGTCAAAGGCAACGGGCTTGGCTGCCTGCACGACACCGTTGATTCGCACTACCTACCGATGAGCGACGAGCAATACGAGCAAGCGATCGACGCCCTGACACGCGCGCACGCCGCACGGGTGGACCCTCGAAATGAGGGCTGAATTCGCCCAGGCCATGCTGACGCTGTTCGAGGTGCGCAGCGATCTCGTGTTCATCACCGGTGACCTCGGCTACCTGGCGCTCGAGGGCATCGCCCTGGCGTACGGTGAGCGCTTCGTCAACGCGGGCGTTGCGGAGCAGAACGCGGTGTCCCTCGCCGCGGGGCTGGCACGCGCCGGGCACCAGCCGTGGGTTTACAGCGCTGCCGTGTTCACGGTGCTGCGCGCCTACGAACAAATTCGCAATGACGTCTGTCTACACGACCTGCCGGTGAAGCTCGTCGGAAATGGCGGCGGCTACGCGTATGGCATCATGGGCGCCACCCATCACGCCTTGGAAGACGTGGGCGCACTGCGGGCCCTACCGAATCTCAAACTGTACGTCCCGCTTTTGGCCACGGACGTCGGGCCAATCGTCAACCTGATGGGTGATGACCCGCGCCCCAACTACCTGCGGCTCGGCATGCCGGCCAAGATCCCCGGAGAGATCCCGGCGTTTGGTCCTTGGCGCAAGCTCAAGGCAGGTCGAAGCTGCGTCGTGATCGGTATGGGCCCTGTCTTACAAGGTCTGTACGAGATGGGGGCGCCAGAGGTGCTCGACGAGCTCGAGATCTGGAGTGTGGGCACGTTCCCTCTGGAGGGCTTGCCGCCGGAGCTTGCCACGAGCCTCGAGCACAAGCGGCGGGCGATCACGATCGAAGAGCACTACCGCCCCTGCGGTCTGGCCGAAGCCCTCAGCTACCTCTTCATCGAATCGGGTGTAGCGCCCCGCGCGCTGCTCGCCCTTTCCGCGGCCGGCTACCCTTCGGGCCGCTACGGTAGCCAGCGCTTTCATCTGGAGGAGAGCGGCCTTGCGGGGCAGCCGTTGGCGGCCGCGGTCCGGGAGTTTCTCCGTGGCTGAGCCCACGCTGTCGGCCGTCATTACTTGCTACGAGGACGCACCGGCAATTCCGCTGATGCACGCGCGCCTCAGCGCCGTGTTTGCGGAGCTGAGGGTCCAATACGAAATCATTTTCGTCAACGACGCGAGCCCCGACGACGCGGACTCCGTGCTCGCAGAGCTCGCGGCCAGGGACGAGCACGTGATCAGCATCGAGCATTCGAGGAACTTCGGCTCACAGAGCGCGTTCCTGAGCGGCATGCAAATCGCCGTCGGCGACGCGGTGATCCTGCTCGACGGCGATTTACAGGATCCGCCGGAGCTGATCGCAGAGTTTTATGCGCGCTGGCAGAAGGGCAATGACGTCGTTTACGGCCGCCGCCAAAAGCGCGAAGGCTCGGCGCTGCTCGCCCTGCTTTGTCGCCTCTTCTACCGAATCTTCCGCGGCATTTCCGAAGTGCCCATGCCCCTCGACGCTGGCGATTTCGCGCTGATGGACCGGCGGGTGGTAAACGAGCTGCTCGCGCTTCCCGAAACGGACCAATTCCTGCGCGGGCTCCGCGCCTGGGTTGGCTTCAGGCAGACCGGCGTCGATTACGTACGACCGCAACGCCGCTTCGGTCGCTCGACTCATGGTTGGCTCGGCAACGTCTGGTGGGCGCGAAAGGCGATCTTTTCCTTCAGCTTCGCGCCGCTCGCGTTCCTGAGCTACTTCGCATGCGTGCTCGTGGCGGTGTCGGTCCTGGCAGCGGGCCAGCAAGCGTACACACTGGTGAGCCATCCGGAGAGAGCTCGCGAGACTTCGCTGCTGATCGTGGTGGTGATGTTCTTCGGCAGCCTCAACTTGCTGGCCGTGGCGCTGGTCGGCGAATACGTGCTCAAGATCAGCGAAGAGTCCAAGCGACGGCCCAAGTTCATTCGGAAGACGATTCGAAAAGGTCGCGAGCTATTCACCGAGCCTCGGCAAATCGCAGACTTTCTCCGACGGCGCTCGCCGCCCGAGAGCAGCGGACGATCGCCGTCAGAGTCGATGGACGGCGATGAAGACTAGGAGCGTGCTCGTGACTGGGACCACTTCCGGCGTGGGTCGCGCGTTGCTCGAGCTGTACGCCCGGAGCGGCGCGAGGGTCATCTCCGTGAATCGCCGCCGCGTCCCGGAGCTCGAGTCCCGCTATCCTGCTGTGCGCTTCGAGCACGTCGATGTGCGTTTCAACGACGAGGTCGAGCGGTTGGTTCGTCGCCTCGTGCAATCCGCGGAATTGCCGGACGTGTTCATTTTGAATGCCGGTATCAACCGCGTCGACAACGACGAAGCGTTCGATCTATCCAGTTATCGATCAGTGCTCGAGACGAACCTGTACGGCGTGCTCAATTTCGTGCAACCGCTGACTGAGCTGGTCACGAGCGATGAACCGCGTCATGTCATCGCCCTCAGCTCGACGGTCACGTACGGGGGCAATCCGTACGCGCTCGGTTACAGCACGAGCAAGCAAGCCGTGAGCGCCTGCTTCGACGCCTGGTCGCGGATGTACACCCGGACCGACCTCGTGTTTCAGCGGGTCACGCTGGGTCCCGTGCGCACGGCGATTTACACGATGGAACACCGTCTGCCGCGCTGGATGAGCTGGGTGAAGGCGCTCTTTTCGACATCTCCCGAAGCGACGGCGCGCGCCGTTGCTCGGTTTGCCGAGACCCGCCGCAGGAACCTGTTTCACCCCTGGCAAGCAATACCCCTGTATCTCGGGCTTGGCCTGTGTCGCTTGCTGTTGCCCGGCTTCTTTCGTGGCCGGACGACGCTCGCGGGCAATGCACGCCGCGTTCGTGGGCGGGCGTCCCAGGTGCTGCTCACGAAAAACGAGGACCCTCGATGACGCTGCCAACGCTTCGAAGCCTGAGCATCGCTTACGGCAAGTCGGACCTCGTCGCGGTCTCCGTCACCGCGGCCGTCGTCAGCGCGTGGGCGGGGGTTGCCGGGGCGGGGTTTTCGGTTCGCGCTTTGCTCGCCTGCCAGGCGATCTTCTTCTGCTACTACTTGGCCGGTACGCTCTTGGCGAGCGTTCGAGCGTTGACTACGGGTATTCTTTTCGATCTGCCACTACGGCTGTTGGTTGGATATGGCCTCGTGAATACGACACTGTTCGTGCTCGCGTGGTTGTCACCCCTCGGTATCGCGCTGAACTTCGCCATTGTTTTTGCGATCGTTGTCGCCCTGTTCTTTCGTGCCGGAGAACGCAAGAGTGTCCGTACCGACTCCGCTGGCGTTTGGGTGATCGCGCTTTGCCTCGTTGCCGCCACGCTCTGGTGTCGGGATTCGATTCAGCCGAGGATCGAGCAAGGCGAGGTCGTTTCCTTCAAGCCGTGGGTAGACGGGTTCTATCACGCCGTTCACGTGCGCATTTTCGCCGACAGCCACGGGGCTACGTCGATCGAAGACTTCCGCTTGGCGGGGATCCCCGCTCGCCCCTACCACTACGGGATGTACTTGCTGCCAGCTCTCATCGAGCGCGCATCTGGAATCGATGCGTATACCGCGTTTGCCGGAGTCCTGGCGCCGGTCGGGGTCTTGTTCACCGGCTTTGCTGCATACGCGTTTTGTGGCTCAATTTGGGGCGCTTGGCCAGGGTTCGCCGCGGCGGCGGCGCTGCTCTTGCTGCCGGACGGGGCGCAACAAGGCATGCACAACCCGTTCATGTCGTACCACTGGCTGACGCAGATCTCGCCCAGCGCAAGCTACGGGCTAGCGCTCTTGGCCGTTGCCTGGTTGTTCGTGATCAAGGGCTGCGTACGAGGCAGCCGCTTGCAATTGGCCACCGGTTGGTCGTTGGCAGCGGTCGTGTTGATCTACAAGGTGCACTTCGTTTTCGCGAGCGCATTGCTGTTGCTCCTCGTGCCGGCAGTGTTTTTTCGTGGTCGCCTCACTCGGCGAGCACGGGCGGTCTTGATTGGCGCCGCGTTCGTGGTCTACGGAGTGGCGCTCGCTCTCGGTCAGAAAGTGCCCGGTGTGCCGTTGATTCGATTCGACGGCTCGTCCGTCACCGAGATCATGCGGCTGATCCAATCATTCGCTGAGCCTGGGCTGATTCGGGACTTCGTGGCGCGGTACACCGGGCCACAAGGGTCGCGGACGGTGAACCTAATCCTGGGCATTCCGTACGTCTTGCTCGCCGTTCTTGGGCTCTTCGTTCCGCTGTTCATCGGTCTTGTGCTCAGCTTGCGCCGGAAAACGCCGCTTTTGTACGTGGCGTTCCCAGCTCTGCTGCTGGTCAATTTTCTCGTGATGTTCTTCGGTCTGGCGCTCGACTTCGCCAGCAGCACACCAGACGAGCTGTCTCATCGACCGCTGATGATCGTCTACTTTTTCGTGGTGAGTTGGGTCGGTGGTGCAACGGGTTTCGCGCTCCTCGAGTCGCGCCGCTTGCGCGGCAGCGCGCGGGCGGCCTTCATCGGCCTGGCGGCTGCCTTGTTTGCCGTCCCCGCGCACTTTGGGCCGGGGATCCAGCAGCTGTGGGCGATGCCCCGCAGCTCGCCAGTGCGATTGCCACGTGACCTGATCCGGGTTGCCGAGTACATCCGTTCTCACGGCGATGCCGAAGACGTCTTTCAACACTCTCAATTCGACCGGCTCTACGCGCTGGCTGCGCTTTCGGAGCGACGGGCCTTCGTTTCGCACACGATGACGCGCATGCCCTTTCGTGGCGACGTGATCGACACGCGGACCGCGGCCATCGACCACTTCATGGGGCTTCGCAACGCAACCGCGGTGAGGGCCATGGCGCATGCTTTCGGCTTCCGCTGGTTCGTGCTCGAACGCGGCGACCGCGTGGACTGGCCCGAGGAAATCGCGAATTTCCCGGTGTTCGAGGCCGGGCCGTTCAAAGTCTATGAGCTCTGAGCGCTGCAGAGCTCCCCGAGATTGTCACGATAGAACAACTCAATTTTCGAGCCGCTGCTCGACCAAGGCCTCACGATCTTTGCAACCAATGCGCTACCGGTGCCCACTCGTTCGGCAACATCCCCTGGATCCAAGCGGGGTCTGCCAACGGCTACTTCAAGAAGGGGCAATACCTCGCGCTGGGTACCGGTCAGCAGCCAGCAGGGAGTCAGGACGGCAAGGCCGGTGACGGCTCGGTCTCCGGTATGAACAAGGTGCTGAGCTCCGTCCTCAACGCGGCGGGCGTAACCAAATCCGGCGGCGCCCCGACTGGCGACTTCGGCGATTCCTCGTTCCCGAAGGGCACGCTGATCGACCTCGAGGCCTGAGCCGCCAGTGGTGTCACTTTGAAGCGCGCTTTGCGATTGAAGCGCGCTTCCGACCGCATCGACCCGGAGCTCAGAACTGGCTCAAGAACTTCCACACGTTCGCATACTCCCAGCTCGTGCCGCCGCCGTCGCTGGGGTCCGGCGTGTGGTCGCCGTTGAATGAACAGAACTGCTCGGGGTAGCCGGTCTTGCACCCCATCAGGTCAGTGCACACGTGATTGCCGCTCATCACGGCCGTCGGTGTGGCCCAAGTGCAGCCGTTGGCCTTCGCAAAGTCTTGCGCGAGCGTGAGTCCATTACTGTAGTTCAGGACGCTGTCGTGCGTGCCGTGAGACGCATAATAGGCGACGGGCTTGCTCGCCGTGCAGCTGCCGCTCAACCGAGCACCGGAGTACACTGCGATCGCGCGGATGTAGCCGTTTGCGGCGCCGAGCGGCCGCTCACAGGCGGTGGCGTAAGACATGCTACCCCCGTAGCTCCAACCGGTCGCAAAGATGCGGTTGGTGTCGACACAGAAGTTGTCTTCGACTTGCTTCACGACGGCATCGGCGAGGGCCATGTCTGAGTCATTGGTGTTGGGCCAGCCGCAGGATGCTTCCCCATTGCCGGTGCCCACGCACGGTTTTCCGTTGAGCTGTCCGTTGGGCGCGACGAAAATCGTGGTGTCGTTCGAGAGCGGCTGCAGGTGGTAATACTTGTTGCGGTACATCTGGTTGTCGTTCCCGTCGCGCTGGTGCCAAGCGATGACGAGCTTGTACGGCTTCTTGTTGTCGTAGTTCGTCGGCACGCTGAGGATGTAACGGCGCTGCAGGTTGGCAGCCGTGATCGGGATGTTCTTGCCGTTGTTGTACATGTCGCTGGCAATGGTTGGCGCCTTGCCACAACCGGCCGACATGCCTGGAGTCATGCTCCCGCCACCACCGCTGGGCGTGCCGCCGTCGCCCGCGTTGCCTCCACCGGCTCCGCCCGCTTGGCCGCCGCCACCCGAGCCAAGGGAGCCGCCGGCGCTCTGGCCCGCGAGGCCCGCGCCCGCGCTGCCCGTCATGTCCGAGCCGCCAGTGCTGCTGCCTCCACTCTGCCCAACGGCACCGCTACCGCCCACAGCCGGCGAGCCGGAAGCGCCGGCTCCAGCCTGAGCGGGGCTACCGGAACCCGCGTGGGCACCGGGCCCGGAACCAGCCTGAGCAGGTGTATCGGGCCCCTGAGAATCGGATGAGCAACCCAGAAAGGCCGAGCTAGCCGTGGCGGCACCAACGACGACGAAGCAAAGCGTTCGCGTGCGAGTCATTCGAAATCTCCTGCCGGTTGGGCACTGATGCTGAGCAAAAGAACGGGCGACACCGCCCAACCATCCGCGCAGCAATGTCTATTGACTCGACGGCCCCAGAATTTGTTCAAAATCTGAGATCGAAGAAATTTCCGGCTCAGGTCGTTTTTCAGACGGAGTCAGGCAGTACCCACACTGCTTCAATCAATGCCTCGGAATCGCCGTCGCGCCCGAGTCAACGCCCGGTTGCCAACGGCGCGCAGGGGCGCCGGCGCTTGGGGGCGGCTCGGGCAATGGCTACCGGTGGCCGCCCTGGGTCTCACCTCGCCGGCGCAAGCACAGACGCAGGCACCGACCGCGATCGAGGTCTCGGTCGACGCAACGGCCGCGGGGTCCCCGCTGGAGCGCGTGTGGCCATTCTTCGGCTACGACGAGATCAACTACACGACTTCCCCCGAAGGCGTAGCGCTGCTTCGCACGCTGGCCACGGCGAACACGGCGCCCGTTCACGTGCGCAGCCACTTCTTGCTCAACACGGGTGACGGCACGCCAGGCTTCAAGTGGGGCTCGACCAACGTGTACACCGAGGACGCCGCCGGCACCCCGGTTTACAGCTGGCTTTTGACTGACGGGATCATGGACGCGATCACGACGTCCGGTGCGCTTCCGTTCGTCGAGCTGGGCTTCATGCCTCAGGCGCTCTCCACGCACCCGGATCCCTATCGCAATTCGAGCAGCACGCTGCTGGACGGGGGCTCCGTTTATCCTCCGAACGACTATGGGAAATGGGCGGACCTCATTCGGACCTGGGCCGCGCACGCTGACCAGCGCTATCCAAACGTCGGAGCAAGTTGGCTTTGGGAATTGTGGAACGAGCCCGACATTGGCTACTGGAATGGCAGCTTCGAAGAATACGCGAAGCTGTACGACTACACAGAGGCCGCGCTGCACGAGGTGATTCCGAGCGCGGCAATAGGCGGCCCTGCAGTCGCAGGCCCCGCCAGCGGCTATCTGCGCCAATTCCTCGAGCACTGCGCAACGGGCAGCAACGCGGTCACGGGTGCTATCGGGACGCGCCTCGATCTCGTGACTTTTCATGCCAAAGGCGGCGTGGCCCTGAGCGGTGACCACGTCGAGATGAACCTAGGAAGCCAACTCCGGCTGCACCGCGCTGGCTTCAAAGTGGTGGCAGGGTTCCCGGCTTTCGCAAGAACGCCCATCTACGTCACGGAAGCCGATCCAGACGGTTGTGCCGCTTGCCCGGTCAGCACCGTTCCGGCCGACGCTTACCGCAATTCGCCCGCCTACGGCGCTTACGAGCTTTCGATGATGAAGCACACGCTCGAGCTCGAGGCGCAAGTCGGCGTCAAGCTCGGCGGATTGCTCACCTGGGCGTTCACGTTCCCGGGCACGCCCTATTTTGCGGGCTATCGCGCACTCACGACGAACGAGATTCAGTTGCCCGTTCTCGGCGCGTTCCAATTGCTCGGGCGCCTTTCCGGAGACCGCGTCCCGCTAGTGAGCGGCGGGGCGCTCGCGCTCGACGACTTGCTCACGAACGGCGTGCGCAATGAGCCCGAGGTCGATGGGATGGCGTCGCTCGACGGCTCCTCGCTGCAAGTCTTGTTGTGGAACTATCACGATGACCTAGTCGCAGCGCCGGCTACTCCCGTCCACCTCGCGGTCAAAGTCCCCCCGAGCCTCGGGCCCAAGGTGCGGATCATGCACCTGCGCGTGGACGAGTCGCACGGGGATGCCTATGCCGTCTGGGTTTCGCAAGGCATGCCCACGGCCCCTTCGGCCGCGCAGCTCGCCGCGTTACGCCAGGCGATGGCCCCGGCATTACTTGAACCAGGACGGAACGCAGCGGTGCTGCCAGACGGCACAGTCGATCTGACTTTCGACTTGCCGAGGTTTGGCGTGTCGCTCGTGACTCTGACGCCTGCAAGCGCCGAGGTGACGAGCGGCGGCGCGCCGAGTGCTCAGCCAAGCCGCATTGAGTCGAGCGGTGGCTGTGGGTGCCGCGTTGGCCACGGCGCTGCGCGTTCCACGACCGTTCTCGGGCTCTGGATGACGGTCCTTGCGGCGCTTCGGCGGCGAAGGAGCGGGCAATCGCCTCGTTCGGGAGGGAGCGCGCCCCGCAGGAGCAAAGTTTGACGCGCGCAGGCTGGACGGCCTCGAGGCTCGCCCTCGTCCTTTTGCCGACTTCGCTCGTCCTGTTGCTGGCCGTGAGCGCCGCGGACGTCGAGAAGAGTCAATGGCTCTTCGTCAACACCACGTACTACTTCCTGATGCTCACGGTCCTGTGTTGGCTGGGCACGTACCTGTATGCCGCCCGCGACTTGCGCCGGGAGGACATCCTCACCTGGTTGAAGGAGAATTGGCCGGGGCTGGCCGTCGCGCTCGTCGTCACCCTGGTCGCGAGCCTCGCCGTGGAGCCCGCCTTGCGCATGCTCTCGGACGAAGCGAACCTAGTCGGAACTTCGAAGAACCTGTTTGCCTCGAAAACGGCGACGTTCACCGTCTCCGGCAAGAACTATTACGATAGCTACTGGGACGTGGACGTCGCCATCGACCGCCGGCCGGCGCTGTTTCCATTCCTGGTCAGCCTCGTCCACACGATCGTCGGCTATTCGTTCAAGAACGTCTTCCTCTTCAATCTGCTGGTGTTGCCAGCGTTCTTGGTCACGGCATACCGACTCGGCAAAACGCTGGCCGGAGAAACGTTCGCCCTAGTCGCGATGTTGTTCGTGACCGCGCACCCCATTACGTTGATCTCGGTTCGCTCGGGCGGCTTCGACGTTTTTGCGACTTTCTTCGCGTTGCTCTCGCTCAAAAGCCTGTCCGATTTCATTCACGATCAATCCCCCACGCGCCTTGCCGTGTTGTGGATGAACCTGTGTCTATTCGCGGAGATCCGCTACGAGACGGCGCTCTTCATCCCACCGCTCTTGGTGCTGCTGTGGCTATTTCGAATGCTGAGCTGGAGCCAGCTGCGCCCCCACGCGCTCATCTATGCGCTCACGCCGGCTTTTCTCGCGCCCCGGATTTGGCAAGCCGTGGTTCGCGGCAACATTCCCGAGCAAGAGCCTGGAGCCATCACCGTTAGCTTCGACCATTTCGTCGACAACGGGCTCGAGTACTTCAAACCTATTCTCTCGCCGGCCGAGTACCCAGCCCATTCGGCTGTGCTGATTGCCCTAGGCATCGTTGGCAGCCTGCTCTGGTGGCGTTGGTTGCTGGCCCGCGGTCGCGCCCGGGATTGGCAGGCGCCACGGCTCAGGTTTGCCGTCGTCGTCGCGGCGTGGGTGCTTCTGCAAGCAGCCATCTCGTTCAGTTATGTTTGGGGGCGCGCCCAGTATCCTTCCGCCGCGCGCCTGTTCATCTCCCTCGACACCTTCTTCTCATTTGCCGCCGCCTGGGTGCTCGTACGCGCGCTCGAGCGCTGGAGGCCCTTCGTTGCCGTGCTGATTGCGGGCGCGGTGTTTTTGGCGGCCGTACCGATCGCCTCGCAGCACCGGATGCTGAACCGGCTCACTCAGACTCGGGAGAGCAACACCACGTGGAAGTTCTTCGAACGGCTCGGCGAGAAGCGAATCCTGATCGTCACCGATCGACCGAACCTCTTCACGATCATGAACTATGGCGCGATGAGCTTCGAGAGCGCGCGCAATGACCCCTACCTATTTACCGCCTTCGCCCGTCACCTGTTCTACGACGTCTACGTGATCCAGCAGATCAAGCTATCGAAGAACGAGCCGCTGCCCGGCTACGAGATCTGGCCGACGCACAAGCTCGACCCGGTGCTCGAGTTCCAGAACGATGCGGACGTGCTGATTCGGATCTCGCGCCTTGCGCATTGAACCTACGCCGAGCGCAAACGCGCGCTGCAGGCTAATTTGTTGCGGTCGGGCCGTAACCGCTCGCATCTCGCATCAGCTCGCCTTCTATAAGGTCGAATTGGCAGCTGCAGCAACGCGGGCATCAAGGAACCGGAGCGAATGGAAGCTCACGTAACCTCACAGCGCCGGGCCGTGTCGCTCGTTCTCCAGCAGCGCGCGGTTCCAGGCCACACCGGGCAGCTCTGAATCGAGCTGGTGCGCGCGCTCGTAGCTAACGGCGGCTTCGTCCAGGCGGCCCAAGAGCTGTAGCGTGGCACCCAGGCTAGCGTGGCCCTCGGCAAGCCCCGGGAAGTCGTGAATGGACCGCGCGAACGCCGCCCGTGCTTCATCGAAGCGCAACTGACGCCTGCGCTCGTTGCCGATGTCGTATTCGACGACACCCAACGTTTCATCGCGGCTGAGGGGCCGCGCGTACTCTTTCGCTTGATTACCGCCGATCGGGAAACGCTGCTCGTACCAGGCGTCTGGCATCGACTCGCCCTGCCTCAGCAGCTCGACGTTGCGAGTGTGTTGGCCGTGCAACAGTCGTACGTAGAAATGTCCGGGCATCAGCACACCATTTGCTGGAATGCCGCAGCTCTCGCACAGCGTGAGGAATAGAGTGCTCAAGCCAACGCAGCTGCCGCGACGCTGACGCAGCACGCTGGGTAAGAGGACGAACGACAAGCTCTCGTCAGTCACTTCGCGTACGAAACCGAGGCGCTGGAAGAGCAGCTCACTCAGCACCACGCCTTCGCTGCCGCGAGCAGCACGCTCGAGCTCCGGTCGGGCAAGGTGCACGATTCGGCTGAGCTCGCTCAAGCTCGATCGCTCGTCGGCCGCGGTGACCTCTCCGGCAGCCCGGGCAACGCTCAGCAGAGCGCGAGCAAAGTGCAGCGGGGGCTCGCGCGCGCTGCACGCCACGCTGCCCAGGGCGGCCAAGAACGCGCGACGCCTCATCGCGCCTTCAGCGGTTCCCACTCCTCCCAGTAATTGAACAAGTCGCGCGCCGTCATCATCCAGATGACGAGCTTCTTGGTGCGCAGCGAGGCTTCCCCGCGCTTGAGCAACTTTTGGCGAACGTTTGGCCCGCCGCCGTAGCTCATCACCAAATCCAGGGGGTAGGAGATTCCGCGCGCAATGTGCGCGGAGACCCCCGCGTGCTCCGCGTCCGTCAGCTCGTACACCCCGGTGAAACTGTCGCCGAGCAGCACGACCGGGCTATCCGGATCGTCGTCGTAGGGCTGATTGCTCGCCGTGAGGACACGATGGGCCAGCAAGCTCTCGGGTGAGTAGCGCTTTTGCTCGGCCTCGGGCAGGCGCGATTGCAAATCACCGAAGCGTACGAACGAAGTGTTTTCCGTAGAGAAACGCTGAGCGTGCTTGGAAAGCTCAGCATACCAACCGTACTTTTCGACGCGCGCGCTCAAAAGCCCAGCCGCCAAGCGCAACCCGCGGTCGCTCCAGTGAGTGTCTTGATGTTGAAAGAGCGGCTCTGAATCACGCCCCGTGCCTGCTGCTTTCGCGGCCAGCAGGCTGGGCAACAGATCCACGACTTCGACGCCCTGCTTGGACAAGCTCAGCAGGAACTTCCGAAACCACGGATTCACGATTTGCCCCGCGAATTGCTTGAACGCCGGGTCTAGCTCCTCCGGGTAGACCTCTTCCTTGGTCGGCACCGGAACGAACAGAAAATCCACGCCTTGGCGATCGAGCTCTTTCTTGAACTCGAGAATGATCGGTACGGGATTCTTGCCTTTGCGTTGCGCTTCGAGGTCGCCGCCAGCCAGGTACTCGAGGCCGTTGCGATAGAACAAAAAGCCGTTCTGGCCTGCCACGGCTTTGGAGGCCTTGGGCATCGCCTTGAGCATGCGGCGCACCCCGTCCCGCACTGGGGCGACGCGTGCGGCCCAAGCGGACCAAGAGCCGCCCGCGTGCTCGAGCTCGAGCTCGAGAGCGCGCGCAACGGGCTCTGGCGCGGGAGTGGGTTTGCTCTTACCGAGCCTCAGTTCGGGCGCCGTGGGCTTGTCTGGCGCCCGATTGTCGTTGCTCGCGCCTTCGCTTGCGATCAAAAAGACGTTGTACGTCGGTTTGCCCTGAGGCTTGCCGCGCAGTACGATCGCCGGGTTCTCGAAGCTTGCGTCACCGAGCTCGCGCTTGATATCGGCTTCGGTTTGCTCATCGGGAAAGCGCTTGCCGAGCGTCATCAGGTCCGTGTTGAAGGACGGGTACCAATAAGACGACAGCTGATTGGCCCAGGCTTTGACCTCGCTCGGACCCAGCACGAGGCTCGCGTACTCACCTTGCGCGGCCGACACGACGTCCGACGAGGCTGCCGCGCTCGATACCCGACCGTAGAGCTCGCGGTAGCCGTCGCCGTCTTGATCGGGCGACGCGGAAAACGGCTGAAACCAAGGCTGAAACTCGATCTTGGCCCACAGCTCGGAGCCCGTGCCGGAGCGGTGCAGGTAGAGCTCGGCCAGCGTTTGAGCGGAGCTGCCCGCGGGCAAGCTCAGCCCCCACTTTTCGTCGTGCACGGCCGCACCAACCGCCGCGAGCTCCCCCGCACCCTCCACCTTGCGCGCTTGCAAGAACTCGGACAGCGGCGCGAAGGCGAGCGGCTGTCCACGCTCTGCTTCCGAAAGAGGAAGCTTGCTGAAGTCGCTGGTCAGTGTGCCGCGTTCGATCTTGCCCGCGAACGGGTGCGAGGTGTCCGGGTGCTGCCCGGGATCGATCGGGCTCTCCGGCTCTGGATCGGCGATCATGAAGTTGGCGTGATAGGCGGCGTAGTCCAGCGCCGCTCGCGTCGGACGGTCCACCTTGCGGACCCAGACCTGGGATTGAGTACGCCGATAGCCTCGGTTCAAGGTGTGCACGTCCGCGCGCTCGGCGACGGGGGCGCGCGCGGCGGCTCCCCACGGAAAATGTGCGCCGCCAGCACTGCAGCCGAGCAGCAGCAGCGAGCAGCAAAGTGCGCGCGGATCACGCAGCCGCATAGCGCCCCCGCCGATAGTTCCACATTACTCTCAAGACACGCAGCCCATAGCTCAGTGGGTTCAGGTGCGAGACCTCGTCGCCGTAGTGGGTCGGGATCGGCGCTTCACCGACCGAAAGCCCGCGGGCTCTGGCCGTGGCAATCAGCTCGAGGTCGAAGTCGAAGCTGTTCGATAAACGATGGTAGTCGAGCGCGAGCGCGCGGCGCCCATACACCAAATAGCCACTATGATAATCGGTTAGCGAGAGCCCGAGTGTATGGTTCTCGAGGCGATTGAGCAGTGCGTTGCCGACGAACTTGTAAATTGGCATTCCGCCCGAGAGCGCGGTGCCGGACGCGATGCGCGAGCCTTGAATCAGGTCACGAGCGGGGAGCGATAGCGCCGAGCACAGCCCGGGCAGCGCTTCGGGGCCGTACTGGCCATCGGCATGGATGCAAGCCACGACATCGGGGTCGAGCGAGCGCGCGGCATCCAAGCCGTCTTTCATCGCCGCGCCATAACCGCCATTTTTCGGGCGCTCGATCAAGCGCAGCTCGCAGCGATTGAAGCCCGATTCGCGGACGCGCTGCGAGGTCTCGTCGCTGCTGCCGTCGTTGACGACGACGACGAGCCCGAGCTCGGGCGCATCGAGCGCGGCGATGCGCCGAAGCACGCCTTGGATGTGGAGCGCCGCCTGATAAGCGGGGATGACGATCACCCAGCTCATCTCAGCTCGCTCGCCGTTGCGGCCCGCGCTCGGCTGCAGGCTGGATCTGCGCGCCGTAGCGCTGGATATAGTCGCGAACGATCTCTGGCAGCATCTCGGCCAGCGTTCGAGTGGGTTGCCAATCCAGCAGGCGTCTGGCTTTGCGAATGTCCGGGATCCGCTCGGGGGTGTCGTCGTAACCCGGCCCATAGAACTCACGCGCAGAGACGCTCGTGAAACGCGCCTTGGGCGTGCCTGGGCTACATTCGGCGAACACGCGAGCCAAGTTCCGACCGAGCTCGGCGATGCTCACGTCGTTGTTGGGATTTCCCAAGTTGAGGATTTGTCCGGCGCACGCTTTCGGTTCCGCGACGACGCGCGACACGGCCTCCACCATGTCACTCACGCACATGAATGCGCGCTTTTGCGAACCGCCGTCCACGAGCTCGAGCGGCTCCCCGCGCAGCAAGTTGGCCATGAAACAAGCCAGCACGCGCGGGATGCCGTCGCCGTCGATCCCGGGCAGGAAATCCATACGCGGGCCGATGGTGTTGAAGGGACGGATGATAGTGAACGGCAAATTGCCATGCCTGCCGCTGGCCCAGATCACCCGCTCGAGGAGTTGCTTGGCGCAGGCATAGGTCCAGCGCTCGAGGTGCACGGGTCCCATGAGCAAGCACGATTCGTCTTCCGCCATTTCGGCGCAGCGATCGCCCGCCGCATCGAGCGCGTGACGCCCATACACCTCGGCCGTCGAAAAGTGGACCAGGCGCACGCGCCGCCGCTCGCACTCCTTCACCAGCGGCAACAGATCGGTGAAGCTCGAATCGATTACTTCCAGCGGGATAGTCGAATATTGAGCGGGATTACAGAGCGCCGTGAGCGAGAGCACGACGTCCGCGCCCCGCGTCACGTCCGACACGACGCTCGGCTCGGCCACGCTAGCCGCCACGCGCCGGATACGCTCATCCTCGTGCTCCAACTTACGCAGATCGAGATCCACCGCGTCGATCTGACACCCGAAACGCTCGATCAGGCCCGGCACCAAGTGCGAGCCCAGAAAACCGCCCGCACCCAATACGGCGATTCGCTTCGGGATCATCGCTTGCCTTTCGGGCGCTTCTTGCCGCGCGCGGGCTTCTCGGTCTCTTTGCTGGCAGGGGCAGCCGGCTCGTCTGCGCCCGCCGGCTTTTCAGTTTCGGACGTCGCCTGAGCGCTGCTCGCGCTGGCAGCCGCGGAAGGGATGAAGATGTCCGGCCAGCGATCGTTGCCCGAGTTGTGCGTCAACCGCACCGCTTTCTCGAAGGGCGTCCCGACTTCCCAGAGGTAGATCTCGTAGTCCGCGATGTCGTGGTCGTGGCCGCGCTGGGTGATGCCCCAAACCATCCATTTACCGTCTCGCGACAGCTGCGGAAAGTATTCATGGGATCGGCGCCCGGGCATGTCCATGAACTGGAGCTGGTCTTCATCCAGCTCTTGCTTGGGCGGCGCGCCGTCTTTGATCGGCATTTTGAACACGCGGCTGCCGCCGTTGCCCGTCGGGTGTACCCAGTAGATGGCGGAGTCGTCCGGCGTCCAATTGATTTGGCAGCCGAGGCCAGTTTGCGTCCAGGCCTTCTTGGCGATGTTCCAGATCCCGGTCTCGCGTTTGGAACCCCGCAGCGTGATGGCGATGAGCTTACCGTCAGCAGAAAGCTCCGGCTGCTGAAGCAACGCGCCGCTCAGATCAGACACCCCCTCGCTGTCCATGATGCGCGTCTCTTCGCCCGAGCCGAGCTTGCTGCGGAAGATCTTGGTGCCACGCACGAAGAGCACCTCGTCGTTCGAGATCCAGCTGCCCCAGCTCGCGTCTTTGATCACCTTCTCGGGCTCGCCGCCCTCGCTAGCGATCGTGTACAGGTCCCACTTATCGCTGCTGTTGGCGTCGCGCTCGCTCACCCAGCCGCTCTTGCTGCGACAAAACAAGATCTTCGAACCGTCTGGTGAAAAGCGCGGAAACCAGTCGACCTGATCGCCCTTGGTGATCTGCTTCACGTCGGACCCATCGGTCTTCATCGTGTAAAGATCGTGGTTTTCCTCGCGTGAGCTGGACCAGACGATCACGCCGCCGGCTTTTTCGCCGACCTCTTTCATGGCGGCCAGCTCGTCCGCAGGCGGCGCGTCGTCAGCGCCCTTGGGTGGGGCGCCGCTGATGGACGAGCACGCACCGAGTGCGAGCGCCACCACGGCACCTGCCAGGCGAAGCCAATGTTGCCGACTCATGTTGTACTTCCTTTCTCGAACGGTGTCTGAGACTGCGAGAGCTCTGCCGAGTGCGCGTGGCGCGGAATCGGAAAGCAGCGCCGGAAGCCCTCGCGAACTCCGAGCGGGGCATAGCCGAGGTCGCGCATGGCCTCGCCAGGATCCAGATTCGCATCGTTGACGATGCCGGCGATCGCGCTCGAGGTGAGCGCGGGCCGCTTCGAAGTAGCGGCGAGCACCCGCGCCACGCCCCGAAACAACGCCGCAGGAAGCGGCAAAATGGGGCGCTCACTGCCGTGGTGGCGCAGCAAGAGCTTCGCCAGCTCGAGCATGGAAATCGCTTCCCCGCCGCTCAAATTGTATGTTTTTCCATGCGCTGTCGAGTTGCCTGCGAGCCGCGTCAGGCCATCGATCACGTCTTCGGACCACACCGGGCGCTTCAACGCGTTGCCGGCACCGATGAAGGGGACGATCGGAAATCGCCGCAGGCCGGCGAGGAACATCATCAGCTCTTGGCCGCCGCCCGCTTCGTACACCAGCGTGGGCCGAACGATGGTGTACGTCAGCCCAGCGCACTCGCGCACCAACTGCTCGGCTTGCAGCTTTGACTCTGCGTACGCGGTGCGGATCGGGTAGGTGACCGAGGCCGACGAGACGTAGATGAAGTGCCGAACCCCGGCGCACACGGCCTCCTTCACCATGTTCGCGGTGCCGTCGCGGTTGACACGCGTGAAGACGGTCGGATCGTGAGAGATGATGACGGCGGCGAGGTGGTAAACAGTGTTTGCCCCCGCGCATAGGTTCGCGAGCGACTGCGCGTCGGCCACGTTTCCCTCGCGGATCTCGCAGCCCAACGCCTCGATGCGCGCGCGCAGCGGGTCGTTGGGCAGAACCAGGGCGCGAACCTGGAAACCCGCTTTGATGAGTCGGATCACCAAGCGGGTGCCCATTACTCCGGCTGCACCGGTGACGACGGCGATTGGCATTACTTTCCTTCCTCGTGGGCGGGGTGCACCCAGTCGATGCGTTTCCAGTCGCCCACCGACAGCTCGCGCGAGGCAAACTCCCAGATCACGACCCGCTTGCCGTGCAGCCGGTCGCTGCCGCTCGCGAGCTCTCGGGCCAGAGCTTGCCGTGTCGCGAACGCGCCGGCGTCGTTTTGGGCGATCACGTCGAGCGGACGGCCGAGCGCGAGCGAAAGCTGCGGCGCGAGGCCCGCGGCATCGCCCCAGCCCATGCCCTCGAGTGAGAAGATGTTCGTGAAGCTATCGCCAAGCAGCAGCACATCGGCTTGCTCGTCGGCTTCCCAGGGGTTGCCTTCCGCGTCGCGCACCGAGTGCACGGTGACCGATTGCGGTTGGAAGGCGGATTGCGTCTCGGGCAGCTTCAACATGTCCACCAAATCCCCGAGGCGGGCCATCGGCTGTGGCACCGCGTGCCAACGGCCACCGTTGCTCGACTCCGGTAGCGGTGTGAGCTGCTTCACGTAGCTCGCGAGATCACGAGCGACCCGTTCCATGAAGCTCGGCGTCCAATGGGTGTCCTGAGCGAGGAACAGGCTCGAATTCGAGACCACGCCCGGCGCGACATCCAGCACGGCGACCCCGCGCCCCTGGAGCTCACGCAAAAGCGCCCGAAAATCTGGATTTTCCGGGCGCGCTCGCGGCGCACTGCGGCCGTGCAAGGGCTCGCCGGCGAGCGCCGCTTTGTCCGGTACTGGCAGCAGCACCAAACGGATGCCGCGCTGCGCGAGGGCCTCGTGAAAAGCGAAGATCGCAGGCCTTGGGTCGGCCACGATCGGTGTCTCTCCGGAATCCAACACGTCCTTCTCGCGGCTGCGCTGCACGTCCGGATCCAGAAAGCCCGGCCCCGACACGTGCGTGATTCCCGGCTTGTAGTAGAGATAGCCACGCTGACCGACTAGAGCCAACTTGTTGCCGACGCGCCCCCAGCGCGTCAGCAGCAGTTGCATCCGAGGTTGGGTGTACGACTTGGCGTACGAGCCTTGCTCGATGTCTTTCTCGAGTTGGCGCACGCTTTCGGCGCTCGGCTTGCGCCGAAGTAGATCCAAGAACGGGGAGTCTTCGCCCTCGCGATGCTCCAAATACGCCTGGCTGAGCGGCACCACGCACATCAAACAAACGAAGAAGCCGACCAACAGCCCGGCGACCCCGCGCTGCACGTCCGTATGAATGATTCCTCGCCGGAGCAGCTCGTCGTGAGAAGGATCGGTCGGGCCGCCGAGTCCAGGCAAGGCGAGGGGCGGTGCAAGCGGGCTTGTTTGCATGCGGCGGCCTCAGAATTGGAAGTACAGGAACGGGTTCGTGGTTTGCGTCCACATCAAGAGCGTGGCGAGGGCGAGCATCGCCATGGCACCCATCGCGCGCGGCAACGAGAGGCGAACCGTGAACTGCCACGTGTTCGGCATGCCCCAGACCACGATCGCAGACAGCACGAACAGTGCGGAATAGTACGGTGCGTACAAAGCCCCGCCCGCGACATCGGCGGCGGCCGTGACGTGGCCAAAGCCGAACAGCGCCGCAAAATAGCTCGTCGCTTGGTGAAGTGTCTTGGCACGGAAGAAGACCCAGGACAGGCACACGATCAAGAACGTACTGGCCACGCCCAGCGCCGGCGGTAAGCGAGAGAGCGGGTGCTTTTTGCCGAGCTTGCGCTCCAAAGCCAGCATTCCGCCGTGAATGCCGCCCCAGATCACGAAGTTCCAACTCGCGCCGTGCCAAAGGCCACCGCACAGCATCACCGCCATCAGGTTCAGGTAGGTGCGCCGCGGCCCTTTGCGGTTGCCACCGAGCGGAATGTACAAGTAGTCGCGCAGCCAGGTGGAGAGGCTGATGTGCCAGCGGCGCCAAAACTCGGTGATGCTGCGTGACTTGTATGGCGAATCGAAATTTTGAATCAGCACGAAGCCCATCATCAGCGCGAGCCCCACCGCCATGTCGGAGTAGCCCGAGAAATCGAAGTAAATCTGAAAGGCGTAACCAACGATGCCGAACCAGGCGTCGTAGGCGTGCTGGGTCCCGCTCGCGAACGCCGTGTCGGCGATGTGGGCCATGGGGTTGGCGAGCAAGATCTTCTTGCCCATACCGAACGCAAAGAAGGCAACGCCCCGCGCGAACTTGTCTAGCGTGTGCTGCCGGACGCGCATCTGCTCTTCCAGTGCGGCGTAGCGAATGATCGGGCCCGCGACCAAGTCCGGAAAAAACGCCTCGAAACACATGTAGTCGGTGAAGCGGCGCATGGGGCGAGCGTCACCGCGGTACACGTCGATGGCGTAGCTCATGGCCTTGAACGTGTAGAACGAGATTCCGACCGGCAGCACCAGATGCACTACCGGTAAAAGCGAGCTGCCGAGCCCGAGCAGCGCGCCCAGGGCGTTGATGTTCTCTGCTGCGAACCCGGTGTACTTGAAGACCGCGAGCAGCCCCAAGTTGGTCACGATCGACACCGTGAGCACGGCCTTCATCGCGCGCGTGCGAGGCACTTCGGGGCCGATCACGGGCGGTAGGCCGCCTACGTCCGCCAACCCCGATAGCCGAACCAGGGCCAGACCACACACGTAGTCCACGCTGGAGCCGAAGAACATGATCACTGCCCACAGCGGGTTGGCCCAGCCGTAGAACACGTAGCTTGCGATGGCGATCAAAGCGGTGCGCGCGCGGAACGGCGCGAGGTAGTACGCGCCGAGCACCAGCGGCAAAAAATAGAAGATGAAGATGTGACTCGAAAAAACCATGCTCAGCTCAGCCCGACCTCACTGCGCGGGCCAGGGAAACCAGCCCTTTTGCTGCATCGTCATCAGCGCGCGTTGCACCCAGACGAAGTGCCCATCCAGGTTGAAATGGTGGTCGTCTTCCATGCCGAGACCCTTGGCCGAGACGAGCGCTGAATTCGAGACGGTGGTGGGGATCTTGGCGATCTGGGGCATGATCGTGTTGGCCACATCACCGCCCACGGCGAACTCGCCTGATGCTTCGACCTCGTAATCGTTGATCAGCATGGGCAGGTTCGGCTCGCCCACGTCGTTGCGGATGGCGGTGGTCAGCGTGTTGATGCAGTTGGCGAAGTTTGCCTGGTCTTGCGCGGTGCCGTGGCGCTCGGTGATGCCCAGATAAATGAAAATGGCGCCGAAAGTGACGCGGCCCTTGATCGCCTTCGGAGCGGCGATCAAGTTGTCGTAGTACAAGCCGCCCGGCACGAACTGTGAGCAATAGGCCGAGGGCACACCGTAGCCGAGAGAGATGAAGTAGTAGCTCGGCGAGAGCGCAGCGGCTTCTTTGACGAGCGCGGTGCCTGGGCCTGCTGCAGCGGTGTCACCAGCCGTTTTTGGCTCGATCGCGAGCTCTGGCGACTTGCCGACGTGATACATGAAGGCGTGTGGGTCGGTCTGCTGGAAGTGGTACGGGCGCGACGCGGCTGGGCCCGTGGCTCGCCCCGCCATGTTCGAATGCCCGATGTGGATGAAGGCAATCGCATGCTCCTTCGGTACGTTGACGCCACCCAAGGTGATCGTGACGCCAGAGAGCGGCGGGCTGCCGGCGGCACCGATGTTACCGGCGCTCGACACGCTGCCTGCCGTTCCTGGCGCGCCAGCGGTCGACGCGCCGCCGCTCGAGGTCCCGCCGAGCGCCGCTGCACCGGCTAGCCCCGCAGCGGCACCGCCCATCGAGACGTTGCCGGCGTTCGCGATTGGGCCCGCCCCAGCAGTAGCCACTGGCAGCGAGCCGCCCAACGGTCCGAAGTCGCTGCTGGGGTCGACCGTTTGCTGGGCGTGCGGGTGCTCCGACACTCCGCAGGCTGCCACGCAGGCAAAGCCGAGCGTGGCGAAACGAGGCCAGGTGCGTAGCGATGCACGGGCGCGCGCGGGCATTCGGGACCAAGACGCATCGGTCATCGGTTATCCTCCAGGTTGGCCAATATTTGGTTCGTTTCAGGATCGAATGGGTGATGGTCCGCGGCTCGCCTGAGGTAGCCAAATGCGGCCTTGCGGTCGCTCCGAGACAGAGCGATTAGCGCCATCAAATTCAAGCTCGATGCGTCTGCGGAGTCGCCCCTCAACAACTCTCGCGTGATGGCTTCGGCGTCCGCGAACCGACCTGCGCCGAAGCAAGAACGAGCACGCAATGCTGCCGCTTCCGGTCCCGAAGACCGCGAGAGCACTCGCTCTGCCTCGTCGAATTCACCCAACGCGAGCTGCAACGTTGCGAGTTGCAACTGCGCCGCGTTGCGCACGGCGGGGGAGTCTGCGTTGTCCCGGTCCAGCTCGGCGAGCAAGCGAACAGTGAGCGCTGGATCGCCCGGCTGTAATATTTCGGGGGTGGGGATGTCTCGCCGAGCGAACACGACTTCGGAACCGTTCGTGAACACGAGCTTCCACTCGGGGCTTGCCGCCAGCGCGCCGATCAAGCGTAAGTAGCGATCGGGATAGGCCACCGGCAATACTGCGTACGAGAAGTGTTCCCTGGCCTGTAGTGCGGCGAAGCGCTCGGGCTCCTCCGTGACCGCGAGATACTCCGCGTATTCGTCCGGCGTTCGCAGCACGAGCCGGGTATCGATGTAGGGTCGGAACCGCGGATAGAGGCTCCAAATCAGGTAGCCACCCTGGTGATCGGCGGAGAACACCGCGCCACCCGGGAGACGAGCGAGCGCCTGCACGCTGGCCTCCGGCATTCGGAATGGGGTCGGACGCTTCAGGCTGGGCTCGCGCGCGGCGGCGACGCCCGAAAGGCAAAGCAGGCTAGCGAGCGTTGCCGCGTTCAGCCGGATCGCCCAGCGCCGGGCCCCGCCGGCGAGGCGTAGCAGCCGGGCGCGTAAGAAAGGTGCCAAGTAGCTGGCTGCGATCGGGGTGCCGAGCCAATAAAGGAGCAACACGTTGCGGTTGCTGATCAGAGCCAACGCGGAGAGGCCGGCCAGGAGCAGCGCATGCGTGAGTTGAACCCGACGCCCTCCGCACCAAATCGCCAAGCCCAGCACGCCGAGCGCCCATTTTAGATGCCAAAACTCACCCGACCATTCCTCGAGTGAGAACGGCGCCACGTTCTCTGCGACCGAGTGCGCGAAGACGTTGCCGCCGTTGGGCAACAGCCGAGCGAACAGCTTCGCGGGCAGCGCGATGCCGGCAAATCCGAACGGCGTGAGGCCGCTGGCCAATGCACAAGCGGCGAAGCTTGCCGCGAGCATTTTCGATTGCTCACGTGCGCGCCCGTTCGTTGCGCGGCGGCGGGCAAACGGCCAGTACACCGCATTGCCCAATGCATTGGGAAGGATCGTCCCCAGCAAATAGATCCCAACCAGCGCGAGGCCGAGCACCGACAAGCCTTGGCAGTTCACCCACACGACCTGAAGAAGGGGCAGCACGAGCAGCGGCCGAAGCCGACCGTTTCGCCGCACGCCTTCGAGCACCCAGTAAAACAGCGCAATCAACAGCAAAGTCACGATCACGGGCCGCACGAGCAACAAAGCGCGTGCCGCGAACAGGGCCGCGGCCATCAGCGTCACGAACAAGCCGCGCGACCACGAGCCGGGCCGCCGCTCGACGCTTCCGAGCAGCACGCAGGCCCCGACACCCACCGTCAGGCATTTGGCCCACACCAGGCCCGCCAACCCGAGCTGCGAATGAACGGCATAGGCCGCGAGCTGAAACAGCCAGTGCACGTCTGGCCAAGGCCGCCCGCCCGCGCCTAGCAAAAACGGATCGCTATACAGCAGCTGCCCGCGTTGAATGATCTCTCTGCCCGCGGCGAGGTGCCACCAGATGTCCCCGTCGGCCGAGGGGGCGATGCCCGCCACCGCCGCCGCCGCGAACGACACGGCGACCAACAGGACGTCCTGATGCCGCTTTTCGGTTTGGTTCGCGGTCATGGCGGCTCAAAACGGCGATAGCGTGACACCCAGCGCAGCAGTCCAAGGTTGCAGCCCTGGGTGAAGGCGATTCACCGCGCCTTCGGCCGCCGCGCCACCAATTTCCCAACCGTAAGGCAGCGAGACGCCGGCCAAGATGGCAATGGTGTCTGTTGACCACTCGAGCTCCGCGGTACCTGCCAGCGACGAAAGTTGCTCCTCTTGATCGATGCCCCGGTCGCGGTCGACGCCGAAAAAGCGTTGCAGCGTCAGGCCGAGTGAAGGCACGAAGGGCCCCATGAAATACCCCGCGTAGCAATATACGTTTGCTACCGGTGCTCGATAGTTGCCGAGCTCGTTCTGGCCGCCGCGGTAACCTGCGGAACCGCCCATGACCACGAGCCCCCAGATCTCGTCCAGCGTGTGATCGAGCACGAGCGTGCCGGTGACCTTGCCGATGCCGAGCTGCTTCTCCTGCGTCAGGAGATCGTTCTTGTATCTGGCGTCGTGCGTCGCCGTCGGAAACCCAACCGAGAGGGTGAGCGCGGTGTTGTTGATCTCACCGAAGCGCCGAGTCAAAAACGCGCTGACGTCACCCAGACCGCCATTCGAGACGTCGACGGGGAGGCCGTAGTAGTCCCGATAGTATTTATAGAGCACGGGGACCGAGAACCCGACGTTCCACTTCTCGCTCAGGTCACGCGATACCTGGTTGTTCCAGGACAGGATGTAACCATCGTGCAAATGCGTGTACGTGCCCAGCGACTGCAGCTGAAATAAGCCACCGCTGGTGCCGCGCCCGATCCACTTGATGCCGCCGCCTGCACCCGTAGACGTGCCCGCACCGCAGCCGCCGATGGTTTCCCAGCTGGCGAGCAAGCCGTTCAGGCGCTGCACGCGGACCGAGAGCGCCCGTGGCAGGGCCCCTGTGCCGCCTCCGCTCGTTGCGGCACGCGCGCGACGCAGCGCGCTTGCGACACGTGACGAAGCCCGCTGCTCGGCGACGACGGGGTACAGCGCTGCGGCGAGCAATGCGGCCGCGACGACCCGGGCACCAACCCGGCTACTTGGTTTCGGATTCACTCGACTGAAGCCCGAGCCGGTCAAGCCGGGTCTGCCTGGAGACACCAATAGCGCGTCGACTTACGATCCGTTGCGGCATACTCGTCGACCAGGGGACCTTTCCAGATCGCCTTTAGATCCGCGGATAATTTGAGCTTGTGCACATCCCCCGTGCTGAAGCTTTTCACTTTTCCGGAGACCTGGCTCTTCATCTTGTCTTTGATTTTGGAGCGGGGCTGAAGCGGCTTGTAGTGCGCGATGAGTAAGAACTGTTTGTCGAGCGGGCCGCCCTGCACCTGATAGCGCATCACGTACGCGTAATCGTACAAGTCGTCGGGAGGCATTTTAGAGGGGATTTCGACCAGCTTTGCCGTCACCTCCAACGGTGCGGCGCCGTCAGCGAGGGCCCGTTGCGAAAGCGCGCTGGCGAGCACGAGCAACGCTGCGCAGAAGACTTGGCGAGTAAATCGAATTGGCTTCGACGGCGACATCTGCGTTCCTCTCGAATGAAGCAAAAGGCTAATGACCAATACCAATGGCCGATGGGATATCGACCCGTTGCCGAGAATCACGTTTCGATTCGACGCTTCACTGGCAATGCGCGCGAAACGAAGTGCCCGGACGTTATTGTGCGTTGCTCTCGGATCTTGTCGGGATATCTCGTCTCGCTCGAAATGATTCGCGAGCGAGCTTCATGATTGAAAGAGCAAGTGGAGTGCCATCGTTCCCGCATCTGCAGAAGTGCGCTGTAAATCGCATTTCGTGCTTCGTTGTCGGTGTCAAATTGCGCTCGCGCAATGATGTGCTCGTTAGTTGTTCACGGTTCGTGCGCGGCTGCGTGCGACAGGGCGTGCGCGCAATGAGCGCGCGATATCCATTCGAGTCTGCGTGCCGCAATCTTTTGCGGCTGCATTCTCCCGATGAATGCAAACCTTCATCGAGTCTCGGAGAAAAATTCTGGGGCATCGCCGAATCGGAAACCCCTATGCCCAGAAGTTGCGCTTCTGATCACTGCGCTCGGAGCCGGGCGCAGCGGCTCACCGCGACCCGCATGCCGCCCTCGATTTCACGGACCGGGGCGGGGGCGCCCCACGCCGAGCGGCGCGCTTCAGAGCCGGATGCTGATCTCGGCGACCATGCGTGAGAGATGCACTTCGGCGGAGGATAGGCCGGCTTCGGTCACCACGCGCGGCATGCCGTACACGACGCACGAGCTCTCGCCCTCGGTCAGGATTTGGCCGTGCGCGGCGTGGATCGCGCGCGACCCGAGCAGGCCGTCGTCACCCATGCCAGTGAGCACGACGGCCAGCGCACGAGCCCCGAGACATTCGGCCGCACTCTGGAACAACACGTCGACCGAGGGGCGGTGAACCGCGGTGCGAGGTTCCGGGTCGAGGTGGACGCGGATGTCGTTGCCCGAGCCGACTAAGCGCAAATGCATGCCGGCCTGTGCCAGAATCGCCAGGCCCGGACGTAGCTGCATGCCTTCTCGAGCCTCGGCGACGTCGATTGCGCACTCGCCGTTCAAGCGCTCGGCGAGCGGCCCCGTGTAGCCCACGGGGATGTGGAGCACCATCACGATCGGCGCCGGAAAATTCGCGGGCAACTCCTTGAGCACGCGGCCCAAGGCTTGGGGGCCACCCGTGGAGGTGCCGATCAGCACCACGCGATCGGAGGGCGAGCGAGGCAAGGGTAGGGGCAGGGCGGTTAGCGGCGGCGGGGTTCGACTGCGCCGCTGGGCTGCGGCCAAATGTACCTTGGTCACGAGCTCGTCCGCGATTTCCTGCAGGCTTGCCACGGCCAGGGCGGTCGGCTTGTGAACCAGATCGAAGACGCCGTACGCCAAAGCTGCCACGCCGATGTCGCTTTCGCCGTCGGCCATGCTCACGATCACGACGCGGGAGCGCAGCTCGGCGCTCAAGGCGGCGAGCACCCCGAGCCCGTCCAGGTTCGGCATCACCAGATCGAGCGTAATCACGTCGGGATCCAGCGCGGCAATCTTCTCCAGCGCATCGATCCCGTCGCGAGCCATGCCAACGACCTCGATCAAAGCGCTGGTCTGCAGGCTTTCGCGGACGACCTTGCGAGCGAACGCCGAGTCATCGACGACGAGGACACGAATCGTCATTTGGGCTGCTTTCGGTAATAGAAACAGCCGCGCTGCTCTTCACAGGAGAAGGGAACATCGAAGCGTAACAGTGATTCGGAGGTGCCGACGAACAAGTAGCCGTTCGGATTCAGCCGCCGCCAGAGCCGGTCAATGACCCCTTGGATGGTTTGATCTCGAAAGTAAATCAGCACATTTCTGCATAAAATCGCGTCGAACTGCCCGAGCTTTGCCACTCGATCTTCGTCGATCAAATTCACGTGCACCCAGTCCACCGCCTGGATCAGGTGGGGTGCAACTCGCATGCCGTCTTCGTTGCCTTTGAGCCAGCGACCGATCGCACCGCTGGGCAGCGCGCGCAGTGAGCGGCGCCGGTACAGCCCAGCCTTGGCGTGTGCCAAGGCTCGCCCACTAATGTCGCTGGCGACCAGCTTCACTCGGTCCAGCAAGCCCGCCTCATCGAGCAGCATGGCGAGCGTGAGCGGCTCTTCGCCGGTCGAGCTTGCTGCGCACCACAAGCGCGGCTCTACGCCTGCCGCGAGCAGCTCGGGCACGAATTGCTCCGCGATCAGCTTGAGCGCGGGCAATTCCCTGAAAAAGTAGGTTTCATTGACGACCAGGGCCTCGGAAAGGGCCGCCATTTCCAGCTCAGCGGACGGGTCGTAACGCAGGAAGTAGTAGTAATCGAGGAGTGAGTCGAAGCCGCACTCTATTGCGCGGGCCGAAACCCGATCAGCGAGCAGCTCTCGCTCGTGCAGATCGTAGTGCAGCCCGGTTCGCTCCTCGACCAGCGCGCTGAGGATCGCGAACACTTGGGGCGAAAGCGGCAGACTCAAGCTCATCGGACCAACACTGTCCCGCAGATCCGCCGCACTTCCGCGTCGGCATCGCTGAGGGCCGCGCGTTCCAGGGCCGGGTTGCTGTCGGTGTCTTGCATGCCAATCAGGGCCGAGGCGGCGGCCCGGCGGGCTGCGTCGTTGGGCGATTGCAGCGCACTTCGGATCTCGAGCAGGGCCCCGTCGCTCTGCGAGCGCGCCAGGGCGGCAACGAGCGCGGTGGCCAGCGCGTCGTCGGCGCCGCTCAGCGCCGCTGCGATTACCGCCGCGCGCCCCGGTTGTACCCGGGCCAGTGCGCGCACCAAGTCCTGGCGGCTCGGGTCGTCGATCAGGAGCTGGATGAGCTCCGAGGTTGCCCGGGGGTCGACGTGCGTCGCCAGAAAGCCGGTGGCGGCTACGCGCACGCCCTCGTCGGAGTCACGGGTGGCTCGAGCGATTGCGGGCAGCGCGGCAGGTGCGCCGAGCTCGGCCAGAGCGGAGAGCGCGACCAGGCGAGTTGCAGTGTCCGCCGAGGAAAGCGCGTTCAACAGGTACGGGAGCGCCTCGGCGCGTTTGGAAAGACCGAGCGCAACCAGTGCCGCGCGATAGAGATCCACGTCCTCGGAGGCAAGCACGCCGCTCAGCACGCTGAATGCATCCGGCCCGCGGAGGTGGGCCAGGGCCTCGACGGCGGCGACACGCACTTGACCGAATTCATCACTGAGCAAGGCGGCGATCGCTTCGGTAGAGGGATCGTCGTGCAGGCGGCCCAAAGATTGGCAGGCGTAGTAGCGCACCCAGGCGTCGGAATCAGTGAGCGCGAGGCGCAGCCGCTCGCGTACTCCGGGCTCACCCGTAGTGTGGCCGAGGGCGCGCACTGCGGCGATGCGCGTGCGCGGTGACTCATGGCGCGATGCGGTCAAGAGCACGCTCACCGCCTCTGGCCCTTCGATGAACGGTAGCCCCGAGATCGCCGCGTCGCGCAGCTTCTCATCGCTCGACAGCGAGCCTTCGGTGAGCGCGTCGAGGCCCTCGGGATAGCCGAAGTAGCCGATTACGCGCAGCGCGGCGCGGCGCAGCCGCAGATCACCCGAGCGCGCCGCTTCGAGTGCCAAGCGTTTGGTTTCGCCGCTGCCGAGCGATTGAATGGCGCCCAGGGCCGCTTGTGCGACTCGCGCGTCGGGATCGCACAAGAGCCCGAAGATCGAGGGCACGGCGGCGGGATCGGACGTGCGCGCTAGGGCGTCGCAGGCCAGCGCGCGCACGGTCGGATCTTCGTCGCCGAGGCAGGCCATGAGCTCGTCGCGCGCGGCGCGTTTGCCGTTCAAAATCGGGATCAGCACACGCCGCAGCTCCGTGCCCGCCGCGCGCAGCGCGAGCACGAGCTGGGGCTCCGCAACCGCGCCCAAACGCTTGAGCGACGCGGCCGCGACTTTTGCCACATCGCTTGGGGCGCGCAGCAGATCCAACAACGCCGGCACGGTGCTTTCTTCGCCGACCCAAGCCAAGGTGCGACCGAGCGCCGATTGTTCGCTCGGGTCCGCCCGCTTCAAGGCCAGCGCCAACTGACGCCGGACCTCCGCGACTTTTGGCGAAGCGAGCAGCGCGCGCTCCACGGCGATGCCCGTGCCGAAGCGCCGTTCGGAGACTTCGTGAATGGACTCCAGCGCGAGCGCGATGGCGCACACCAAGCTCGCGGGCGAGCGGCTCAAGTGCTCGATCAGCATCGGCACCGCGCTCGAATCGCCAAGGCGACCGAGCGCGCGCACGGCTTCACTTGCGTACAAGGGATCCGCGACGAGGCCGAGTAGCGTCGGCAATGCCCGGG